>DASUZD010000103.1:0-21157 GCA_036377055.1 Gaiellaceae bacterium | reverse complement strand
CGGCGCGTACGGCGGCAGGCCGCTGCTCGAGCGCCGCGGCCGCCTCTTCCACCTCTCCGCGGACAAGCTCGTGCGCGCGGAGCGCTGGTTCGAGCGCTGGGGGGACTGGGCGGTCTTCATCGGCCGGGTCACGCCGGTCGTGCGCTCGTTCATCTCGATCCCCGCCGGTGTCTTCCGGATGCGGCTCGCCGCGTACACGATCCTGACGCTGCTCGGCTCGGCGATCTGGTGCTTCGCCCTTGCCGGCGCCGGCTGGGCCGTCGGCCGGAGCTGGGAGCGCTTCCACAGCGACTTCCGCTTCGTCGACTACGCGGTCGCGCTGGCGGTCGTCGCTACCGTCGCGTGGGTCGTGCTGCGCTGGCGCTCGGCTAGACTCGCTCGCCGTGCGGCCGATACCGCTCGTTGACGTCAAAGCGCAGTACGCGCCGATCCTCTCGCAGCTGAAGGACCGCCTCGCCGAGGTGCTGGAGGCCGGCGTCTTCATCCTCGGGCCGAACGTCAAGGCGTTCGAGGAGGAGGCCGCGAAGTTCCTCGGCGTGCCGGAGACGATCGGGGTCGCGAACGGCACCGATGCGCTCGTGATCGCGCTCGACGCGCTCGGAATCGGACCGGGCGACGAGGTGATCTGCCCCGCATTCACGTTCTACGCGACCGCCGAGTCGATCGCTCGCCGCGGCGCGACCCCCGTCTTCGCCGACATCGACCCTGTCACGCTCAACCTGGCTCCCGAGGACGTGGCCGCGCGGGTCACGGAGCGCACGAAGGCGATCATGCCCGTGCACCTGTTCGGCCGGCCGATGCCGCTCGACCGGCTCGCGGAGCTCGGGATCCCGATCGTCGAGGACGCCGCCCAGGCCTTCGGCGCCGCCGGCGTCGCGACGACCGGCGTCGCGTCGACCTTCAGCTTCTTCCCGACGAAGAACCTCTTCGGCCTCGGCGACGGCGGGCTCGTGGCCGTGACGGACGAGGAGCTCGGCGAGCGGATCCGCCTGCTCCGCTTCCACGGCTCGCGCGCGAAGGTCGAGTTCGAGCTGATCGGCTACAACTCGCGGCTCGACGAGCTCCAGGCCGCAGCGCTCCGCCTCTTCCTCGAGCACCTGCCGGAGTGGAACCGGCTGCGCCGCGAGGCCGCCGCGCGGTACGCCGAGCTCGGGCTCGGCGAGCTTGTGGAGCTGCCGCGCGACGAGCCCGGCCACGTCTACCACATGTACTGCGTGCGGACGGCCGAGCGCGAGCGCGTCGCGGCGGCGCTCGCCGACCGCCGGATCGGCCACGCGGCCTACTACGTGACGCCGCTCCATCTCCAGCCCGCGCTGCGACACCTCGGCTACCGCGAAGGCGACCTTCCCGAGACGGAGCGCGCGGCCCGCGAGAACGTCTGCCTGCCGCTCTGGGCCGGCATCGACGAGGCGACACAGCGCGAGGTCGTCGCCGCGGTGCGCGAGGCGGTCCCGGCCGGCGTGCCCTCGTGATCCCCATCACCCGCCATCGGATCTGGCAGCTCGCGGGCGACGCGATCCTCGTCGCGGTCGCGTGGTACCTCGCGTTCTACCTCCGCTTCGACCACGGAATCCCGCCGTACTACGAGACGCTGCTGCGCCGCACGATCCTGGTCGTCGTCGCGATCAAGCTCGTCGTCTTCGTGCTCTTCGGCTTCTACAACCGCTGGTGGCGGTACTTCTCGACGCGCGACATGTGGCACGCGGTGCTCGGCCTCGTCGTCGCATGGGTGCTCGCCGGGATCACGGTCTACTTCTTCTCGCCGGTGAGCGGAATCCGGCTGCCGCGGCTCGTCTGGATCATGGACGGGCTGCTCGCGCTCGCGCTCGTGACCGGCGTGCGCCTGCTCGCGCGGACGATCTTCGAGCGGCCGTCGGCCGGCGGGCTCGTCGCGCGCGGCAAGGAGGTGCTCATCGTCGGAGCCGGGAGCGCGGGCCAGTTGACGGTCGACGAGATGCGCCGGAACCCGGAGCTCGGCTACACGCCGATCGGCTACGTGGACGACGACCCGCGGCACCGCGGCCGCCGCGTCCGCGGGATTCGCGTCCTCGGAACGATCGCCGACCTGCGCCATGTGCTGCGCGACAACCGCCCCGACGAGGTGCTGATCGCGATCCCGAAGGCCTCGGGCGAGGTGCGCCAGCGGATCGTGGACATCACGCGCGAGGAGGGCGTCCCCGTCAAGACGCTGCCGGGCCTGTACGAGCTGATCTCCGGCGACCTCAACCTCGCCGCGCAGATCCGCCCGGTCCAGGTCGAGGACGTGCTCGGACGCGAGCAGGTCGAGGTCAAGCTCGAGAAGGTCGCCGAGTACCTGAAGGACGAGACGGTCGTTGTCACCGGCGCCGGCGGGTCGATCGGCGCCGAGCTCTGCCGGCAGATCGCGAGGCTCGAACCGCGCCGGCTCGTCCTCGTCGACCACGCCGAGACGCCGCTCTTCGACATCGAGCGCGAGCTCGTCGACGAGCGTGGCTTCGCGGCCGTCGCGCCGGTGCTGGGCGACGTCAAGAACCGCGCGAAGATGCGCCAGGTCTTCGAGCGCTACCGCCCCAGCGTGGTCTTCCACGCCGCCGCGTACAAGCACGTGCCGCTGATGGAGTCGAACCCGCTCGAGTCGGTGCGGAACAACGTGATCGCGACGCGCGCGGTCGTCGACGTCGCGGTCGAGTTCGGCGCGAAGCGCTTCGTGCTCGTCTCGACCGACAAGGCGGCGAACCCGAAGACGGTGATGGGCCAGTCGAAAGCGCTCTGCGAGTGGATCGTCGAGGCGTGGGGACACCGGGACGACGTCCCGACGCGCTTCGTCGCGGTTCGATTCGGAAACGTCCTCGGCTCCTCGGGAAGCGTGATCCCGATCTTCCGGAAGCAGATCGCGAAGGGCGGGCCGGTGACGGTGACCCATCCGGACATGACCCGATTCTTCATGACGATTCCGGAGGCGGTGTCGCTGGTCGTCCAGGCCGGGGCGATCGGCGGCCGCGGGCAGGTGTTCGTCCTGGACATGGGCGACCCGGTCAAGATCATCGACCTCGCGCGGAACATGATCCGCCTGTCGGGCCACGAGCCGGACCGCGACATCGCGATCAAGATCGTCGGCGTCCGGCCGGGCGAGAAGCTCCACGAGGAGCTCTGGGGCGGCGACGAGGAAGTCAGCGAGACCGGCTTCGCCAAGATCCTGCGCGTCAGCCGTGGGCCGGTCGACGCAGCGTGGCTCGACGAGGAGCTGGTCGAGCTCGAGCGGCTGGTCGAGGCCGGCGAGACGCTCGAGGTGATCTCGCGGCTGTCCACGATGATGCGCGAGCCGCGGCTCGCCGGGGCGACGGTGGTAGACCGCGCCGAGACGCCGTCAGCCTAGTCGGGCTTTTTCTTCCGAAAGACGATCCTGTAAGACGTCGCGCCCGGAATCGGCGCATCGTGATACGTGACGCGCTTGGTGACCATCACGGTGATGTCACGTCTCGTCAGTGAAGTTGTCGGGTTCGTCCTCTTCAAGTGGCCGCCTGATCTCGCCGAAGATGGATTCGTAACCGGCCATAGCTTGGTTGAGCGCCCGCATCACGTCAAATCCGAGGCCGACCGGGATTCGCACACGTGCGACGACTGAGCCGCGGATGTGAAGCGGCGATGCGGGATCGTCTTCATCCTCGGCTTGCGGAGGCCCGCTAAGGCCCCAATCGAACGCGAACTCATACGGCGAGTACCACACGCTGAGCATGTTCGCGTAGAGGCCGATCCGGGCCTCGGGCGAGACGTCGAACTCGTACGAGAGCTCACGGTCGTCGGGCGGTTCGTCGTGCACCCGAAGATTTCTATCCCCGCGACGCCGCGCGAACGATCCGCTCGCGGCCGTTCTTACAGTTCCGGCACACGCTCGTGACGCTTCCGTGCGTCTCTTCGTGCCGCTCCGTCCCGCGGCGGCTCTAGGGTGGAACGGTGAGCACGGAGGCGATCCTCAGCGGCCTGAACCCCGAGCAGCGGCGCGCTGTCGAGGCTGTCCGCGGACCCGTCTGCATCCTCGCGGGCGCGGGCTCCGGCAAGACGACGACGATCACCCGGCGGATCGCGTACCAGGTCGCGACCCGGACCTTCCGTCCCGAGGAGATCCTCGCGGTGACGTTCACGGACAAGGCGGCCGGCGAGATGCGGTCGCGACTCGCGGAGCTCGGCGCAGGCGGCGTCCGCGCGCGCACCTTTCACTCCGCGGCGCTCGCGCAGCTCCGGTTCTTCGGCCACGACCCTGGGCGGATCCTCGCCTCGAAGGCGCTCCTCCTGCGCCAGATCGGAAACTCGCTCCCGCGGCCGTATCGATTCCGCCCGGCGGGCGACCTCGCGACCGAGGTCGAGTGGGCCCGCAACCGGCGCCTCGATCCGTCGACGTACGCCGCGTCGCTCGGCGACCACCAGCCGCCGATCCCGGTCGACCTGATGGAGCGCGTCTTCCGGCAGTACGAGCGCCGCAAGAGCGACGCGGGCGCCGTCGACTTCGAGGACCTGCTCGAGCTGGCGATCCGCCTCCTCGACGACGACGAGACCGCGCTGCTCGAGGTGCGGGCGCGGTACGTCGCGTTCACCGTCGACGAGTACCAGGACGTGAACCTCCTCCAACAGTCGCTGCTCGAGCGCTGGCTCGGCGCGCGCGACGACCTCTGCGCCGTCGGCGACGACTACCAGTCGATCTACGCGTTCACGGCCGCGACTCCGGAGTACCTGCTCGGGATGCCGTCGCGGTTCCCGGAGGCGCTCGTCGTGCGCCTCGAGTCGAACTACCGGTCGTCACGGCAGGTGCTCGAGCTCGCGAACCAGCTCGTCCCGCGGCTCGGAGGCGCGGAGAAGACCCTGCGGGCGACGCGTCCCGACGGTCCCGAGCCCGAGCTGAAGAGGTTCGCGACCCCGGCCGCGGAGGACGAGCTGATCGTGGAGCGGGTGCGGGCACTCCACGGCGACGGCGTCCCGCTCGAGGAGATGGCGATCCTGTGCCGGACGAACGCGCGCTCGGCCGACTTCGAGCAGGCTCTCCACGAGGCGGGGATCCCGTTCCAGGGTGCGTCGCTTCTCGCGCGGGAGGCCGCGCGCGGGCTCCTGAAGCGCCTCCGCGGCGCAAGCGGTCCGACGGCCGAGGTCGTCCCACGGGTCGCGCGCGAGCTCGGCTGGGTAGACGAGCCGCCCGAGGGCCTGGGCGAGCGCGAGCTGACGCGGCAGAACGACCTCGCGCGGATCGTTGCGATCGCGTCGGAGCTCGACGACGTCTCGGAGCTCGAGGCCGAGCTCGAGCGGCGGTTCGGCGAGAGCGCCGTCGGGGGCGTGCACCTCCTGACCCTGCATCGGGCGAAGGGCCTCGAGTTCGACGCCGTCTTCCTGCCGCGGCTCGAAGAGAAGGAGCTGCCCATCCGACAGGCGCGGACGCCGGAGGCGCTTGCCGAGGAACGCCGTCTCCTCTACGTCGGGCTGACACGCGCGCGAAGGCATCTCTGCGTGACGTGGAGCGGCAGGCCGAGCCGCTTCCTGGGCGAGCTCGGCGTCGAGCGGCCTCTGCCGGCCGAGCGGCTGTCGCGGGTGCCGGAGGCCGAGCTTCCACCCGACGTGCGTGCGCTCAAGGCGTGGCGGCTCGAGCGGGCGCGCGCCGACGAGGTGCCGGCGTTCGTCGTCTTCCACGACTCGACGCTGGCGTCGATCGCTGCGCAGCGGCCGCAGAGCCTCGCCGAGCTCGCGCTCGTCTCGGGCGTCGGCCCGACGAAGCTCGAGCGCTACGGCGACGAGGTGCTAGCGGTGTTGCGGGAGCGCCGAGAGAAGGAGGTCGAGCATGAGCCCGGGGTCGCGCCTGATGCGGGCGTCGCCGCCGGCGTCGGCTCGCTTCGCTAGCTCCAGCGCCCGCGGATCGGTGAGCGGTGCCAGCCTGCCGTCGCGGATCAGCGCCTCGTCGACGCCGCCGAGCCGCCCGCCGTAGGTGGTGTAGACCGGGACGCCGAGTGCCGCCGCCTCGCGGTTCATCGTCCCGCCGGCCGAGACGACCAGGTCTGCGAGGGCGATGAGGCTCTGGGCGTCGACGGCCCGCTCCGGGAGGATCACCGACGGAAGCTCGAGCGACCGCACGTACTCGCGCTGCTCCTCCGTCCGCGGCAGGACGACCGCGTGCACGCCTTCGTGCCGGCCGAGGTAGTCGACGGTCTGCGGGAAGAGCGGGTTCGAGTGCCGGTGGTAGAGCGAGACGTCCGGCGGCGGGCGCAGGACGACGAGCACGCGCTGCGGGTCGATCGGCCACGGTTCGAGCACCGACGGATCGGGCTGGAAGTCGGCGAGGTAGTACTCCTCCTTGAGCCCCGGGTACTGGACGAGCTTCGGCGGCTCGGCGCCGTACCGCGCCAGGCGCTCGACCGGGATCGAATCCGGGACGACAACCTTCGTCGCGGCGCGGCAGCCCAGCTGGTGCTGGAGCCACGCGAACTCGTAGTCGAATGTGGTCGAGCTCGGGATGCCGAGCCGGCGGGCGGTCATGGTCAGCTCGTGGGAGCCGTGCGCGAGGGCGACGTCGAACGATCGCCTGCGTGCCCAACGGCGGAGCGCGCGCAGCCGCGACGCGAGCGACCGCGCCTTCCCGAGCCGCGAGCGGCCGCCGTGCCGGCCGATCACCTCCGCCTCGAGCCCGTGCAGCTCGAGCAGCTGAAGCGTCTGGGCGTATTCGCGCGCGGTGATCTCGACCTCGTCGCCGCGCTCCCGAAGAAGACGGATCAGCGGCCTGAACACGAGCACGTGCGCGGACGCGGTCATGTCTACCCAGACGTGGAGCGGCCGCGAAGCGGTCGCGGAGCGTCTCGTCCGCGTCAGCGGACCGGTGGAAGGGGGTTCGGGGGAAACCGGGAGGTTTCCCGCGCGACCCGGCGCAGCCGAAGAGGACGGCCGCGCGGCGGTCGCGGAGCGTCTCGTCCGCGTCAGCGGACCGGTGGAAGGGGGTTCGGGGGAAACCGGGAGGTTTCCCCCGTGACCTGGCGCGCGACTGGTCAACGCTCGGCGAAGACCTCAGGCACCTGCGCGTCGCGGAGCGCGCCAGGCGTCCGCTCGAGGTGCCGCTCGTACCAGAGCGTGAACGCGAGCAGCCCCCAGAGCTGGCGGCTCCGGTCCTCGCGACCCGCGACGTGGTCGTCGACGAGCCGCCCCACGACGTCGGGACGAAAGAACCCCTGCCGCCGGAGCGTGTCGGCGGACAGCGTGCCGCGCGCGAACGGCTCCAGCTCGCCGCGCAGCCACGCCGCCGCCGGGATCGAGAACCCGCGCTTGCGGCCGTGCACGATCGAGCGCGGCAGCAGCGGCTCGACCGCGCGC
The DNA here is from genome assembly GCA_036377055.1 of Gaiellaceae bacterium. Classification (GTDB taxonomy): domain Bacteria; phylum Actinomycetota; class Thermoleophilia; order Gaiellales; family Gaiellaceae; genus DASUZD01. The sequence goes on along the minus strand of DASUZD010000103.1, from coordinate 13,840 downwards.
CTGAGCAGCACCTTCTTCGAGAGCCCGCGCACCTTGTGCCGATCGGGCAGCGCGAGCGCGAGGTTCGACACGACCGAGTCGCAGAACGGCACCCGCGCCTCCAGCGAGTGCGCCATCGACGCGCGATCGGTCTTCACGAGCAGGTCGTCGACGAGGTAGACGCCGAGGTCGACGTCCTGGAGGCGAGCGAGGAGCGGGGCGCCCTCGGTCTCCGCGAAGCGCGCGCGCAGCGCGTCCACCGGGTCGACCGCCGACTCCGCGCCGCGCAGCTCCGCCCGCGCATCGGCCGAGAAGATCTCCTTCCACGCGTGGTGCCGCTCGAGGGGCGGCAGGTGAGCCGCGCGGACGAATCGCTTCGCCCGGTAGTCGAAGCTCGCCTTCGCGTTCGAGCTCGGCAGCCGCTCGACGACCGGGCTCGCGAAGCGCGCAAGGGCGCCGACCCGCAGCGCGAGCAGGTCGGCGGCATACGTGTAGTAGCCGCCGAAGAGCTCGTCTCCGCCCTCGCCGGAGAGCGCCACCTTCACGTCCGAAGCCGCAAGCTGCGAGACGAGATACGTGGGGAGCGCGGACGAGTCGGCAAACGGCTCGTCGAACGCGTCCGCCAAGGCTGGAAGCAGCTGCGCCGCGTCCGGCCGGAGCACCAGCTCGCGATGCTGCGTCCCGTACCGCTCCGCCACGAGCCGCGCGCCGGCCAGCTCGTCGAACGACCGCTCTTCGAACCCCATCGAGAACGTGCGCAGCGGCTCGCCGGACTCCTGCGCCGCGAGCGCCGCCAGGGTCGCCGAGTCGACGCCGCCCGAGAGCAGCACGCCGACGGGCACGTCGCTCACGAGATGCGCGCGCACCGAGTCGCGCAGCCGCGCGCGCAGCTCCTCGACGAGCTCGGCGCCATCGTCGCGCCGAAGCCCGTCCTCCGACGCCGGCGCCGGCCGCGCGAACCGGCTCAACGCGATCTCGCCCGCCTCCCACACCAGCACGTGCCCCGCCGGCAGCTTCCGGCACTCGCGGAAGATCGTGAGCGGCGCCGGGATGGAGTTGAACGCGAGGAACGCCTCGAGCGCGTCGAGGTCGATCTCGCCACGCGGGAGCGCGCGCAGCTCCGACGCGAACGCGAGCTCGTCGCCGACGTGCCGGTAGACGAGCGGCTTGATCCCGAACCGGTCGCGCGCGAGCACGAGCCGCGATCGCCGCGAGTCCCAGAGAGCAACGGCGAACATACCGCGCAGCCGCCGCGCGAAGTTGTCGCCCTCCTCCTCGTACAGGTGCACGAGCACCTCGGTGTCGCAATGCGTGCGGAAGCGGTGGCCGACACGCTCGAGCTCGCGCTGGAGCTCCTCGTGGTTGTAGATCTCGCCGTTCTGGACGACATGGACGCTGCCGTCCTCGTTCGCGATCGGCTGGTCGCCCGCGGCGAGGTCGATGATCGACAGCCGGCGCGCGGCGAGACCCACGCCGCTGTCCAGAAACGTCCCGTCGGAGTCGGGCCCGCGATGGACGAGCGTCGCGCTCATCGCTTCTAGCCGCGAGCGGTCGACGGAACCGCGCGCCGAGACGATTCCGCAGATCCCGCACACGGAAGCGGAGTCTAGGCCGAAGCTCGTGCCCCGCGTATCGTCCCGTCATGGACGTTGGAACCCACGAGCAGCTCGTCTTGCTCCTGCTGCTCGCGGCCGTCGCGGGCCTCCTCGCGCTCGTCCCGAAGCTTCGTCTGCCGTACCCGATCCTCCTCGTCCTCGGAGGCCTCGCGCTCGGTTTCGTGCCGGGGCTGCCACACCCTCAGCTTCCGCCCGAGCTCGTTCTCGTCGGCGTGCTCCCGCCGCTTCTCTACTCGGCGACGTTCTTCACGTCGCTCCGCGACCTGCGCGCCAAGGTCCGGCCGATCTCGATCCTGTCCGTCGGGCTGGTGTTCGCCACGGTCGTCGTCGTCGCCGCGGTCGCGCACGCGGTCGTCGGGCTCGGCTGGGCGCCGGCCTTCGTCCTCGGGGCGGTCGTCGCTCCGACCGACCCGCTCGCCGCGACGGAGATCGCGCGCCGCCTCGGCGTCCCGCGCCGGGTCGTGACTGTGGTCGAGGGCGAGAGCCTGATCAACGACGCGTCTGCGCTCGCCGTTTATCGCGTCGCCGTCGTCGCGGTCCTCAGCGGGTCGTTCTCGCTCCTCCACGGGGGAGCGATCTTCGTGGGCGGCGTCCTGGGCGGCGTCGCAGTGGGCCTCGCGGTCGGCTGGCTTGTCGCTCAGGTGCGCATCCGCCTCGACTACATCCCGGCGGAGATTGCGATCTCGCTCCTGACGGGCTACTTCGCGTACATCCCGGCCTCCGCCCTCCACGTCTCAGGCGTTCTCGCGGCGGTGACCGCGGGCGTCTACGCCGGCTGGCGGAGCCCGGAGCTGTCGACGCCTGCGATGCGTCTCCAGGCACTGCCCGTGTGGGAGACGCTGACCTTCCTCGCGAACTCGCTCCTCTTCGTGCTCGTCGGGCTCCAGCTGCGCCCGATCTGGCACGCCCTTCGCACCGGATCGACGGCGAGCCTGATCGGAGACGCGGCGCTGATCGCGGCGACGGTGATCGTCGTCCGCCTCGCCGCCACCTCGCTCATGTTCATCCGGCACGAGCGCGAGCCGGGTGCGTGGAAGCTGCCCGCGCTGATCGGCTGGATGGGGATGCGCGGCGCGGTTTCGCTTGCCGCCGCGCTCGCCCTGCCGCTCCAGACGGATGCCGGCGCGCCGTTCCCCGGCCGTTCGCTGATCGTCTTCCTCGCGTTCGCGGTCATCCTCGTGACCCTCGTCCTCCAGGGCATGACGCTGCCGCCGCTGATCCGGGCGCTCCGGCTCGAAGACGACGGGATCGAGGCGCGGGAAGAGGCCAAGGCCCGCCTGAAGGCCGCCGACGCGGCGCTCGCCCGGATCGACGAGCTCGTCGACGAGGAGTGGGTGCGCGAGGACACCGCGGAACGGATGCGCGGGATGTATCGCTTCCGCCGGAACCGCTTCGCTGCGCGCTTCGACTCGGACGACGACGGCTCGATCGAAGCTCGGTCGACGGACTACCAGCGCTTGCGCCGCGAGCTGCTCGAGGCCGAGCGACGCGCGGTGGTGGAGCTGCGCCGCACGGGCGTCATCAACGACGACATCATGCACAAGGTCGAGCGCGACCTCGACCTCGAAGACTCGCGGCTCGACGTCTAACGCTGGAATCCGAATGCCGTATGTCCTGGTCATCCTCCGAGGCGGAGCGAACGCCGGAGACGATCAACTCCACGCGCCGGCGCACGAGCGATTCATCAGCTCGCTGATCAAGCGGAACGTCGTGCTGCTCGGAGGAGCGTTCGCCGAGCCGGTCGACGATGCGTATGCCGCCTATGTGCTCCGCTGTAGCGGCATCGACGAGGCGCGGGAACTAGCCGCTGCGGATCCGTTCGTCATCCACGACGTCGTGCGTCCGGAGTGCGTGGTGTGGGAGCTTGTCGGCGTCAATCCAGACGCGATCGACGCATCGGCCGTCGTCCGTCCGGAAGATGTCTAAGCGCTACGGCCTGCTAGCCCGCGGAGGAACTGCCTGAAGACGCGCCAGCCTGTCGCCGCTAGCGTCCGCAGGTAGAGGCGGAGCGACCGGTCGGCGATGTACTCCAGGTCGTGCGCGAGCTTCTCGGCCATCGACGTCTCGTAGCCCTTCCGCACCTGCGCGAAGCCGGTCAGCCCCGGCCGGACGACGAGCCGCTGCCAGTAGCCGGGGAGGTCCGCCGCGAGCTCCTCGAAGAACCGTGGCCGGATCGGACGCGGCCCGACGAAGCTCATGTCGCCGCGCAGGATGTTGGTGAGCTGCGGGATCTCGTCGAGCTGCGTCGCGCGCAGCCAGGCGCCAATCCGGGTCGTCTCGGCGCGCGTGCGGAGGACGAGCTCCGGGCCGAGGTACGGCCCGAGCCGAGCCTCCGCGCCGCGACGGAGCGTCCTGAACTTCAGCATCGTGAAGATCCGTCCACCGCGCCCGACGCGCTCGCCGCGGTAGAAGAGCGGCGGCCCGCTCGTCACGAGGATCGCGAGCGCGATCGGCAGCGTCAGCGGCAACGTGAGGGCGACGAAGAGCGCCGCGAGCGCCACGTCGAGCGCTCGAAGGCCGAAGTCGACGAGCGGCCGGCCCGGCGTCTGCTGCGCGAGCCGCTCGTACCGCTGGACGAGCGAGTCTTCCCTCGACGCCGGCACGACGGCCACGCGGGGATGCTAGACCTGGCGCCTGTCAGCCGTCCCTTGCGATCGCCTCGTGCGTGGCGAGCATGAGCCACGGATGCCGCGGGCGATACGGGCTGATCCCGAAGTCGAGCTCGGATTTCCCGTCGTTCGCCTCGAAGACGCCGACGCATCCGCGGCTCGGGACCCCGCCCCAGGGAATGCGAAGGTGGTACGACTTGGGCTCTAGTGCCGCGAGCGCCCGCTGGAGCTGGAGCGGCGCCATCCGCAGGGCGTGGCCGAGCCTTCGGTCGAGGACCCGGTCGCCGTGGAGCTGGAGCGCGTCGACGCCGCCGCGGAGGCCGAAGTCGATGATGAGTGCGGCCGACTCGTAGCCCTTCGCGCCGTAGAGGAGCGTTGGCTTGCTCGACGACCGGACCACCTTGGCCGGCTTCCCGAGGACGGCCTCGACCTCGTCGCGGCGGAGGCCGAAGAAGCGCTTCCCGTCGATCGTCCCGGCCGCGAGGTCGACCCGCTCGTACGGCCTCGGCGACGGCAGGGGCGCGGTGAGCGGCGGGAAGGTCGAGGTCGGGCACGGCGCCGGCTTCGCCACTCCCTGGAAGACGTCGAGCTCCATCGGTGCGCCGTTGCGGTCGAACGCGACGAGCTTCCCGGGCAACTGAGCCGTTGGCGCTGTGACGACGAATGCGTTGTCCCGCAGCGCCGCAGGGACGACCCGGCCGCTCGAGAGGTAGAGCACGATGCGGGCGACCTCGTCTGGCACCGCGCCCACGTACGTGTTCATCTGCCCAGGCCCGATTCCGGTGACGAGCAGTGGCCCGTCGGCGCCGAAGAGCCCGTCGCGAGTCTCGCTACGGCAAGCGATCGGTGCGGGTCCGGTCGAGAGCGGCTCGAGCGTCGCCACGCAGAGCACGCGCTGGTGCGGCGGGGCCAGAGGGTCGGGCCAGCTGGCACGCATGAGGAGGAGCGCGACCCGAAGCGGGTTCCCGGGGTCGGGCCGGATCGAGCGCGCGAAGAGGACGTTGCTGAGGGAACCGACGACGCGCGGGTCCGCGCTGAACGGCTTGCCTCGAGGCTCTTTGCGCTCGAGCCAGGAGATCCCGCCGCCGGCGAACCGATGGCCCACCCGTGTCGGCCCGGGCAGGTCGCCGGCCTCCGCGTACGGGAGCTTCAGGAAGCTCGGGACGCGCGGGACGCCGTCTGGATACGTCGCGAGATCGCTCGCGACGAACGGGAGCAGGACGCGGCGATGTGTCTTCGTCAGCGCCGATACCTGCATGATCGGGTCGAGCGGTTGCGGTTTCAGGATCGTCCCGCTCCGGGTGTAGGTCAGGCTCAGGAAGACATTGCTCGCCACGCGGACGCGCGCGATGCGGCCGTGCGCTCGCCGCGTCTCGATCGCCCACACGTCGTCCTTCGCGAACCCGAATACGCCATCGACCGTCCGCCGTGTGCGGTCGATGCGGAACAGCGCTTGAGCGGCGACGATCGCGGGCGTTCGCGTCTCGGTTAGCTCGCGGGTCGTGACGCACTGATTGACACCGCGGGCCGCCGGTCGGTCGAGGCGGACGAGACGGAGGCAGAGGGAGGAGCCGTCGCGAAAGCCGAGCAGGCTGAACGTCGTGCCGCCCACCGCTTGACGGCGAAGCAGCCGCAGCTCCGTCCCAGGCGGAAACGAGGCGTAGGAGGCGACGTTCCGGATCGTGAAGCCCGCGCGCTCGCGCTCGGGCGCCGGCGCTCCAGGCGCGCCGCCGAGCCAGGAGCTAAAGCCGTCAAAGGCGTCGCGCCCGAGCGCGGCGAGCGCCCCGCCGAGCGGGGTCAGCGTCGCCCCCAGCGTCGCGCCGACCATAGCGACAAGGATGATCCGGCGGCGGCGCGAGATGGCCGCTCGTCTCGCGCCGGCGCGACGCAGCACGTCGGGCCAGTCGGGCGGCGCGCCGACCCGCAGCGGGACGTGGTCGTGGAGCAGGCTCTCGATCGCGGGATCGGAACTCGTCACGGGTGCACCTCCGTCTCGAGCGCGCGCCGAATCGCGGTGTGCGCGTGGTTCAGGGTCGCCGCGACCGTCCCCTCCTGGATCTCGAGCGCGTCCGCGATCTGGCGGTAGTCGAGGTCGGCGTAGTAGCGGAGGAACAGGACGAGGCGCTGCCGCTCAGGAAGGGCGGCCACGAGGGCGCGAACGCCGTCGTCGGGTTCGTGACCGTTGGCGCTTCCGCGCGGCTCGGGGACGTCGGCGACGGCGACCGCCCGCCGGCTGCGGTCGCGGACGGCGCTCCGAGCGGCGTTCACGAGTGTCCGCCAGACCCATGCCTCGACGCTGCCCTCGCCTCGGTGCCTCGACCGGCTGCGAATCACGCGGGCGAAGGTCTCCTGCACGACCTCGCGGGCGAGTTCGGGGTCGCGGACGATCGCCTCGGCCAGGCGTAGAAACCTCGCGTACCGCTCGCGATAGAGCCGCTCGAGCGCGCCAAGGTCCACGTTCGTCATGACCCCGCGCTGGCGCAGTTCCTTTAGCCGCCCGATCGTGGCGTTCGTTTCGATGGTTCTCTGCATAATGAACGCTTATGGATACGCGTCAGCTCGCGGCTTTCTGTGCCGTCGTCGAGCGCAAGAGCTTTTCACAGGCCGCGGAGCGGCTCGGCGTCACGCAGCCGGCTGTGAGCCTCCAGATCCGCTCCCTCGAGGAGCGGCTCGGACAGCGGCTGCTCGACCGCTCGGGGCGGCGCGTCGAGCCGACCGAGGCAGGGCTCGTGCTCTACCGCGGCGCGCAAAAGCTGCTCGCGCTCGAAGAGCAGCTCGTCGAGCAGGTCGCGGCTGGCGACGACGGTGAGCTGCATGGGCGGCTGGAGATCGGCGCGTCGTCCGGCCCCGGTGGTTCGGTCCTGCCGCTGCTCCTGTGCGAGTTCGCGCGCCGCCACCCGGGCGTCACGATCGCGCTCTCGGTCTTCGACACGCAGACGGTGATCGACCGGGTCGCGCGCCGAGAGCTCGAGCTGGGGATCGTCGGCGCCGCGCGACGGCAGCGCGGCGTCACGTTCGAGCCGTTCTTCCGCGACGAGGTTGTGCTCGCGTGCCCGCCGGACCACCCGCTCGCCGGCCGCACGGCTTCGGTCGACGAGCTGCGCGGCGAGGAGCTGATCGTGATGCAGGAGGGCGCGGGCGTCCGGCAGGTGATCGAGGACGAGCTGCGGAGTGCCGGAATCCGGCTCAAGGAGCTCGAGCCCCAGCTCGAGCTCGGCCTCCAGGAGTCGGTGCGGAGCGCCGTCCGCGCCGGGTACGGCGTCACGTTCATCTCGCGATCGGCGATCGAGACGGATCTTGCCGCCGGCACGCTCGCTGCCGCTCGCGTCGAGGGCCTCGAGCCGGCGCGCGAGATCTCGCTCGTGCGCGCCGCGGGTCGCTCGGCGACGCGCAACGCCGACGCGTTCGTCGAGTTTGCGCGCGAGCGGCTTGCGTGATCGTCCGCTGGGGGCTCGAGCACCTACCGGAGATGCTCGCCGGCAGGCGCGCGTTCCTGCTCGCGACGGAACGCTGGGAGCTGCCGGTCGAGGTCGCCGGACGCTGGAGCGAGCTTCCGACGCACGAGGAGATCGACGTCAGCGACGCGGACGTGCTGCTCGCGCTTGGCGGCGGATCGACGATCGACACCGCGAAACGGGTGTCCGCGCAGACCGGGCTGCCGCTCGTCTCGGTGCCGACCACGTACTCGGGGGCGGAATGGACGGGGTACTTCGGTGTTCGCGACCCCCGTCGGAAGATGCGCGGCGGGGGCGGCGGCGCGAACCTCGAGGGAGTCGTGTACGAGCCGACGCTCACGCTCGGCCTGCCGCGCGCCGAAACTGGCGGGACCGCGCTGAACGCGCTCGCGCACTGCGCCGAGGCGCTCTACGTCCACGGCCACAACGCGGAAGCGGACGAGTGGGCGCTTCGGGGCGCGACGACGATCGACGGCGCGCTCCCGCGGGTGCTCTCCGACGGGGGCGACCTCGATGCACGAACAGATCTCCTTCGCGGCGCCGAGGCCGCCGGCCGAGCCCTCGCCGGCTCGGGCCTCGCGCTCGGGCACGCGATGGCGCAGGCGCTCGGCGGCGCCTACGGGCTGCCGCATGGCGCGATGAACGCGCTCTGCCTCCCGCCGGCGCTTCGGTTCAACGAGCCCGCCGCACCAGAGGCGATCGCGCTGCTCGGCGAGTCGCTCGGCACCGACGACCCCGCTGCACGGGCCGAAAAGCTCGCCCGACTCGGGGGATTCGAGCGCTTACGCGATTTTGGCGTTCCCGAGGCGGACCTTCCCTCCGTCGCGGAGGCTGCGTCGCAGCGCGCGGGAGCGAAGGCGAACCCGCGACCCGCGACCGCCGCCGAGATCACGGAACTCTACGAGTCGATCTGGTAGGGGCTAGCAGGGACCCACCGCGGGCGCGCCGCCAGGGCCGCCGAGATGGTAGGTCACGCCGCCCTTGTGGACCTGGAGGCAGAAGACCGTCTCGTTCGCGTAGACGACCTTCAAATCCTTGAACTTGCGCAGGTTCGTCTCGCTGTACGTGCCGACGAGCGACTTCGCCTCGGACTCGGTTGTCGCCGCCGCCGTCAGCTCGATGAACGCGAGCTCCTGGCCGTGCACGAGCTTGACCGTTCCGCCCTGCCTCGGCTGGAAGTCCTTCTGATAGAGCGTGTACCCGGAGACCGCGAGACCGCCGAGCATCAGGACGAAGAGCGCCGCACGCGTCATGACGTCGTGATTATCGGCACGTACCGGGATGATCTTGAATAACCCGAGCTAATCGGTGAGATAACCTGTGACACTCGTGGCTGCGTCCTCGCCCTTCGACGTGCTCGTGATCGGAAGCGGCGCCTCCGGGCTTGCCGCCGCCGTGTCGGCGGACCGCGCCGGGGCTCGCGTCGCCGTTGCGACCAAGGGCGCGCTCCAGTCCTGCAACTCGGCGAAGGCGCAGGGCGGGATCCAGGCGGCGTTCGCGCCCGACGACTCACCGGAGCAGCACGCCGCAGACGTCTGGAAGAGCTCCCACGAGACGGCCGACCGCGCCCTCGTCGAGGTGCTCACCGGCGAGGCGCCGGACGCGATCCATTGGCTCGAGGACCTCGGCGTCGTCTTCACGCGCCAGAACGGCGGCTATCGCCTCGCACGCTGCGGCGGCGCCAGCCGCAAGCGCCTGCTCCAGGTCGGCGACCGCACCGGGCATGCGATCACGAAGGCGCTCCGGGAGGCCGTTGCGGCGTCGCAGATCGCAACGTTTCCGCACGCGCCGCTCGCGGAGCTCAAGCAGACCGGGAACGGCTGGCGCGCGCGCTGCGGCGACGAGGAGCTCGAGGCCGCGACCGTCGTCCTCGCCGCCGGAGGTCGCTGCTGGCGCGAGGCCGAGGAGCGCGGCGAGCTCTCGACGAACCACCCGGGCGCGACGGGCGAGGTGACGAAGATGGCGCTGGAGCTCGGCGCCCGCGCACGCGACCTCGACGCGCTCCAGTACCACCCGAACGGCGGCGCCTGGCCGCCGAACATGCAGGGCTACTCGATCCCGGAGACGACGCGCGCGTACGGCGCCACGCTGCTGAACGCCGACGGCGACGAGTTCACCGACCCGCTCGGCCCGCGCGACGCGGTCTCGTCCGCGATCTTCGACGAGGTCGAGGCAGGACGCGGCGTCGAGACGCCGGACGGCCGCCCCGCGGTCTACCTCGACACCACGCGGATCCCGGAAGGAGACGCCGAGATCTCGCTCCCGTACATGCTCCGGCGCTACCGTGCGGCGGGCATCGACCCGCTTCGCGAGCGGATTCTCACCTACCCCGTCCTCCACTACCAGAATGGCGGCCTCGTCATCGACACCGACTCGCAGACGACGATCGAGGGGCTCTACGCGTGCGGCGAGATCGCCGGCGGCACGCACGGGCGGAACCGGATGATGGGCAACTCGCTCCTCGAGTGCTGCGTCTTCGGCCGCCGCGCCGGTCGTGCCGCCGCCGAGAGGGCGAAGGCATGACGGACGTCCGCTTCGACGGCCGGGTCGTCCTCGTCACCGGCGCGGGGCGGGGTCTCGGCACCGCGTACGCCCGCGCGTTTGCGTCGCGAGGAGCCTCGGTCGTCGTCCACGACGCCGGGGTCGAGATGGACGGCAGCGGAGGCGACCCCACGATCGCGAACGCGGTCGCGCGGGAGGTCGGCGGCGCCGCGTGCACGGAGAACCTCGAGACCGAGGACGGCTGCCGCCGGACGATCGACTTCGCGCTCGACCGCTTCGGCCGCCTCGACGTCGTCGTCCACAACGCGGGCCTGGTCGTCTTCGAGGAGCTGGACGATGCGCACAGAAGCTGGGAGCGGCTTCGGCGCGTCAACGTCGACGCCCCGTTCCACCTGACTCGCCTGGCGTTCCCGCCGATGCGCGAGCAGGGCTACGGGCGGTTCGTCTTCACGACCTCCGGACGCGCAATGTCGATGGAGCGGACGCGGCCGGGACTCGCCGCGTACGCCGTCGGGAAGATGGCGCACTTCGCGCTGATGATCGTCACCGCTGCCGAGGGCGAGCCGCACGGGATCTGCGCAAACGCGGTCGCGCCCGCGGCGAGAACCCGGATGCTGTCTCGCCTCGTCGAGCCGGGCGAGCTCGAGCCCGAGCAGGTCGCCCCTGGCGTTCTCTTCCTCGCCTCCGAGCAGTGCACCTTCTCGGGGCGCGTCCTCGAAGCTGGGGGAGGCGAGTTCGATCTCGCCCACTGGGCTTCAGGCTCGGAGATCGACTTCGGGCGCGAGCCGGTCGCGCCGGAGGCGCTCGCCGAACGCTGGGCCGAGCTGGAAGGGATCGGGATGCCGGCATGAGCGTCGTCGAGACGGATCTCGCCGGAGTCGTCGAGGACGCGGCAGCGCACCTGTACGTCTGGGCGCTGAAGGACATCCCGCAAGACCTGCGCGACGCGCTCGCGGACGCGGCCACGAAGGAGACGTCCGTCCCGGGCCAGCGCGTGCTCCAGACGATAATCCGCAACGTCGCCATCGCCGACGACCAGGCGAACCTCGTCTGCCAGGACACGGGGATCGCCGTCTACACATGCCGCGTCGGCGAGCGCTTTCCGCTCCACCCGGCGCGGATCTACCAGGCGCTGAAGGCCGGCACCGAGCGCGCGACCGTCGAGCACCCGCTCCGGTCGAACGCCGTCCACACGATCACGCGCGAGAACACCGGCCCGAACACGGGTTACCGGCTGCCGATCGTGCACTGGGAGTTCGTCGACGACTGGGACGGGCTGGACGTGAAGTGCGTGCCGAAGGGCTCGGGCTCCGAGAACATGAGCTTCCTGAAGATGTGCGTCCCCGCCGACGGCGTGAAGGGGATCAAGCAGTTCGTGCTCGAGTCGATCGTCGGCGCGGGGGGCAAGCCCTGCCCGCCGGGGATCGTCGGCGTCGGCATCGGCGGTTCTGCCGACTACGCGATGTATCTCGCGAAGGAGGCGATCGCGCGGCCGATCGGCACGCGCAACCCGGATCCCGTGGTCGCCCAGCTCGAGGACGAGCTGTTCGAGCTGCTGAACGAAACCGGTATCGGCCCCATGGGGCTCGGCGGCGACGTCACCGTCCTCCAGTGCCACGTCGAGCACGCGGACACGCACATGACCCTGAATCCGGTCGCCGTCAACTACCAGTGCTGGGCCGCGCGGCGCGCGAGCGCCCACGTCTCGGTCGATGGCACCGTCGACTTCGATCGCGAGGCGTGATGACCACTCACGAGGTCACCTTCCCGATCACCGACGAGCGCGAGATCCTCAAGCTCCGCGCCGGCGACGAGGTGGTCGTGCAAGGCCACATCATCGGGATCCGCGACCGGACGCAGATCCGGATCTTCGACCAGGGCGTCGAGCCGCCGATGCACCTGCGCGGCGCGTTCCTCCTGCACACCGCGCCGGGGGTGCGAAAGGTCGGCGAGGGGCGGTACGAGAAGGTCTGCATCGGCACGACGACCTCCGCCCGGATGGTGCGCTTCACGGAGCCGCTCGGCGAGCGCTACGGCGTCCGCGCGATCTGCGGCAAGGGCGGCTTCCCGGACGACGCGATCGAGCCGATGCGGAAGCACGGGATGGTCTACTTCGCCATCGTCGGCGGGGCGGCGGCGCTCGAGACCACGCAGATCGAAGAGATCGAGGAGGTCGCGTGGGAGGAGCTCATGCCCGAGTGCCTGTGGAAGTTCCGCGTCAAGGACTTCGGCCCGCTGACGGTCGGGATCGATGCGCACGGCAACTCGCTCTACCACGACGTCCAGACACGGGCACAAGAGAAGCTGAAGGAGCTCTATGCACGCCTTTGACCTAGGACTAGCCGCCCGCGACGGCGGCCTGACGCACGTGATCGACAAGGGCCTCGGGCCTCGTGCCTGGGAGGACGTCCTCGAGACGAGCGGCGACTACATCGACATCGTCAAGCTCGGCTGGGGGACGTCGTACGTGACGCCGAACCTGCGTCGCAAGCTCGACGTGCTGCGCGGTAAGCCGGTCGTCATCGGCGGCACGTTCCTCGAGGCCGTGATCGCGCAGGACAAGGTGGACGGGTACAAGCGCTGGCTCGGCGAGCTCGGGCTCACGCACGTCGAGATCTCGGACGGCGTGATCGAGCTGCCGCGCGAGCGCAAGCTCGAGCTGATCGCCGACTTCGCGCGCGACTTCACCGTCCTCTCCGAGGTCGGGTCGAAGGACGCGGAGGTGAACATCGCGCCGTACCTCTGGGTCGAGTGGATCAAGGAGGAGCTCGAGGCGGGCGCCTGGAAGGTGATCACGGAGGGTCGCGAAGGCGGCACGGCCGGCATCTACCGCCCGACTGGAGAGATGCGCACCGGCCTGATCGACGAGATCGCGCACGAGGTCGACTTCCACGCGCTGATCTTCGAGGCGCCGACGAAGTCGAGCCAGGCGTGGTTCGTGAAGCAGTTCGGCCCCGAGGTCAACCTCGGGAACATCCCGCCCGACGAGGTGATCCCGCTCGAGACGCTGCGCCTCGGGCTTCGCGGCGACACGCTGAAGGAGGTGCTGATCGGTGGCGACCGCGCCGGCGCTTCCTGACCTCGACTTCGAGGCCATGTCCGCGGAGGACGTTCTCCGCTGGGCGTACTCGGAGTTCGGCACCCGAATGTGCCTCACGTGTTCGTGGCAGCGGCAGAGCTCGGTCCTCGTGCACATGGTCTCGGAGCTCGGCCTCGACGTGCCGATCGTCGAGCTCGACACGCTCGTCCTCTTCCCCGAGACCTACGAGACGCGCGACCGGCTCGTCGAGCGCTACGGGCTCGAGCTCAGGTCGTTCAGCCCGATCGATCCGCCTGACCGCCTCTGGGAGCGTGACGTCGACCGTTGCTGCCACATCCGCAAGGTCGAGCCGCTCGAGCGCGCGCTCTCGGGCTACGACGCGTGGATCACCGGCATCCGCCGCGAGCAGAGCCCCTCGCGGGCGCAGGCGCAGAAGGTCGAGTGGAGCGAGCGGTACGGCGTCTGGAAGATCCAGCCGCTCGCCGACTGGAACGCCAAGCGCGTCGACGCCTACGTCTACGTCAACGAGATCCCCTACAACCCGCTGCACGACCAGGGTTACCCGTCGATCGGCTGCGTGCCGTGCACGCGCCCGGTCGGCGAGGGCGAGGACGAGCGGGCGGGCCGCTGGGCCGGCTC
>DASUZD010000102.1:0-23241 GCA_036377055.1 Gaiellaceae bacterium | reverse complement strand
CCGCCGGGTCGGGACGACGAGCGGCTCCGGTTGCCGAGGCAGTACGCCCGTCGGCAGCGGGTTCGCAGCGGCGAGTCGCGCGATCACGTCCTTGCTCATCTCGTAGCTCCTTTCAGGTGTGGTCGAAAGGCTTCAGTCGCTTCGAGCCGTCGCGCGAGCCGCGTCTTCGCGCGGTGGTACCGGACGCGGCACGCGACCGCGGAACAGCCGAGCACGATCGCCGCCTCGCCGAGCGACAGTCCTTCCCAGGCGACGAGCCGCAGCACTTCCCGATCGCGTTCCGAGAGCGAAGCGAACGCCGCGGCGAGGACCGTGTCTCCGACGGGCTCCGGCTCCGCGGCCGCCGACGCTGGGTCGGCAACGGCGATGCATTGCTCGCGCGCGAGCCGGCGACGCTGGTTGGCCAGCGTCTTCCGCGCCACCGCGTACAGCCAGGGCAGCGGCTCGTCCGGTATGCGGTCGAGCTTGCGCCAGCAGACGAGGAACGTCTCCGACACGACGTCGTCTACGACCGACTCCGGCGCCCTCCGCCGGACGAACGCTCGCACGGCCTCGCGATGTTCCTCGTAGAGCTGCTCGAACCGCCCCATCACTCTCCCTATGTCACGAGCATCGAAGCGGTTACAGCGTTCGACAACCGCACCGTTAGTGTCCAGCTCCGGCGATGACGGACGGCCTCACCATCGTGCCTGCCAACGAGGCGAGCTGCGACGACCTCCAGGCCGTGTTCGGCCCGCGTGGAGCCGCAGCGCACTGTCAGTGCCAGCGGTACAAGCTGAGGCCGAAGGAGGCCTTCCGGAAGTTTCCCGTCGAGGAACGCGTCCATCGACTGCGCGCGCAGACGGAGTGCGGCCACCCGGATTCGGAGACCACGAGCGGTCTCGTCGCCTACCGGGACGGCGAGCCGGTCGACTGGTGCGCGGTCGAGCCGCGGACGGCCTACACGGGCCTCGTGCGCAACAACCGCGTCCCGTGGGAAGGCCGAGCGGAAGACAAGACGGACGAGACCGTTTGGGCCGTGACCTGCGTCTTCGTCCGCGCGGGGTTCCGCGGCCGAGGGATCAGCTACGAGCTCGCGCGCGCGGCCGTCGACTTCGCGCGGCGACGCGGCGCGCGTGCGCTCGAGGCCTACCCGCTGATCACCCAGCCCGGCCAGAAGATCGCGTGGGACGAGATCCACGTCGGCACCCGCAGCATCTTCACCGCCGCCGGCTTTACCGAGGTCGGGCACCCCACGCCCCGAAGATTCGTGATGCGAATCGACTTCTAGCGCCGCGAGCGCCGAAAGGCTGAGGGAGCCCGTTGGACTCCCTCACCCGTCACCTTCCCTACGCCCGAAATTGCTCGCGCGGTGGCTCCATGCGGAGGTCGACGTGTGGGAGGTGCTGCTTCCCGCAGCACGCCTGACTGGATGCTCGGTTCCTTCTGGGCTCAGCCCGAGCGGGTACTCGACGCGCAGGCGCGCAGCTCGACGTCCGGTTTCGCACGGATGCCCCCGAACGTCGTCAATCGCGTCGTAAGGGCGGTCGAGCGCGACCTCCAAGACGGCACCTGGGATGCGCGTCATGGTCACCTGCGCAAGCTCGACGAGTATGACGTGGGGCTGCGGCTGCTCGTGTCCAATCCCACGTACCCTCAGCTTCGACGTGATCGGGGTCGTCGCACCTAGGGGCTCCGCCGGGTCGCATTGGTTCTGGCTCGCCATTCCCGCAGGCGGACTGGCTTGGTACCTGTGGGACCGCTCCCGCTCCCGGAAGACGGGTCGGCCCATGAGGACGATGATCTTGTTCGGCGCCCTGCCGTGGCGGTTACGAGCGATCGTATTCGCCGCACTCGGCAGCGGGCTGCTCTATAACCTCGCCACCGGGCACCACCGGTGGTACTGGTGGTTCCTGGCGGCCGCCGCCTGGTTCGGGTTCGTCTGGGTGGTGGTGGGGCGGAAATCGCTCCCGTGACGGGATACTCCGTCGATGCTCCTAGGCGAATGGCGAGCGTGGTGGTCGACAAACGGGGCCGACCAGCTCAGCGAGCTGCTCCAGGAAAGCTGGGACCCGTTCCAGGATGCCGCTTTTCGGGCTGACGTCGAGCCTCGGCTCTTCGCCCTTGCGCGAAGCCTTCACGAGGGGGCGACCGTCGTCGACGTGCACGTCGCGCTGCACGATTTTCGGAGAAGCCGCTGGCCCGAACGTACGGGCCGGAAGTGGACCAACCGCGATCGCGCGGTCGCGAAGAAGGTCGTTGCCTGGTATCGAGAAGCAACAGGCGAAGTGCCTCTGAAGAAATAAGCTCCACAGCCGCCGATGCCGGCTTCGCCGGCGTCGGCTCACAACCGCTCATCGAGAACACGAACCGACCGAAGTCGTCATGGCTCCGGCGAAGCCGGAGCCGGACTTCGGTCGGCAGAGGCGCCGAGCGGACTCGAACCGCTGTACGAGGCTTTGCAGGCCTCTGCCTAACCTCTCGGCCACGGCGCCGGGTCGGGGCATGGTAGCCCGCGTGCTGCGGCGCTAGATTCGAATCTCGGCATCCCCGCCCAAAGGAGGAACTCGTGAACAGGATCAAGCTGGCGGCCGTCGTCGCGGTCGCCCTCACGCTCGCGGGCGTCGCAGCCCGCGCGGACACGGCTCGCGCGGCCTCGCCGACCGACAAGAAGATCGCCGCGCTGACGAAGCAGGTGAACGCCCTCCAGAAGCAGGTCAAGACGCTGACCACGCAGCTGACGGCGACACGCCGCGAGCTCGTGATCAACTTCGGCGCCGACACGTGCGCGGTCGCGCTGCTCGCCGACCTCCAGATCGGGACCTGGGCCGTCGTCGACCAGATCGCGCAGGCGACGCAGTCGAAGACCTACTTCGGCCAGCAGACCGCGGTGGACGACTACAAGAACTGCTCGTTCCTGGCACAGCCGGACGTGCCGCGCCCGGGGCCGCAGACGCCGCCCTCGATCCGCATCCTCGACCCGCTGCTCCAGTGGCTGCACATCGAGTAGCGCCCGTTAGAACTCGCTCCACCGCTCGATGTCCGGGGCGGTGCCGAGGAAGATCTCGAGCTCCTCCGGGAGGTACTCGGGGTAGAGCGCGTACGCCGTCAGGCGGACGTGGCCCTCGACGGCGACGAGGCGCGAGAGATCGGGCAGCGCGACGGCGATCAGCTCCGCCGGTGGCTCGGGCGATCGCAGGCGCGCCGCGATCGGCTCGTGCTCCTCGGCGGTCACGCCTGCGATCTCGTTCGCGCGGATCCGCGCCGCCGCGTCGAGCGGCCGTCGCGTGCCGTCGGAGAGCGTGAGCCACCAGTCCCAGTCGATGTAGTCGATCGCGAGGACATCCTCCGGCGCGAGCGCCGCTCGCGACCAGTCGATCCGCTCGGGCAGCCCGTCGAAGAGCCCCTTGCGCCGCAGCCAGCCGCGATGGCGGTCGAGCAGAGCCGCGCGATAGTCGTTCTCGCGCGCGTCGTCGAGCCGCGGATTGCCGACGATTGACGCGTCCGCATCGTCCTCGCGGAGCAGCGCCAGAAGCCGGTCCCGCCACCGGGACGACTCGAGCTCGCCGCGCAGAAAGGCGGCGACGACCTCGGCCTCGGTCGCACTCCGGATGATGCGCATTTGGTTTCGCGAGGCGAAGTGCGATTGTACTCTCGGTAACATGATCCGGCTGCTGGCTGAGAACGCGAACGCGTACGTGCCGCTCGGGCCGGGCGAGGAGCTCGTCGACACAGGCCGCTTCGCCCTCTGGCTCGGCCGCAGCGACGACCCCGAGAGCACGGTGGCGCAGCGATTTCGGCTGAAGGCGGACGAGGTCGAGCCGACGGTCGAGGAGGTGCGCAGGATCGTCCGTGAGCGCGGCCGGCGCGCCTCCACGTGGGAGGTCGCGGACTCGGCGACGCCGCCGGACCTCGTCGAGCGGCTCGAGCGGCTCGGCATCGTGCCGTTCGCCGAGGAGCCGGTCGCCGTCGGCATGGTGCTCACGGAGGAGCCTCCCGCCGCGCCGCCGGGCGTCGAGGCGCGGCGCGTCGAAGGCTTCGAGGAGTACGTGCTCGCGCACGAGATCGCGTTCGACGTCTTCGGGATGCCGAAGGACCGCCGCGAGGCGGCGCTCGCGCGTGCGAAGGACGTCTATGGCGAGAGCCCGAACGAGGGGTACCTCGCCTTCGTCGACGGCGAGCCGGTCGGGATGGGTACGGCGCGCTTCACCGACGCCGCGGCCGTTCTCTACGCCGGCAGCGTCCTCCCCCACGCCCGCGGCCGAGGCGCGTACCGCGCGCTCGTCCGCGCACGCTGGGACGCCGCCGTCGCCCGCGGAACACCCGCGCTCGTCACCCACGCGGGCTCCATGTCGCTTCCGATCCTGCGCCGGCTCGGCTTCCGCGAGGTCGCGACGATCCGGATCTTGATCGACGAGGCGTCGTGACCCGGCAGCTCTCGGACGCGCAGCTCGTCGCCCGCTGCCGAGACGGCGACCACGACGCGTGGCGCGCGCTCGTGGAGCGCTTCTCGCGCTACGTCTACGCGATCGCCGTGCAGGCGTTTCGCCTTCCGGAGCACGACGCGGAGGACGTCTTCCAGGAGGTGTTCGCGCGGACGTACGAGCACCTCGCGCGGCTACGCGACGACGCAGCGATCCGGCCGTGGCTCGCGCAGCTCACGCGCCGCCTGTGCATCGATCGCCTCCGGACCGTCGGCCGTGAGGAGGCCGACGACCGCCAGGACCTCGGCGAGGGGGCCGTCGACGTGACGCTCGAGCAGCTCGACGAAGCGCTGCTCGTGCACGAGGCGCTCGCGGAGCTCAGCGAGACCTGCCGCGAGATCCTCGACCGGTTCTTCACGCGCGACGAGAGCTACCGGACGATCGCGGAGGCGCTCGACATCCCGCCCGGCACGATTGCGAGCCGCATCTCCCGCTGCCTCGAGAAACTTCGTGTTGCACTGGAGGGAAGAAATGCGACCATGACTCCGTCGAGAGGTCGATGAGCTACAACGCGGAGCGGATTGCAGAGCTCTTGGCGGCCCTGCCGCCCGCACCTCGCGGCTGGGTCGATGCGGCCCAGGAGCTCCCGCTCGCGAGGCTCCGGATCGACGAGATCGTCGCGCGCGCCGAGGCGGACGCCCGCTTCCGCGCGCGCGCTCTCGCCGATCTCGAAGGCGCCCTGGCGGCGGAGGGCTTCGAGCCCGATCCGCTGCTGCTCGAGGCGCTTCGCGCTCGTCTCGACTCGCGCTGAGGAGCGAGAATCCGCGGATCGACGATCCGCTCCTCAATCAGCGCGTCCACGAGCTGCTGGACATGCTCGCGCAGCCGGGGCCGGCGCCAGCGGGTGGGTCGGCGGCGGCACTCGCGATTGCCATGGGCGCGGGCCTCGTCGCGATGGCCGCCCGGATCTCGGTCGACGACTGGGACGAGGCGGCGACGACAGCGGCGCAGGCCGAGGCGCTGCGGCGGCGCGCGGCGCCGCTCGCGCACGCCGACGCGGAGGCGTACGCGGAGGTGCTGCGGCTGCGGCGGGAGCGCGCGAGCGACGAGGAGCTCGGCCGCGCGTTCGAGCGCGCCGCGGAGCTGCCGCTCATGATCGCCGAGGTCGGAGCGGACGTGGCCGAGCTCGCCGCGCGCGCGGCGCCGCGGGTCGATCCGAAGGTGCAAGGCGACGCCGCCGCGGCTGCCGTGCTGGCCGAGGCGGGCACGCGGATCGCGGCACACCTCGTCGGGATCAACCTCGCGACGAGCGAGGGAGACGAGCGGATCCGGAGGGCTCGCGAGCTAGCCGAGGCGGCGACGGGCGCCTCCCGTCGCTCCGTCGCCGCCGAAGGCTAGGCCAGCCTCGGCTCGCGCCGCACCGCGAGCCACGGCCTGTGGGCGAGCAACCTCCGCACCCGCGCGAACGACTTCGTCTCGTCGAGCCCGAGCTCGGCCTCGAGCGTCGGCTCGACGTTCGTCATCCGCGCCTCGCGCAGCATGTCGGCGTACCGTGCGCGCGCGAACTCCTGATGGAAGTGGTGCGTCGGGTACATGCGGGCTCCTCTCGCTCCGGCTACAAGACGGGCGACGCGGCCAGCTTCTTCCATCTCGACAGCGCCCCTCGGGCCACGTCCGGGGTCTGACCCCGGACGTGGCCGGAGCGGACGGCGGGGACAGTCCCCACCGGCCCGGCGAGACAATGGAAGAATGAGGCCGTGCTCGAGGACTTCACCGCCGACACCTTCCGGCCGCTCCTCCACGACCGCTTTCGGATCGCGGCCGAAGGAGCCCCCGACTTCGAGGTCGAGCTGATCGAGGTGACGGAGATTCCCCGCGAGCCTGGAGGGCGGACACCATTCTCGCTCGTCTTCCAGGGCGGGCCGAACCCTCCCCTCGAGCAGCGGATCTACCCCGTCGAGCACGAGCAGCTCGGCGAGCTCGACATCTTCCTCGTGCCGATCGCGGTCGATCGGTACGAGGCTGTCTTTACGTAGCCGGCTTCCGCTCGAGGAACAGGTAGACGCCCTTGTCCTCGGCAAGCGAGAAGCCGAGCCGCTCGTAGAGCCGCAGCGCGGGGTTCATCCGCTCGACGTGGATCGTGACGCTCTTGCCGGCCGCGTCCGCCTCGGCTAAGAGATCGCGGAGGAGCGAGCTCCCGACACCGCCGCCGCGGTGCTCAGGCAGCAGCGCGATGTCGACGATCCGGATGTCGCTCGACCCACGATGTACGTAGAGCCGTCCGGCTCGCTCGCCGTCGACGATTACGACGTCAAAGCTCGCCTTCGCGTAGTTCTCCCGCCACCAGGCGTCCTGCGCGTCGAACTGGGCGCGAAGGAACGCGTCCTTCTGCGCGTCGTCCCACGGAACGACCGCGAGCTCCTCTTCCCGCGTGCTTGCGTACACGCGGTAGAGGAACTCGCGGTCGCCCGGCTCGACCGGGCGAAGCTCGATTGCCTTCGTCAGGTTCGCGGTGGGAAGACGCCCTGGAGTGCGAGGCAGAAGTTGAGCGTCAGGTAGGGCATCAGGTTGTTGTGCGGCAGCGAGCCGCCGAAGAGGCTGAGCGCGCGCTGGTCGAGAAACGCCCCCTGAGTCCCATTGGCGATGTACATCTGCGCGTTGGCCAGGTTGAGCGTGGGGTCGGGGATGCGGTGGTCGCCCTGATCGATCGTCTGCGCCGTCATGAAGTGGTTGTGCGACGGCATCTCGGTGTTCAGCAGCGTCACGGTTTCCACACCCCCGACCTGCCCGAGGTCGTAGAGGCTCAGCCCGGGGCCGGGCTGGTTGCCGCCGACGTGGAGCCCGGCGGAGCCCTGGAGGTCCGGCAACGCGAAGGTGCTCTTGCCGTCCCCGCCGTACGTGGTGCCGAGCAGCGAGAAGAGTGCCGTGTTCTGCGAGATCGGCAGGAGCTGCCCGTCGCAGAACGCCCACCCCTTCGGAGCGAAGTTGAACGGGAAGATCCGGATTTCGGCGACGAACGGGTCTGCCACTTTCGCCTCCTAGGTGGGTGAGGGGAAGATTCCGAAGAGCGAGATGATGTAGTTGATCCCGAGGTAGGGCTGCATGTTCTCGTGCGGCTGGCTGCCGCCCGACGGCTGGATCGCCTGGGCGTTCAGCTGACCGTCCGGACTCTCTTGGATGTACGGCTGAGGGCCTTGGCTGTTGGAGAGGATGTTTCCGCCCGGGTTGGGCTGCGTCCCCGCGAGTTGCGTCGCCAGAAGCGCATGGTTGTGCTGGGGGATCTGCTGCGTCGTCAGCGTCACCGTCTCGACGCCGGCCATCTCACCCATCGTGTAGGTCGTTCCCCCCGCCGTGCTCGTGCCCTGGTGAATGGGTACGCGGCCACGGAGGTCGGGGAGGTTGAAGTTGCTCTGGCCGTCTCCGCCGTAGGTCGTGCCGATGAGCTGGAAGAGCGTCTCGTTCTCGGAGATCGGAAGCGTCGTCCCGTCGCAGAACATCCACCCTGCCGGCGCGAAGTTGCCGGCGAACATCCGAATCTCGCCAACGTATGGTTGAGCCATCGCGTCCTCTCTAGGTCTGGGAGGGGAAGATGCCCTGGAGTGCGATGCAGAAGCTCAGCACCGTGAACGGCTGCTGGTTCGTGTGCGGCTGCGAACCACCGGTGTTCGTCACCGAGTTCGGTGCGAGGTTCGTGTTCGCCGGAAAGGGCTGGTAGGTGTTGTTCGCTGCTGCGAAGAAGTTCCCGGCCGGCGTCGCGTTCGCATTGTCGTTGAAGACCTTGACCTGGTGGTTGTGCGTCGGGAGCGTCTGACTGTTGATCGTCACAGCCTCCGACCCGGCCTTCTCGCCGAGGGTGTGACCATTCCCTTCGTGGATCGCGACGCGCCCGCGCAGCTCCGGGAGCCCGAAGGTCGTTTGACCGTTGCCGCCGTACGTCGTCCCGAGGAGCGAGAAGAGCCCCTGGTTCTGGTTGATCGGCAGCAGCTGGCCGTTGCAGAGCGCCCACCCCTTCGGCGCGAAGTTGAAGCTCATGATCCTGATCTCAGACAGGAAGGGTTCAGCCATCGGCATCTCCTCTCACGGGGTCTGGGTAGCGGATTGCCCGGCGTAGGTCGGGCGAGTCTAGAACGGCAGCCTGCGCCGTGTCTAGGCGCGGTCGCTTTGGTGCCCGAAAGGCGGCTAGGAACGACCCGTTCGTTGTGCCTGACGGTTGCGACGAGCAAGCGAACATGACCTCCAGTGGGCCTTCGGCCCGGTAACCGGGCCGAAGGCCTACCTCACTTGATTGCTTGTCGCGGTTCTACGGGAACGACGGGACGGCGCAGGCGTTGCCCGGGCCCGGTGTGTTGAAGAAGCCACCGCCGCCGGCCGTCGAGGACACGACGGTGACCGTCGGCGGACCGGTCGGATTCAGTCCCTGGATGTAGCTCCGCACATCGGCGCCGAGCGTGCCGCCGTCCTGAGCACCGGTATAGCCGGGCATCTGCACCTTCGTGTCGAAGCGCTGGCGGAAGCGGCTGTCTCCGCCGGCACCCGTGCCAGAGCCGTTCAGTGTGTTGCCCTGGAACTTCAGGCACGTCGTGAAGTTCTCGCCCGAGGTCGTCCCGTTGTTGAGCTGGAAGCCCTGGGCGTTGTTGGCCACGGCGAACGTTCCCGGCTGCGCGATCGTGTTGTTCGTAACCGTTGCATTGATGTTCGTCGGATTGACGCCGGTCGCGCCGGCCTGCAGGAGGAAGCCGGCTCCGTTCGAGCCCCACTGGTACATCTGGTTGTTGTTGACGACGATCGTCAGGTCGCCGCCGCCGTTCGACTCGACGTCGAGGCCCGGGTCGTTGCCGCTCGATCCCGAGTTGGCCACGCCGGAGTTGCCGATCGTGTTGTTCCGGAAGTAGCCGGTCGCGGTCGCAGTGCCAAGGGCCGCGTTGATGAACACGCCGCCTTGAGCCTGGACCGCGGACGCCGAGTCGAAGTGGTTGCTGTTGATGTCGAACGTCTCCGTTCCGGTCGGGGTCACTGCGAGGTCCTGGGCAAACGGCACGATGTTTGAGTGCGTGTTGTGGATGGTGTTGCCGTGGCCTGGAGAACCGAAGACGAGATCCATCGTTGCGCCGGTCTGTGACAGCGCATCGAACGGAGTCCCCCGGGATCCCTGGAAGGTCGAGTCCAGGACGGTGACGTTCGTCGTTCCGCCGTCGGCCTCGATCAGCGTTCCGCCGCCGCCGTTCGTCTGGTTCAGGCCGAACGTGTCGCTCTGAAGCGTGATTCGGTTAAGCGTCCCTGACGCGTTGACGACCCGGAGGTTGGACTCGGCGCCGTTCGAGATCGTGCTGTTCGAGATGGTGGCGCTGCCGGTCAGCCCACAGAAGTGGACCGTGTCGTCGTCGACGTTCACGTTGTCGCCGAACGTGCCGGTCATCGAGGCGTGGTCGAGCGTGAACCCGCTAACGGTGTAGCCGAGGATCCCGAAGTTCCCGAACGTGCCCGTGAAGTTCATCCACGAGAGTGACGGGGACTGCGTGCTGTTGAGGTAGACGCCGACACCTGCGGCTGCGCCTGCGGCGCCGCAGTTGTTGGTCGCGAGGTCGGCGCCCGCGATGTTCTGGATCGTGCCGCCGCTACCGGCCGAGCCTGTCCCGGTGACGGTGAGGCTGCCGCTTGCGCCCGTGGTGTTCAGCACGATGCCGTTGGCGGCGCCGTTCGCGGAGATGTGCTCGAAGGTAAGGCCGCTCGCGCCGATGTTCGTGCTCGCGACGTTGAGAGCGGTTCCGGTCGTCGTGTCGATCGTGTTCACCGTGCCGGTGACGTTGACGGTGCCGCCGCCAGTCGCGCTGAAGCCCGCGCCGGAGGTCGTGTCGATGTTCAGGCCGCCGTTAGAGAACGTGATCGTCTGGGCCGAGCCGGTCGACGAGAACGCGGCCGACGCGCCCGTGTTCAGCGTCTTCGTCGAGCCGCTGAACGTCGTCGAGCCGCCGGTGTTGCCGGACATCGTGATGCCGCCGCCGGCGTCGTTCGTGTCGTTGATGTCGCCCGAGAGCGAGATCGCGCCGCCCGTGCGGTTGGTGATGTTGGCAGTACCGCCGCTCCCGTTCCCGAGCGTGCCCGGGTAGGTGACGTTCCCCGACCCGCCGTTGACGACGACGGCGTCGCCGGCCGCGCCGGAGATGCTTCCGCTCGACGCGCTGAACGGAGTGGCTCCGTTCGTGGTGAGGGCGATGCCGGCCGTCCCGCTGTTCGTGGACGAAACGGCGTCGAAGGACAGGCTCGAAGCTGTGTTCGCGTTCGTCACGCTGACCGCCGGGCCTCCGGTTGCGCTGACGTTCTCGGTCGAGCCGGAGCCGACGTTGATCGTCGGGCTGCCCGAGCTACCCACGAGGAAGCCGGTGCCGCCGGTCGTGTTGATGGTGAAGTTCGTGAAGTTGAACGTGCCGGCCGCCGCGCCCGTGAGCGCCACGCCACCCGCCCCACCGCTCAGGTTCACGTTTGTGACGTCGGAGCCGCCGGTGTTCGTGCCGGCGATGGCTGCACCGCCGCTACCGGCGATGTCCACTGCCTCGACGCGGCTGGCCGAAGCGAGGGCGACCGTGCCGGAGAGCGACGGTCGGTTCGCGGGCGTGCCGGTCGCGAGCGTGTCCGCGCCGACGACGAGGTTCACCGGCTCGCCGAGCAGCTTCTGGTTGTCCAGCAGCGAGAAGCCGCCGGTGAGGCCGGTCGTCGTCCCGTCGCCCTTGTAGACGTACGTGATGTCACCGGTCGCGTTGGCGGCCGTGTCGGCCTCGCCGAGCGTGTCGAACGGGTCGGTCGAGCGGCCGGTGCCGCCAGCCGTCGCGTTGTTCTTCACGTACCAGACGCGCGACGCGACCGTGATGTTGACCGTCGAGGTGTCCGTGCCACCGTTTCCGTCGGAGACGGTGTAGTTGAACGAGTCGGGCCCGGTGTATCCCGCTGCGGGCACGTACGAGAACGCACCGCTCGAGGAGACGGAGACGGCGCCGCCGTGAAGGCTCGTCGTGTCGGAGGCGCTGATCGACAGGGTCTGCGGCGGCTGGTCCTCGTCCGTCGCGTTCGCGAGCAGGTTGCCGGCAAGGACCTTCTTCGCCGCCGACGAGGGCGACGGGACGGAGCCGTACTCGAGCAGCGTGTTCCCGACCGCGTTGACCGACTCGTTGCCGTCGACCGGGTTGTCGTTCACGTTGTTGATCGCGATCGTGAACGACTTCTCGAAGCTGAGGCTCGGGCTGCCCGGGTCGTTCACGCGGACGCAGATCGAATACGAGTTCTTCACCTCGAAGTTGAAGCTGACCGCGCTCTGCAGCTGCGACCCGGAGACCTGGAAGCTGCTCGAGTCGGGGAAGCTGCCCGAGCACCCGGACGTCAGCAGCGTGAACGTGTAGGTCTCGCCGCTGTCCGGATCGCCGACCTGCGAGAGGTTGCCGACCAGGCTCCCGCTGGGCTTGTTCTCGTCGATGTTGTTGTTCGAGAGCGAGATGTCGGTCGGCGGCTCATTCACGTTCGTGATCGAGATCGTGAATTGCTTGTCGAAGGAGAGCGGGCCGCTGTCGGTCGACCGGATGCAGACCGTGTACGAGCTCTTCACCTCGAAGTTGAAGCTGGCCGCCGACTGGAGCTTGTCGTTGGAGACGCCGCCGATCTGGAACGAGCTGTTGTCCGGGAACGGGCCGCCACCGCAGCCCGTGTTCTCGAGCGTGTAGGTGTGCGTGTCGCCCACGTCCGGATCCGTCGTCGTGAGCGTGCCGATGTCGGTGCCGGACGGCTGGTTCTCGGCGATCGAGCTGTTCGAGAGCTGGATGTCGGTCGGCGCCGAGTTCGCCTTCGTCGTGAACGAGAAGACGTAGTCGGCCGCCATGTGATCCGGCGGGTCGACCGCGTCGGTGTCGCTGATCTCGTCCTTGTGGACGGTGACGGTGCAGACGGTCCCCGCCGGCAGGTTCGCCGACGGAGTCAGCGTGAAGCTCGTCGCAGGCGACGCCGACTGCGAGAACGTCTTCGGCGTCCCGGTCGGGCACTCGATCGTGAACGCGTTGTTCGTCGCGCTGACCGACTCGCTGAAGTTGATCTGGATCGTCGTGTCGCGCGCGACGTCGGTCGCGCCGTTCGCAGGCGTCGTGGTGGTCACGCTCGGCGCGGCGTCTTGCGTCGTGAACGAGAAGACAAAGTTCGCGGCCGGGTGGTCCGGCGGGTCGCCGCTGTCGCTGTCGCTGATCTGGAGGGCGACCGCCGTGACGGTGCAGCTTGCGGCACTCGGCAGGTCGGAGTTCGGATCGAGCGTGATCGAGCTCGTTCCGGAGCCGCTCGGCGTGAACGCCTGCGAATTGCTGTTGCACACGATCGTGAACGAGCTGCCGGTGACGTCGACGTTCTCGTTGAAGTTGACGGTGATGTTCGAGGTCGGATCGACGTTGATCGCGCCGTCGGCCGGAGTCGTGGTCGTCACGGCCGGCGCGGAGTCGGTCGTGAACGAGAAGTTGAAGTCGGCCGCCATGTTGTCCGGCGGGTCGACCGTGTCGACGTCGCTGATCCCGGTTGCGATCACCTTCACCGAGCAGACCGTGCCCTCCGGGAGGTTGCCCGTGGGATCGAGTGTCGCGGTCGAGGTGCCTGAGCCGCTAGCCGAGAAGGCCTCCGGAGTCGCGGTCGGGCACTCGAGCGTGAACGAGCTGTTCGAGAAGGTGACGGGCTCGCTGAAGTTGATCGTGATGTTCGTGTTCACCGCGACGTGGTCGGCCGTGTCGGCCGGCGTCGTGGTCGTCACCGACGGCGCCGCGTCGGCGGTCGCGAACGAGAAGACGTAGTTCGCCGCCGGGTGATCCGGCGGGTCGCCGCCGTCGACGTCGCTGATGTTGGCTGCGACCGCGGTGACGGTGCAGTTCGCGGTCGGCAGGTTGGAGTTCGGATCGAGCGTGATCGAGCTCGTGCCGGAGCCGCTAGGCGTGAACGTCTGCGGATTGGCGTCGCAGACGATCGTGAACGAGCTCGCGTCGACTGTGACCGGCTCGGTGAAGTTGACCGTGATGTTCGTGTTCGCGGCGACGTCGGTCGCGCCGTCGGCCGGAGACGTCGTCGTCACGGCCGGCGCAGAGTCGGTCGTGAACGAGAAGTTGTAGTCGGCCGCCATGTTGTCGGGCGGGTCGACCGCGTCCACGTCGCTGATACCGGTCGCGATCACCTTCACCGCACAGACCGTCCCCTGGGGCAGGTCGCTCGTCGGGTCGAGCGTCGCCGTCGCCGTGCCGGAGCCGCTGGCCGAGAAGCTCTTCGGCGTCGCAGCCGGACACTCGAGCGTGAACGAGCTGTTCGAGAATGTGACCGGCTCGCTGAAGTTGATCGTGATGTTCGTGTTCACCGCGACGTGATCCGCGCCGTTCGCCGGCGACGTGCTGCTCACCGACGGGGCCGCGTCGGCCGTCGTGAAGCTGAAGACGTAGTTCGCCGCCATGTTGTCCGGCGGGTCGCCGCTATCGACGTCGCTGATCTGGTTTGCGATCACCGTGACTGTGCAGGTCGTCGACGCGGGCAGGTCGAACGTCGGGTCGAGCGTGATCTGCGAACCGCCGGAGCCGGTGACGCCGTATGCCTGCGGCGAGCCGCTCGGGCACTCGATGGTGAACGAGCTGCCGCCCGCGTTCACGGCCTCGCTGAACGTGATCACGATGTTGTTGCTCGGGTTCACGCCGGTCGCACCGTTCGTCGGGTTCGTGCTGGACACCGTCGGCGCGCTGTCGGTCGTGAACGAGAAGTTGTAGTCGGCCGTCATGTTGTCGGGCGGATCGACCGAGTCGGTGTCGCTGATCTGGTTCGCGATCACCTTGACGGCGCACGTCGTCCCCTGCGGGAGGTCGGCAGTCGGGTCGAGCGTCGCCGTCGACGTGCCGGAGCCGCTGACGGAGAAGGTCTTCGGGGTGCCGCTCGGACACTGGAGCGTGAACGAGCTCGTGGAGAACGTCACGTTCTCGCTGAAGTTGATCGTGATGTTCGTGTTCACCGCGACGTTGGTGGCGCCGTTGGTCGGCACCGTGGTATTCACAAACGGCGCGGCGTCATTGGGCCCGACGAAGACAGGGAACTCGTTCGCAGTGCACTGCGCGGGGGAGGTGACGTAGCGCAGCACGCCGGTGGTGTTCCAGGCGCAGAAGTAGACCGTGCCGCTCGCCGGCGGGATCGTCAGCACGAAGCCCGGCTTCTTGCACTGGAACGGCGGAATCTTGCGCACCGACCCGTCCGGGTTGATGCAGAGAGTGACCGGACCAGGCTTGACATTGACCTTGTCCTCGGTGCTCTTGCACTGGTTCAGATTCGTCACGTAGCGCATGAGCCCGTTGCTCTTGAGCGCGCACGCGAGCGTCATCTCGACGGGGGCCGCAGCAGCTGTCCCGGCCGAGTCGTGCGCCGCGCCTGCAACCAGGCTCCCCGAGAAGAGCAGCCCAACCACCGTCACCAGCAATGCAGAGATTCGAAGCTTCAAGACGGGCCTCCCCCCGTTTGCCTTCCTCGCGCCCGTATGCGACATCGATTACGGTCGTTGCCGCCGCAGATGCCCTCGGACACCACCATCTACGATCGTCTCTTTTGGGACGCCCGGGATCAATAGGCCGTTCGGCCTATTGGGTGGGCCGAACGGCCTAGAGGGCTTGGCGGAACGTCTGTTCGCCGCGCGCGGTGCGATGCTCGTTCCGAGGCCAAGGACGCAGGGAGTGCGCGTATCAGTCCGATACGGGCGCTACCGAGGACGCGGCCTCGGGGCGAGCAGCGTGCCGCGGGCGGCACAACCGATGTTCCGCCAAGCCCTCCTGACGCTTCCTCTAGCCTTGTGACGTTGGTCGAGCAGACGCAACGGCCGCGACCGCTTGCGCGCCGGGGGCTGCGCCACTGGGCGCTGCTCCTGCTCGCCGGATTCGCCGTCGCCCTCTTTCCCTGGACGGTCTACCTCGCGTACGCGCTCCCGAGCCGCCACCTCACGCCGCACTGGTCGATCGCGTGGGCCGGCTTCGATCTGATGATGGCGGCGGGCGCGATCGTGACCGTGGTCGCGCTGCTCCGCGGCTCCAGGTACCTCGCGATCGCCGCTTCTGTCACAGGGACGTTCCTCGTGTCCGACGCGTGGTTCGACTTGATCACGTCGCGGCCCGGATCGGAGCTCTTCGAGTCGAGCGTGTTCGCGGCGTTCGGGGAGCTGCCGATGGCGGCCCTCTGCCTCTGGCTCGCCGTGGACGCCGAGCGCCTCTGCTTCGAGACGGGGGCGTACCTCGAGCGGCGCCGCGCCCGGCGCGCGGGCTAAGCGAGCGCGATCTCGACTTCGACTCCGTCGCGCGCTTTCGGCGCCTCCGGAAGCCCAAGCTGCGCCGCGAGAAACGGCGCTAGGTGAGCTCCGACGATCTTCGCGGGCGGCCACCAGAGCGGCTCGGTGTCGACCACCGATTGCGCTCCGGTCGGGCCGGCCCGGAGGAACCGCGGCACGAACCCGGTGAGGAGCAGCCCGCGGAGGACCGGCGTGAACGGCTCGGGGCGAACGTCGGCGCCGGCGTCCGCGGCGATCGCGCTCGCGACCGCGTCCGCTTGCTGAGCCGCGCTCCCGCCTTGCTTGAGCGGGAACTGCGTCAGGTCACCGGCGGCGTAGACGTCGGTCAGGCCGCGGACGGCGCCGTAGCCGTCGGTGGGGACGAACCCGCTCTCGTCGTGTGGGATGCCCTCGAGCCGCGGCCCCTCGAGCCGCGGCAAGGCGACCACCGCGTCAAACGGGATCGCCCTCGACGGGAGGACCTCCAGCCGCCCGTCGGCGAAGCGGACAGGCGCGGTGGAAGGCTCGAGCCCGATGCCCCTTAGGCCGAGCAGCTCGCGGACGGCGTCGCTCGCGGCCGGTCCGAAGATCGCGAGCGGCCGCTCCTCCGGGGTCACGATCGAGACCTCGAGGCCGCGGCTGCCGTGGTCGCTGGCGTACGCAGCGGTCAGGAGCGCGAGCTCGTAGAGCGGCAGCGGCCACATCGAGCCCGAGGGAACGGCGAACGCGACGCGCGAGACGTCGCCGTCGACGACGCGCTCGAGGAGCGCGGCGAGCTCGCCGGTGTCGGGACCGCTGAAGGTGATCGCGCCTTCGACGGCTTCGCGCGGCTTCGCCCCGAGCGCGAGCAGGAGCGCGTCGTACGCGAGCTCGTCGCCGTCGGTCAGGGCCAGCGTCTTTTGCTCTGGATCGACGGCCGCGACCGATCCGCGGCGCAAGCGCGCCCCGGCAGCGTCGCACAGCACCTGGAGCGGGAAGCGCCGCAGCTCCGCGACGCGGAACGGCTCGGCGACCGCGAGCGGGCGGTACACGAACTCGGTCTCCGGCGCTACGAGCTGCACCGAGACGTCGTCCGGCGCGAGCTTCTGAAGCGCGAGCGCCGCCTCGAGCCCGGCCACGCCGGCGCCCGCGATCACGACGTTCAGGGGTTTTCCGGCCCAGGTCATCGCTCTACCTCCCGTTCGCTTCCGCTCATGGTGGCCAGGCCGCTCTGGCCCTCCATCGGGGCATCCACTGATCCGGGCTGAGTGATTAGCCGCCGGAGGACTCGGGCTCCGGGAGCTCGAGCGCCGCCGCACTTGCCGGCGCCGAGGGCCGTGGACGCCTCGGCTCGCGAACGGGCGCGCCTCCCGCCTCGTCGCCGGGATCGCCCTCGGGGCTCTCGCGCCTGGCGATCAGGTCGCCGGGCGACTCGGGCGGCGGAACCGGAGCGAGGGCCGCACCCGCGGGGACGCGCTCGCGCCGCGGCTCCGCGGCGCGCTTCTCGCGCTTGCGCTCACGGCGACGTCTCTTTGCGCGCTTCGTTCCGATCGACCGCAGCTTACGCTGACGACGTGCGCGCCATGCTCCTCGAGGCTCCAGGGGCCCCGTTGCGCGCGGCGGACGTCCGGCCGCCGGAGCTCGGTGCCGGGCAGGTGCTCCTCCGCGTGCACGCGTGCGGCGTCTGCCGCACCGACCTGCACGTCCGCGACGGCGAGCTGCCCGACCCGAAGCTTCCGCTCGTGCTCGGGCACCAGATCGTCGGAACCGTGCTCGAGGGCGAGCGGTTTCCGGAGGGGACACGGGTCGGCGTGCCGTGGCTCGGCTGGACGTGCGGCGAGTGCCGCTATTGCCGGTCGGGGCGCGAGAACCTCTGCGACCGCGCGCGCTTTACGGGCTACACCCTCGACGGCGGCTATGCCGAGGAGGCCGTCGCCGACGCGCGCTACTGCTTCCCGCTGCCCGCGGAACGAGCGGACGTCGAGCTCGCGCCGCTCCTCTGCGCCGGGCTGATCGGGTACCGCGCGCTGCGGCTGGCGGGCGACGCCCCGCGGCTCGGCCTGTACGGCTTCGGCGCTTCGGCGCACATCGTCGCGCAGCTCGCGCGGCACCGTGGCCAGAGCGTCTACGCGTACACGCGCGAGGGCGACGAGGCCGCCCAGTCGCTCGCGCGCGAGCTCGGGGCGGTGTGGGCCGGCGCCGTCGGCGAGCGGCCGGATGAGCTCGATGCGGCGATCATCTTCGCGCCCGCCGGCGAGCTCGTCCCGGAGGCGCTCGCCGCGGTCGCGAAAGGCGGCGCCGTCGTGTGCGCCGGGATCCACATGACGGACATCCCGTCCTTTCCGTACGAGCGCCTGTGGGGCGAGCGCGTCCTGCGGTCGGTCGCGAACCTCACACGCCGCGACGGCGAGGAGCTGCTCCGCCTCGTCGCCGAGGCGCCGGTCAGAATGGAGGTCGAGGTCTTCCCGCTCGAGGCGGCGGAGGAGGCGCTGACCCGGCTTCGCGCCGGGCAGATCCGAGGCGCTGCGGTCCTTTCTGTCTAGCTGCGGGTTTGCCGCAGAGCGGTTCCGGGATCGTGCTGATGTGCACGTGTACGTGCGCGCCCAAGCTTCGCCCATGAACGTCAGCTACGGAGTCGTGTGGCGGGAGGACGCGCACCCGCTGGCCGCGGGGAAGCTCGAGCTCCTGCCCGGCGCACTGCGTTTCGACGGGATGGCGGAAGGCCGGGCGACCACCCGCGAGATCGGATACGAGAGCCTCGCTCGTGTCCGGGTCGGGCGGTCGCCCGCCGACCGGCTCAACGGTCGCCCAAGCCTCGTCCTCGAACGCCTGAGCGGCCTCCCGATCACGATCGCGAGCATTGCGCAGCTGGGCGTCATCGCGGAGATCGTCGAGCGGCTCGCAAGCCTTCAGCGTGCGTCGGCGAAAGCCTCCGGCTGACGCTGGGGCGGGAGCGCGAGCAGCTCACGCGCCGCGCGCGCGGCGACGACGTCCTCCCTCGCCTCGAGCACCACGATCCTCACGGGCGATCCCGGCGCGGCGACGTCAGCGTCGGGCCGCGCGGCGGCATTTGCAGCGGGATCGAGCTGGACGCCGAGGAAGCCGAGCCGCCCGCAGACGAGGTCGCGAACGAGGGCGGAGCGCTCACCGACTCCAGCGGTGAAGACCAGCGCGTCGAGGCCTTCGAGAGCCACGGCCATCGCGCCGACGGCGGCGGCGACGCGGTACGCGAACACCTCGAGCGCCAACCGAGCCGCAGGCTCAGGCGACGCCTCGAGCTCCTCGACACGGTCCGAGATCCCGGAGAGGCCGAGGAGCCCCGACTCGTGCTCGAGCGCCTGCTCGACCTCCTCGGGCGACAGGAAGCCGTGCCGCAGAAGGTAGAGGACGACTTCCGCGTCGATCGAACCGGAGCGGGTCGCCATCGGCACGCCCTCGAGCGGGCTGAAGCCCATCGTCGTCTCGACGGACTTGCCGCCGCGAACGGCCGAGACCGAGCAGCCCCCGCCGAGGTGGCAGACGACCAGCCGCTCGACCGGGACTCGCTCGGCGGCCCACTGGACGGAGAGGCCGTGAAAGCCGTAGCGGCGCACCTCCCACTCCTCGCGCCATCGCCGCGGCACCGCGTAGGCGGCCGCCTCCGGCGGGATCGTCCGGTGGAAGGCGGTGTCGAACACAGCCACGTGCGGCACGTCCGGAAGCGAGCGGCGCGCGTCCCCGATGGCCTCGAGCGCCGGGCCGTTGTGGAGCGGCGCGAGGTCGGACAGCGCGCGAATCTGCTCAAGCACGTCGTCGTCGACGAGCGTCGCGACCCCGAACCTGCGGCCGCCGTGCACCACGCGGTGGGCCACGGCCTCGATGGGCGATTGAGTTAGTGGCTCAGAGCCACTAACTCCTCCGGCCCCGGCGAGCGCCTCGACCTTGGTCGTCGAGCCGTCGCGCTCCACAAGAGAGAGCTTCAGGCTCGTCGAGCCGGCGTTTGCGACTAATACGGCCAGGTCCAGCCGCTGACGTCCGGGCGGTCCTCGCCGTGCTCGCGGGTGTACAGCCGCGCACGCAGGCGGGCGTCGACCATCTGCTGGCGCAGGTGGCCGCAGGTGTCCGCGAGGCCGGCGCGGTCGATCACGTCGAGGACGAGGTGGTACCGGTCGAGGTCGTTGAGCATGACCATGTCGAACGGCGTCGTCGTCGTGCCTTCCTCCTTGTAGCCGCGCACGTGGACGTTGTCGTGGTTGCGGCGCCGGTACGTGAGCCGGTGGATCAGCCAGGGGTAGCCGTGGTAGGCGAAGACGACCGGGCGATCGGTGGTGAAGAGCGAATCGAACTCGGGGTCCGAGAGCCCATGGGGGTGCTCCGTAGCCGGCTGGAGGCGCATCAGGTCGACGACGTTCACGACGCGCACCTTGAGCTCCGGGAGACGCTCGCGGAGGATCGCGGCCGCGGCGAGCGTCTCCAGCGTCGGAATGTCGCCGCAGCACGCGAGGACGACGTCCGGCTGGGCGCCTTCGTCGTTCGACGCCCACTCCCAGATGCCGATCCCGCGCGTGCAGTGGACGATCGCGTCGTCCATCGAGAGGTAGTTCAGCGCCGGCTGCTTGCCCGCGACGATCACGTTCACGTAGTGCCGGCTCCGCAGGCAATGGTCAGCGACCGAGAGGAGGCAGTTCGCGTCGGGCGGCAGGTACACGCGCACGACCTCGGCCTTCTTGTTCACGACGTGGTCGATGAAGCCGGGGTCCTGGTGCGAGAAGCCGTTGTGGTCCTGGCGCCAGACGTGCGAAGAGAGTAGGTAGTTGAGCGACGCGATCGGCCGGCGCCATGCGATCCCGCGTGTCACCTTCAACCACTTCGCGTGCTGGTTGAACATCGAGTCCACGATGTGGATGAACGCCTCGTAGCAGTTGAAGAGGCCGTGCCGGCCGGTGAGCAGGTAGCCCTCGAGCCAGCCCTGGCAGAGGTGCTCGGACAACACCTCGACCACCTGTCCGTCCGACGCGAGGTGGTCGTCGGTCGGCTCGACCTCGGCGTCCCACGCCCGGTCGGTGACGGCGAAGACGTCGGCGAGCCGGTTCGACGCCGTTTCGTCGGGGCCGAAGAGCCGGAAGATCCGCGGGTTCCGGGCGATCAGGTCGCGAAGGAGCTTCCCGAGCACGCGCGTCGCCTCGCTCGTCGTCGTCCCTGGGTGTGGCACGTCGACGGCGTACGCGCGGAAGTCGGGCAGGACGAGGTCGCGCAGCAGCTCGCCGCCGTTCGCGTGTGGGTTCGCGCTCATTCGGCGTGTCCCCCGCGGCGCGAGCTCCGCGACCTCCCTCACGAGGCGGCCGCCCTCGTCGAACAGCTCCTCGGGCCTGTAGCTCCGCATCCACTCTTCGAGCGCGCGGAGGTGCTCCGGGTTCTCGCGCGGGTCCGCGATCGGAACCTGGTGCGCGCGCCACGTGCCCTCGATCGGGACGCCGTCGAGCTCCTTCGGGCCCGTCCAGCCCTTCGGCGTTCGCAGGACGATCATCGGCCACTGCGGGCGAGTCGACGCACCTTTCGCGCGCTCGATGTCGTCGAGCGCTTCGTCGAGCGCGGCGGCGAGCGCCTGGTGGACGAGCTCCGGGTCGTCGCCGGCGACGACGAGCGGACGCCAGCCGTAGCCCTCGAAGAGCGCGACGAGCTCCCGCTCCGGGATCCGCGCGAGGACGGTCGGGTTCGCGATCTTGTAGCCGTTCAGGTGCAGGATCGGCAGCACGGCGCCGTCGTGCTCCGGGTCGAGGAACTTGTTCGAGTGCCAGCTCGCCGCGAGCGGCCCCGTCTCCGCCTCGCCGTCGCCGACGACGCACGCCACGAGGAGGTCGGGGTTGTCGAAGGCGGCGCCGAACGCGTGGGCGAGCGCGTAGCCGAGCTCGCCGCCCTCGTGGATCGACCCCGGGGTCTCGGGCGCGGCGTGGCTCGGGATCCCGCCCGGGAACGAGAATTGGCGGAAGAGCTCCCGCAGGCCGTCCTCGTCCTGCGACACATGGGAGTAGAGCTCGCTGTAGGTCCCTTCGAGGTAGGTGTTCGCGACCATCCCAGGGCCGCCGTGTCCGGGGCCGCAGACGTAGATCGCGTCGAGGTCGCGCGCGCGGATCACGCGGTTCAGGTGCGCGTAGATCAGATTCAGGCCGGGTGTCGTGCCGAAGTGGCCGAGTAGGCGCGGCTTCACGTGCTCGCGCTGGAGCGGCTCGCGCAGGAGCGGGTTCTCGAGCAGATAGATCTGGCCGACCGAGAGGTAGTTCGCCGCGCGCCACCATGCGTCGAGCAGACGAAGCTCGTCGCCCGTGAGCGGCCCAGCACGCTCCGTCTCTCGCTCAGTGGTCGTCATCGGCACCGGTTCTACCAGTCGAGCGGCGACCGCATCCCTAGCTCACCCTCATGGTGAGCTTGAGAACGTCGTCCTCGCGCTCCTTTCATCCTTCGCACTAGTGTCGCCTCCGGCGGAGCGCCTGCCATCAGGAGTTTCCCGCAATGAGATACGAGCGAGCCGCCCTCCAGGCGGCCCGCTCGTCCTTGCGACGGAGGAGCCCGTCGTGCTTGCTATGCCCGCGCCGGAAGCGACGGCGACACGTGCTTGCGCAGGAAGCCGAGCGCGGTCTCCGGGTTCCGGAGCGCCCCGCCGACCGCCAGGATCGTGAACCCGACCCCCGCCAGCAGCAGCGCCACCCCGACCACGATCCCGAAGATCGACAGCTGCTCGGCCATGTAGCTCGTGTTCAACGCCGTCGTCAAAGCGGTCTCCGTCACCCACAGGTCACGCAGCCCGTTCTCGACCGGCTGCTTCGTCTTCGCATCCGTGAGCGCCCACTTCGGGTCGCTGGTCGCGCCGTTCTTGTCCAGCGCGCTCTGCGGCGCACCCGGCTTCGCCTGCCAGCGGCCCATCTCCGCATAGGTCAGCCCGTGCGTCGCCTCCAGGGCGTGGATCCGCATGTAGCCCGCGAACGCGCGCGCCCGCTCACCGCTGTTGATCGCCTTGCCCGCGACGGCGACCGTCGGCAGCTCGATGCTCGACGGAAGCCCCGCCTCCTTCGCCTCCTGCTTGATCGCGGCCGGGGTCATGTCCGGCGTCCCCACGATCTTCTCCAGCTTCAAGCTGTCGTGCACCGTCGAGCGGCCGTTCACACCCATCACGATCGCGGCGACCCCGAACGCGATCAGGATCGCCCCCGCAACAACGCCTCCGATTTCCAAGAACTTACGCATCGCCCGCTCCTTCCGTCGCGGCCGGGCCCCTTGCGCTCCGACCTCTGAGCCCAAGTCTCGGCGCGGCCGCCGAAACCCGAATCCGGGCCAGCGCGGAACCTGCGGACGGAGATGCCGTGCACTCGCTGCGGGATTTCCGCAGACGTGTCGATCTCGGCCGCTCCCGTTCGTCGTACTCTCGGAGTCGACCGCGAAGGAGCCAGTGATGCAGTACATGCTGTTGATCTACAACGACGAGCGGGCGTGGGCGAGCCTGGCCGAGGACGAGCGGAGCGCGATCGTCCGGGAGTACTTCGCGCTCACCGACGAGCTCCGCGAACACGGCGCGTACGTCGCGGGAGCGCC
>DASUZD010000101.1:0-5123 GCA_036377055.1 Gaiellaceae bacterium | reverse complement strand
ACGTGCAACGCGGGCTCGAACTTCCTGCTCGACGCGCTCGATGCTCGGCGAGCATGGGTGGTCCGGAACGAGCCGGCCGGATCGTTCGCAAGCCTCTACCGGACGACCGACGGGGGCCGATCTTGGCGCATCGTCGACGAGAATCTGCCCGACATCGGAGCGGTCACGTTCGTCGGTAACAGCCGCGGCTGGCTTGCGGGCGGGCGACTCTTTCACACCGTCGACGGCGGTCGGCATTGGAGGCGCGCCCCGTTGCCGGCGCCGCGCGGCTACCGAGGGCGGCTGCTCCTGCTCTCGAACGTGCGCTTCTTCGGGCATACCGGGATCGTCGCCGGCGAGTACTACGGGCGCCGCCGCGTGATCGGCTTCTACCGGACAAGGGACGCCGGCCGGAGCTGGCACCTGCTCGCAAGGTTGTCTGGCTCCGAGCCCTACATCTACCCGCAGTTCACGGTGAGCGCTGTCTCGGCAACCACCGTCTGGCTGCTTACGGAAGGCGCGCGGCCGACCGCGAACGTCACCGTCGACGGCGGCCGGCATTGGAAGCGCCACGGCCTCGCATACAAGCTCTACGCGCCGACTGCGCTGAATGCGAGAGTCGCCGTCGCATCAGACTTTCGCGGCAAGCCCAAGATCACCCGCGACGGCGGTCGCACGTGGCGCGCTCTCAAGTTGTGAGTCAACCGGTCCGGGCATCCTTCCACGCGTGGTCGGCGAACTAATCGCGGGCCGGTACGAGCTCGAGGAGCTCGTCGGCGCAGGCGGCATGTCGAGTGTCTATCGGGCGCACGACAAGCTGCTCGAGCGCACCGTCGCGCTGAAGATCCTGCACGAGCAGTTCACGCGCGACGATGCCTACGTCGAGCGCTTTCGCCGCGAGGCGCGCGCGGTCGCACAGCTCGCCCACCCGAACATCGTCACCGTGATCGACCGCGGCGAGCAGGACGGCCGCCAGTTCATCGTCTTCGAGTACGTCGACGGTATGAACCTGAAGGAGCTCCTCGACCAGGAGGGCCCGCTCGAGCCACGTGAGGCGATCGAGCTCGCGCTCCAGGTCGCCCGCGGGCTCTCGTTCGCGCACGAGAACGGGCTCGTCCATCGCGACGTCAAGCCCCAGAACGTCCTGATCGACGCCGACGGGCGCGCGAAGGTGACCGACTTCGGCATCGCCCACGCGCTCGACGTCGACGGGATGACGATCACCGGCACGATCATGGGATCCAGCAACTACATCGCGCCCGAGCAGGCGCGCGGCGAGCCGGTCGACGAACAGTCCGACATCTACTCGCTCGGCTGCGTCCTCTACGAGCTGCTCACCGGCGAGGTGCCGTTCGACGGCGACAACTTCGTTGCGGTGGCGATGCGCCACGTGAACGACCCGGTTCCGACGGTCGGCGAGGTGCGACCCGACGTCCCGCCGCATCTGGACTGGGCGATCCGGTGTGCGATGGCCAAGGACAACGACGATCGATTCGCCTCGATGTCCGAGTTCGCGGCCGAGCTCGAGGCCTGCTACGCCGAGCTCGACGGAGCCGAAGGCGCGACCGTGGTCGTGCCGCCGCGCCGGCCCGCGCGTCCGCCTCGCGCCCGGCGGGAGCGCCGCCGTCGCTCGCGCGTCCTGCCGTTCGTCCTGCTCGGGGTGGGCCTCGCGGCGCTGATCGGCGGGCTCGCCGGCGCGCTTCTGCTCCATGACAGCGGGAGCGGCACCTCCGGGGGAACCCCTCCTAGGCCGTCAGGGCCGGTGCACTTCACAACCGCCGCGGCCTACGACCCCTTCGGCGATCGCGAGGAACACGACCAGGACGTGAACAAGGCGATCGACTCGAATCCGAATACGGCCTGGGAGACCGAGCACTACCAGAGCTTCACGAAGCCGGGCGTGGGGCTGGTCGTCGGCACCGACAAGGCGGTGTCGCCGAAGACGCTGACGATCGAGACCGGCACGCCCGGGTTCACGGCGCAGATCAAGGCCGGCGACTCATCTGACGGGCCGTTCCACGCGGTCTCGAGCTCGCAGACATTGAACGGATCGCCGGTGAGGTTCGACCTCACCGGCGGCGGCCGTTACTTCCTGGTCTGGATCACGAGTCTCGGGGACAACGTCCAGGTCGCGATCGACGAGATCACCGCGCGATAAGAGACCGGCAGGTGGAGCGAAAGCTCGTCACGATCGTGTTCGCGGATCTCGTCGGCTCGACGGCGCTCGCCGACGAGCAGGACCCGGAGCGGACGCGCGCCCTACTCGATCGCTTCTACGAGGAGATGGCGGCCGAGATCGGAGCCGCAGGCGGCACGGTCGAGAAGTTCGCCGGCGACGCTGTCATGGCGGCATTCGGGGCGCCGGTGGCCCATGAGGACGACGCCGAGCGCGCTCTCCACGCAGCGCTCGCGATGCGGCGGCGCGTGCGCGAGATCGACCAGCGGTTGTCGCTCCGCATCGGCGTCAACACCGGCGAGGTCGTCGTCGACCGCCCGCGAGAGGGGAGTTCGTTCGTGACCGGTGACGCCGTCAACGTCGCCGCCCGGCTCGAACAAGCGGCGGGCCCCGACGAAATCGTCGTGGGCGAGCGCACGGTAGCCGCCGTCCGCGGCGCGTTCGATTTCGGCGAGGTCGTGGCGATCGACGCGAAAGGCAAGCTCGAGCCTGTCGCGTGCCGGAAGCTCGTCCGGGCGCTCTCACTGATGCGTCCACGAGGAGTCGCCGGCCTGCAACGGGCCTTCGTCGCGCGGGACCGCGAGCTTTCAGAGCTCCAGGACTCCTACCGGAAGGCAGTCGATCGCGCTGGGCCGGCCCTCGTGACGATTCTCGGCGATGCCGGCGTCGGAAAGACGCGGCTCGTCCGCGAGTTCTGGGAGTCTCTCGACGGCGAGTCGCCGCCGCCCATCCGCTTGACCGGGCGATGCCTCTCGTACGGCGAGGGGACGACCTACTGGCCGATTGCCGAAGTGCTCAAGGAGCAGCTCGGGATCCTCGACAGCGACCCGCCCGACGTCGTCCTGGAGCGACTCGACGACCGGAGGATCCTCGGGCTTGCTCTGGGGCTCGACGTCGCCGGAGATCTTCACCCGCTCGCCGCGAGGGATCGTTTCGAGGACGCGTGTGTCGAGCTCTTCGAACAGCTGGCGATGGAGCGGCCGGCAGTCGTCCTCGTCGAGGACGTCCATTGGGCCGAAGACCAGCTGCTCGCGCTCTTGGAGCATCTCTCCGCGAGAGTTCGCGGGTCGCTGCTCCTGCTCGTCACCGGCCGCCCGGAGCTGCTCGAGCGTGCTCCGGGTTGGGGGACGCGTGTGACTACGGCCATGATCCGTCTCGAGCCGCTCTCGGCCGAGGATTCGATCCGGATGATCGGCGAGCTCGTCGAGACCGAGCTGCCAGAGCGCCTTCGCAACGTCGTCGTCACGCGCTCGGAAGGCAATCCATTCTTCGTCGAGGAGCTGCTCGCGACCCTGATCGATCTCGAGGTGCTCGTCCGCACGAACGGAGGCTGGACGCTGCGCGATCTGCCGGACGACTTCTCCGTGCCGGACTCGGTGCAGGCCGTCCTCGCGTCGCGGATCGATCTCCTCGCGCCGGTCGAGAAGGAAGCGCTGCAGGCGGCCGCCGTCATCGGCCGCGTCTTCTGGGCCGGTCCGGTCTACGAACTCGTCGGCGGCGAGCCGGACCTCCGGGTTCTCGAGGAGCGTGACTTCATCCGCCGGCGGCCGTCGTCTGCCATTCCGGACGACCGCGAGTATGCGATCAAGCATGCGCTGACCCGTGAGGTGGCATATCGAACGCTGCCGAAAGCGCGCCGAGCGCGGCTTCACGCGGCTTTCGCCGACTGGATCGGAAGGACCGGTGAGGGCCGCGACGATCACGCGGCGTTGCTCGCCCACCACTATGCCGAGGCCGTCCGCCCTGAAGATGCGGATCTCGTCTGGGGAAGCGATGAAGAGGGGCTCGAGCGCGTGCGCAAGGAGGCGCGATCCTGGCTTCGCCGCGCTGCGGTGCTCGCAATTGCACGCTACGAGCTCGACGACGGAATCGCGCTCTTGCAGCGCGCGCTCGAGCTCGAAACAGAGGCGGCGCAACGCTCCGAGATCTGGCGGGAGATCGGGCGCGCGAATGCGCTCAAGTTCGACGGGGAGGCGTTCTGGACGGCGATGCAGGAGTCGCTCGAACGTTGCACCGATCGGCAGATCTGCGCCGAGACGTACGCCGAGCTCGCCTTTCAAACGGCCATTCGCTCCGGGATGTGGTCGACGCGGCCCGACTCTGCCCTCGTCGAAGGCTGGATCGAGAGCGCGCTGGAATCCGCCGACGACGAGACGCCGGCACGCGCGAAGGCCTTGCTTGCGCGCGCCTTTTGGGAACCCTGGCAGGGAGACGCCGCTGAGGAGGCGGGAAACCTCGTCGAGCGGCTGCACGACGACGAGCTCGCCTCCCGAGCCTGGCAGGCGCGGACCGACGCTGCGTTTTCGCGCGGCGATTACGCCGCTGCGTTCGCGATGGGCCGCACGGCGCTCGAGATGTCCGGCGAGATCACCGACCCCGACCACATCGCCGACGTCTACGAGCACGCGATTCCGCCGTGCGTCGCCACCGGACGGCTCGACGAGGCCCGCGAGCTCTCGGCGAAGCACTCCGAGGTCGTCCAGCCGCTGTCAGCGCATCACCGCCTCCATGGGTTCGCGGTCCGGCTCGAGATCGAAGAGGCCGCCGGCGGCTGGGACACCGTGCTCGAGCTTGCTCCCGGGACTCAGGCGGCGGTCGAGGCCAATTTTTGGACGCCGTGCGTCCGCAACTCCCGCTCGATGCTCGTGACCGCCCTTGCGGCCGCGTACCGCGGCGACGACGATGCGGCCCGGCGCTACGAGGAACGCGGTGAGGAGCTGTCGGGCAAAGCAAATCCCGTGCTCCTCTCTGCTCCGCGGACGAGACTGGCGCTTCTCCGCGGCCGGCTCGACGAGGTCGAGCGCGTGGCGCCCACGCCGGAGACGCTTGCCGCGACCCACCCCTGGTATGCGCTGCAATCCGCCGCGGCGCGACTCGATGCTCTCGCCGCACTGGGGGAACAGAAGCAGCTCGAGGCGGAGGCCCCCAGCCTCGGAATCCCGGGGACGTATCTCGAGCCGTTCGCGCT
>DASUZD010000100.1:0-2295 GCA_036377055.1 Gaiellaceae bacterium | reverse complement strand
CGAAGCTGCGGTAGAGCGCGCCCAGCTCGTCGCCGCTCTTCTGCCGCTCGGTCGCGAGCCGCCAGTGGTCGCGGAGAACGGCGCCGTCGTAGAGACCGAGGGCGGTCTGCGTGTTTCCGACGTCGGCGGCGAGCAGCATCGCCGCCGAGCTAAGGCGCCGACTCGGCGGCGCCGACCATCAGGACGCGCGGGCTTCGCCCGTGCGTCCGTCTGAAATGACCGGTCGAAACGGTCAAGGACATAGCCCTAGCGCTGTGAGCCTCAGATTTCGTCTTCGCCCGGGAGGACTTCGCCGATCTTCTCGGCGAGAGCTTCCGCCGTCAGCTTCGGCTCGTCGCCCTCGCCGCGCAGCTCCTCCACGGTCACGTCGCTCGAGGTGTAGATCTCGGCCCGCGGGATGATCCGCGTCGGGCGGTTCTTGTCCCACACCCACACGTCCTCCATCTTCAGGTGGAAGAACGGGTAGCTCGGCTGGGACACGTACTTCAGGTCGAGCTTGTTGCAGAGGTACGTCGCGTCCTGCGTCAGCACGCAGTAGCGGAAGAGGCCGAAGACCGCCGTGTACTCCTTCTTGAGGCGAAGCTCGAGCTCGGCCTCGAACTCGTCGAGCTCGTCCAGGTGGCTCATGAGGGCGAGTGTAGCGCCGCGAGGAGGGTC
Organism: Gaiellaceae bacterium; assembly: GCA_036377055.1. Taxonomy (GTDB): domain Bacteria; phylum Actinomycetota; class Thermoleophilia; order Gaiellales; family Gaiellaceae; genus DASUZD01. The sequence continues at coordinate 1,638 of DASUZD010000100.1, read as the reverse complement.
TGGACCGGCCCGCGGCCGGGCACGTCCAGCGTTGGGTCGAGCTCCTCGAGCGGCTCGAGCGCAAACCGTCGCTCGTGCAACCGCGGGTGCGGGATTCGAAGACCCGGCTCGTCGATCCGCTCCTCCCCGTAGAGGAGCAGGTCGAGGTCGATCGTCCGCGGGCCGAAGCGCGGGCCTGTCCGCTCGCGGCCGAGCGCGCGCTCGACGGCGAGGAGGCAGTCGAGCAGCTCGCGCGGCGCCAGTGTGGTCTCGAGCTCGGCGGCGCCGTTCAGGAACCGCGGCTGGTCGAGGTAGCCGACGGGATCGGTCTCGCGGAGCGTCGAGACGGCCGTGACGCGGATCCCGGGCGCCTCACCGAGCAGCTCGGCGGCGCGGCGAATCGTCGCCTCGCGATCGCCGAGATTCGCGCCGAGGCCGACGAAGGCGCGCAGCATGTCGGCACGTTATCCCTTGCCCTGCTTGACTCGGGGGCCAGGCCGCGGGACACTCGTGTCATGACAAGCCCGAAGCCGCCGCGGGACGAAGTGATGTGGATCAACCACTTCTCGCTCCTGCCGGGCGATCCGAGCGTGACGACGACGTTCAACGCGGTCACCTCCGGCGTCGGCGGCGGACTCACCGCTCTCGTCGTCCACTCGAGCACGACCGGAGAGAATGCCCAGGGCGGCGGCAACAAGGTCGTGCAGACGGCGCTCCAGGTTCCGCCGCACTACGACATCGTCGGCGTCCGGATCTGCTACGAGCTGACCAACAAGGGCACCTACATCAGCCAGGTGCGGATCGCGCAGGTTCAGAACCCGCCCGCGACGGCGACCGTGCTCCTCGACGACCCGACGAACCACACGAATCCGGGACCCATCTGCTTTGACGTGAAGTCGCCGACGATCGACCCGCGGAAGGGCGCACTCCTCTTCTCGCTCCGTGTGAACTTCGGGAACACCTCGGACCGCATCGCGATCCGCGGGGTGGCGCTCCACCTGAAGCCCAGGCCTTAGCGCCTCCGCTCCACGGTCACGGCCGAGTGCTCGACCGGGAGCGCGACGTCGGGCTTGCGTACGCGAACCCTCGCCCACTCGACTGCGAATCGTTCGAGCAGTCCGTCGGCGACGGCGGCGGCAAGCGCCTCGAGGAGGTGGTACTTCGCGGTGCCCGAGATCTCCTCGACCGCGGCCGCCACCTCGCGGTAGTCGACGGCGTCTTCGATGCGGTCGCTCAGGCCTTTGTCGCCGACCTCGAACTGCACGTCGAAGAGGAACCACTGGCCGTCGCGGCGCTCCTCCGGGTTGACCCCGTGGTAGCCGTAGAGCCTCAGGGCCTCGAGCTCGACGATCACGACGCGATCGCCTGCGCGACCGCGAGCGCCTCGACGTGCTCCCGGACGTCGTGGACCCGCAGGATCGTCGCGCCGCGCTCGTAGGCCGCGACCGCTGCGCCGACGCTGGCCGCAGTCGTTCCCGTGCGGGCCTCCGGGTCGCCGAGCACGCGGCCGAGAGTGCTCTTGCGCGAGAAGCCGACGACGACGGGCCGGCCGAGCGCCGTCAACACGTCGAGCCTGCGCACGAGCTCGAGGTTCTGCTCGACCGTCTTGCCGAACCCGATCCCGGGGTCGAGGCAGATTCGCTCCTCGGCGACGCCGGC
>DASUZD010000099.1:0-4816 GCA_036377055.1 Gaiellaceae bacterium | reverse complement strand
GCGTCGCGTCGACGACCACCCGTCCCCGGTCGTCGAGCGGGAGCCCGAGCTCGCCGAGCTTCGGGTGCGCCTTGACGCCCGCCGTCCAGACGAGCGTCCGCGTGAGGATCCGATCCCCGTCGGAGAGGAGGACGTGACTCGGCCCGACCTCCTCGAGCGTCGTGCCGACGCGGATGTCCACGCTCCGCTGCGCTAGCTGCCGAGCCGCGTAGTCGCCGAGCCGCGTCGGGATCTCGGGCAGGATCTTCGGCGCGGCGTCCACGAGCACCCAGTGCTGCTCCTCCTCGCGAAGCGTCGGGTAGTGGCGGAGCGCGTCGCGCACGAGGTCGCTCAGCTCGGCGAGCGCCTCCACGCCTGCATAGCCGGCGCCGACGAAGACGAAGGTCAGCTCCCTGCGCCGGTGCGCGGCGGTCGGCGCGGCGACGGCGGCTTCGAGCCGGCGAAGGACGTGGTTTCGCAGCTGGATCGCGTCGGCGAGTGACTTGAAGCCGAGCCCGTGCTCCGCGAGTCCGGGAATCGGCAGCGAGCGCGACACGGCCCCGAGCGCCACGACGACGTCCTCGTACGCGACGTTCAGAATCTCCTCGTCGGTCTCGACGCGGACGCTCCGGCGGTTCGTGTCGAGCGCGACTGCGCGGCCGAGCAGGAGCTCCGCGTGCGGGCACATCATCCGCAGCGGCACGACGACGTGGCGAGGCTCGAGCGTGCCCGACGCCGCCTCCGGCAGCATCGGCGTGTAGAGCATGAAGTTCTCCGGGCTGACGATCGTCGCGCCGCGCTTCCCGAGCAGTCGCGCGACGTAGCCCCCGGCGAACCCGCCGCCGAGGACGAGCGTGCCGCCGAGTGCCTTCCGCTCCGCCACGGCCTCGTACTATCGCGTGCGCATGGCGATCCAGGTGGCCGTCATCGGCAGCGGGCGCGAGCACGAGGAGCGCGCCGAGCGGGTCGGGCAGCTGCTCGCGGAGCGAGGAGTCACCGTCGTCTGCGGTGGGCTCGGCGAGGTGATGGCGGCCGCGGCGCGGGGTGCGAAGTCGGCGGGCGGGACGACGATCGGGATCCTGCCGGCCGAAGATCGGGTCGGCGTGAACGAGTGGATCGACCACGTCGTCGTGACGGGGATCGGGCACGCGCGGAACCTCGCGGTGGTCGCGAGCGGCGACGCGGTGATCGCCGTCGGCGGCAGCTGGGGGACGCTGGCCGAGATCGGCTTCGCGCGTCGGCTCGGCCGCCCGGTGGTCGTCGTCGAGCCGGGCTGGGAGATCGAGGGGGTCGAGCGCGCGCCGACGCCCGAGGCGGCGGTTGAGCGGGCGCTCGCGCAGGTCGTCTGATGGCGCTCGAGATGCGAACGGAGTGCGAGCGCTGCGGCCGGCGGGTCGACCCCGACGGCTCCGCGCGGATCTGTAGCTACGAGTGCACGTTCTGCGTCGAGTGCGCGGAAGCGATGGCCCGCGTGTGCCCGAACTGTGGCGGCGAGCTTGTCCCGCGACCGCGCCGCGCGAGCCCTAGCGGCTGAGGACGGTTCCGCGGTCGAAAGGGTTGGGGCAGTTACCGGCGCCGCGCACGATCGCAGCTGAGGCAGCCGTTGCGACGACGATGTGAACCGTCGCACCCACACGGCGCCGGACGCCCGGTGAGGGGTCCTGCCCGGTGACGCCCTCGCGTCCCGCGACGTCGACGGTGTAGGCGATGCCGGGGCAGAGGCCCGCGCGCGCGAGACGGTCGACTGCTTGCTGATCCGATAGCCCCACGACGTCCGGCACGCGCGTCAGTTGCGGAGCTGTGCCGACGCTGCGGGTGGACCGCGCGCCGCAACCGGTGCAGGCAACGATCACGCAGAGCAGGCAGAGCAAACGTCTCACTCGCCTTGGATCGGCGTCGAGGCGCCGCGGCTGGACCCGTCAGGCCGTCTCAGCTCCGCGCACGCGAGGCCCGGTGATCGGCAGTCGGCGTCCGAGCCAGTCGTACGCGTCGTGGTACGCGGCCCGGTTCAGCGCATGCGGCGCGTTGTACCAGTGCACCGTCGTCCCTTTCGGCGCTGAGCGCACGACGTTCAGTAAGGCCGCCCGCGGGACAACCTCGTCTTTCCGGCCGTTCTCGAGCAGGAGGCTCCCGGGCCGGGCGCGGGCGACGTAGCGCGGCGGGTCGACGCTCTCGAGCACGCGCCGAAGCGGCACCTTGAGGGGCGCGGACGCCTGCGCGACGTAGGCGGAGATCGGCGCCGCGCCGGCCGACAGGAGAACGAAGGCGCGAATCCGTGGCTCGGAGGCCGCGACGAGTGTCCCGAGCCGCGCGCCGGCGCTCCAGCCGACGTAGCCGATGCGGTGCGGGTCGACGGTCGGAAGCGTCCGGAGCACGTCGACCGCGCGGCGCACTGCGACCACCTGCGCGACGGTGTCGGTCCGGATCTGGTCGAGCCGCGCGGTCGCCGTCTTCGCGGTGCTCGGGACCGGCGACGGCGGCGTGATGGTCAGCGCGACGACGTTTCTCGCGGCGAGCCAGCCTGCGACCGCCAGCATCTCCCGGCGGTCGCCGCCGGTGCCGGGCGCGAAGACGACCGCTGGTCGGCGCGCCCGCCCGGGCGGAAGCACCAGGAATCCCTCGATCCGCTGTCCGCTGCTCGCGAACGAGACGTCGTGGATCGCGAGCGGCGCCGCGGTGTTCACGCGGCCGCGGTCGACGTACGCGAGCGGCGCCGACCGGTCGTACGCGAAGTCGAGAAGCGTTTTGCGGGGCTTGGCCGCTTGCCGGTGGGGCGTCGAGGAGCCGCAGCCGGCGAGGAGCGCGGCCGCCGCGACGGCGAGGACAGCGCGCTTCACGCGAGCGGCTTGACGAGGTAGACGAGCACGTCGTCCACTTGGACGTCCTGACCGCGGAGATTGATGGTCCCGGCCACTCGCTCGGGCGCGAGGCCGGCTTCGGCAAAGCCGAGCCGCTCGTAGAGCGCTCGCGCCGCGTCGTTCCCGATGCCGACGGAGAGGCTGATCCGCGTGGCGCCGCGACGCCGCGCCTCGTTCTCGGCCGCGCAGGACAGCGCGGTGGCGACGCCGCTCCGCCGGCGGTCCGGCACGACCCACACGTCCTGGATCTCCGGCACGCCGAGCTTCGTCCCGCTCCAGGCGACGAACGCGTGCCCGACCGGCTCCTCGCCGTCCCACGCCACGAGGTACGTCCCGGCCTGGCCGAGCCGGTGGAGCGGCAGGCGCTCGTCGACGGCGGCCACCTCCGCGTCCGCGAGCGAGCGGATCGTCAGACCAGCCGCCGGAGGAACGTCAGCGCCCCCTGCTTGTCGAGCCACTCGTTCAGGTTGCCGCACTTCGGGCTCTGGACGCAGGAAGGGCAGCCCTCCGAGCACGGGCAGCCGGCGAGCAGGCGCCGCGTGTCCTCGACCCAGCCCTCGAAGACGTCGAACCCGCGCTCGGCGATCCCGACTCCGCCGGCATGGCCGTCGTAGACGAACACGGTCGGGCGGCCGGTCTGGAAGTGAACATTCGTCGAGAGGCCACCGATGTCCCAGCGGTCGCACATGGCCCAGAGCGGCAGCAGCGCGATCATCGAGTGCTCCGCGGCATGGAGCGTCGAGAGGAGCGTCGGCATCTGCTCCAGGCCCTGGAGCTGCTCCGGCTCGGGGAGGTACCAGACGGCCTCGGTCTCGAAGGTCGTCTCCGGCAGGTCGAGCGCCACCGTCTCGAGCGTTGCCTGATCGCGGATCGCCTTCTTCTGGTACGCGATCACCTGCTCCGTCACGGCGACGGCTCCGAACGACAGCTCCAGGCCGAGGCGTCGCTCGCCGCGCAGCGTCTCGACGATAGCCGTCGTCGTCTCCTTCTTCGCCTGCGTGTAGTAGTCGCCGCGATACGGCTCGACGACGGCCGTGCGGGAACCGAGGTCGAGCTCGCGGACGAGGTACGACTCGCCGAGGTGGAGGTAGATCGCACCCTCGTGGACGGTCGAGTAGGCGCGCTCGCGCTCGACCAGCCCGAGGAGGGTGCCGGTCGCGGCGTCGACGACGGTGAAGGCGTCCGCGGTCGCCGAGCGGAGGGCGACGCGGGCGGCGGGGTAGTCGCGGCCGGCCCAGACGTAGCCCGCCTTCGTGTGTTTCAGCTCGGGGAGGATCGCGGCCCGCTCGAGCGCCTCGTCGCCGAGCGTCGCGCGATCGGCGTCATCGAGCGGCGCCTCGAAGGCGGCCGCGAGGACGTGGCCGTCCAGGACGCGCGGGTTCGCGTGGTCGAGGATCGCGGCCTCCACACGGCGAGCGAGCAGCGACTCCGGGTCGCGCATGAAGAACTGGTCGAGCGCGTCCTCGCTCGCGACGAGGATCGCGAGGCCGTGGCCGCGCCGGCCGGCGCGGCCCCACTGCTGGCGGAGCGACGCGACCGTTCCCGGGAAGCCCACGGAGATCGCGCAGTCGAGGAGGCCGATGTCGATCCCGAGCTCGAGCGCGTCCGTCGCGCTCACCCCGAGCAGCTCGCCCTCGACGAGGCGCCGCTCGATGTCGCGCCGCTGCGCCGGCGTGTAGCCCGCACGGTACGGCGCGAGGCGCTCCGCGACCTCGGCGTCGACGCGCTCACGCGTGAACCGATGGACGAGCTCCACCGCCTTCCGGCTCTTCGCGAAGCAGATCGTCCGCAGGCCCCTCGACACGAGCCCCGCCATCAGCCGCGACGCGTCGCCGAGCGCGCTCGCGCGCAGCCCGAGCTCCTCGTCGAGGAGCGGCGGGTTCCAGAGCGCGATCGTCCGCTCTGCGCGCGGCGCCGCGTCGACGTCGACCACTGTCGCCTCCGCGCCGAGCAGCGAGCGCGCGAGCTCGCCGGGGTTC
>DASUZD010000098.1:0-9965 GCA_036377055.1 Gaiellaceae bacterium | reverse complement strand
GCGAACGCCTTCGCGTACGAGCCGAGCAGGCCCGCGTCCCGACCGGCGTCGACGGCCGCGCACGCGCGCCAGACCAGGAGGCGCGCAGCCTCGATCTCCATCGCCATGTCGGCGAGCTTGAACGACACGCCCTGCCGGTCGACGATCGGCCGGCCGAAGGCCTCACGCTCGCGCGCGTACTCCGCCGCGTGCTCGAGCGCCGCGCGCGCGACGCCGACGGCGGCCGCCGCGACCTGCGGCCGCGAGACCTCGAAGAAGTCCATCGCGACGAGGAAGCCCTCGCCCGGCTCGCCGAGCACGCGCCCGGCCGGGACGCGCGCTTCGTCGAGGACGATCGAGCCGGTGTAGGAGGCGCGGAGCCCGAGCTTTCGCTCCTTCCTACCGGCCGTGACGCCCGGGTCGTCGCGCTCGACGAGGAACGCGGTGATGCCCTCCTCGGCACGCGCGAAGACGACGGTCAGGTCGGCGATGCCGCCGTTCGTGACGTAGACCTTCTCGCCGTCGAGGATCCAGCCTTCGTCGCGTCTTTGGTCGGGTTTCGCGGTCGCGCGGATGGCGGCCAGATCCGAGCCCGCATGCGCCTCGGTGAAGGCAATCGCCGCGAGCGTGCCTGTGCCGCTGGCCAGCAGCGGCACGTAGCGCGCGCGCTGCTCGTCGGTGCCGAAGCGAACGAGCGGCCGAACGGGGAACATCGTCGCCTGGATCGTCGCGGCAAGGCCGGCGCAGCCCCACGAGAGCTCCTCGGAGATCAGCGCCGCGGTGACCGCCGAGACGCCGCCGCCGCCGAACTCGGCCGGGATCGCATACGAGGTGAGGCCTGCCGCCGCGGCCTTCGCGAGGAGGTCCGGCGGATAGTCCTCGCGCTCGTCCCACTCGCGCGCGATCGGCCGGAGCTCCCGTGCGGCGAAGTCGTGCGCGAGCGTCTGGAGCTCGCGCTGCTCGTCCGTCAGCTCGAATGAGATCCCAACGCGGCCGGCGGTCTCGGTTTCACTCATTCGTCACGCTCCCGTTACAGACACGTGCGTGGTTCGCGCGTAGCCTGACGGCTGGTGGGCGGGGACAGGGGCTCCCGGCACTCGGGCGCGTGTGCATTAGAAGGTGAAGAGCTCGATGCCGCCGCTCACGTTCAGGGCGACACCGGTGATGTAAGCGGCTAGATCCGAGCACAGGAACGCGATCGCGTTCGCGACGTCCTGCGGGTCGCCGGCGCGACGCATGGCCGTCCGCTTCACCATCCGCTCGTTCATCTCAGGGTTCCCGAACGCGAAGGCCTCCGTTCCGATGATCCCCGGGACGATCGCGTTCGCCGTGATCCCGTACCGCGCGCCCTCCAGGGCCAGCGTGCGCGTGAGCCCGAGGATGCCCGCCTTCGTGGTCGAGTAGCTCGCCTGGCCGAAACCGCCGAGCGTCCCAGCGACGGACGCCATGTTCACGATCCGCCCCCAGCCGCGCTCGCGCATGTGCGGCCAGACCGCTTGGGCGCAGTTGAACGACCCGGTCAGGTTGACGCGCAGGTCGCGCTCCCACAACTCCGACGACTGGTCGTCGAGCTGGCCGACGTGGTCGAGGGTCGCCGCGTTGTTCACGAGGATGTCGACCGCGCCCAGCTCGTCGACGACGCGCGCGACCGTCGCCGCTACCTGCTCCCGATCGGTCACGTCGCACTTCACCGCGAGCGCCCGACGCCCCAGCTCGTCGATCTCGCGAGCGGTCGCCTCCGTGTAGACGAGCCCCTGCGCCCGCGCGACCTGCGCGAGCGGGCCGTACCGCGCCGCCTCCTCGTCGGTCGTCTCCGACTCGAGCTGGATGTCGGCGATCGCGATATCGGCGCCGGCGCGAGCGAGCGTCAGCGCATCGGCGCGCCCCAGCCCCCGCGACCCCCCGGTGACGAGCGCGACCCGTCCCGAGAGGTCGATCTCAATGGCCACGAGGTAGGAATATCTCGCGCGCGATGACGAGCCGCTGGATCTGAGAGGTGCCTTCGTAGATCTGGAAGAGCTTGGCGTCACGCATCAGCTTTTCCACCGGGTACTCCTTGGTGTAGCCGTAGCCGCCGAAGATCTGCACGGCGTCGGTCGTGATCTTCATGGCCGCGTCGGCGGCGAATCGCTTCGCGAACGACGACTGGAGCGTCGCGCGTCGCCCTTGGTCGTGCAGCCACCCCGCTTGCCAGACGAGAAGCCGCGCCGCCTCGATCTCCGTCGCCATGTCCGCGATCAGGAAGTTCACGCCCTGGTGCATCGCGATCGGCACGTCGAACGTGACGCGCTCCTTCGCGTACTCGACCGAGTAGTCGTAGGCGGCCTGGGCGACGCCGACCGCACCCGCCGCCGTCCCCGGTCGTGTGAAGTCGAGCGTCCGCATCGCGATCTTGAAGCCGTCGCCCTCCGCGCCGAGCCGGTTCGCGGCCGGAATGACGACGTCGTGCATCGCGAATGCCGACGTGTCGGTCGCGCGCTGGCCCATCTTGTCGAGGTGCTTCTCGATCGTGACGCCTTCGCAATCCATCGGGACGAGGAAGGCCGAGAGTCCGCGATGTCCCTTGCTCTTGTCCGTGACCGCGAAGACGACCGCCCAGTCGGCGTGACCGGCGTTCGAGATGAACATCTTCGAGCCGTTCAGCACGTACTCCTCGCCGCGCCGCTCCGCGGTCGACTTCATCCGCGCGACGTCCGACCCGGCGTCGGGCTCGGTGAGGCCGAAGCAGCAGAGGATGGGCTCGTCGAGGAGCGGTGCGACCCACTGCCGCTTCTGCTCGTCCGTGCCGGCGATCAGCACCGGCGCCGCCCCGAGCCCGTTCACCACGATCGAGACGGCGATCCCGGCGCAGCCCCACGACAGCTCCTCGCCCACCAGCGCGCCGTCGAAAGTCCCGAGGCCGAGCCCACCGAGCTCCTCCGGGACGTGCAGATTCATCAGCCCCAGCTCGTGCGCCTTGGCGATCACGTCCGCCGGGTGCGTCGAGTGCTCGTCGTACTCGGCTGCGCGCGGCCGGACCTCCTTGGCCGCGAACTCCCGCGCGAGCTCGCGGAGGGCCTTCTGCTCGTCGGTGAGGGCGAACGAAACGCCGCCCGCGATGGCTACTGCCATGAGACGCTCCAAAACCGATTGACTAGTCAGTCAAAAGCGTAGGCGCTGTCCCAAGCCGGCGTCAACCTTTCGGGCACGGCTGTGGGCGGACGTGCGCGTGCCGCGCGAAAAACCGGGGTCAGACCCCGGTGTCACCGCGCGCGAAGGACCCGCATGAGGTAACGAGCGGAGCGGCGGCCTGTGGACGCGCGTGCGCGTGCTTGGCGCAGAACCGGGGTCAGACCCCGGTGTGGACGCTCGACCCGGAGCCAGCGCGGAAGTGAACATGACGCCTGGGACCCTCGCTTGCTGTCGTCCGCCGGGTCGGGTTCGATAGCACCCAATGGCGGAACCCGTTCTCGCCGCCCCCGCTCCGCCCGCGACGCGCTCCTACCGCTGGGTCGCGGCGCCGCTCCTCGCGTTCGCGCTCTTCTCGCTCACCGCCGGCCTGCTCGCGCACCACGCGCCGCGCTCGAAGGGCTACTTCAGGCTCTTCTTCAGCGACCCGATCCACCTGAAGGCGGGCTTCGCGACGGGCGCGGCGATCCTCGCGTGCTTCCAGGTCTTCAGCGCCGCGTGGATCTTCAGGAAGCTGCCCTGGCCGAAGCCGCGGTGGGTCAACCCGGCGCACCGCTGGTCGGGCCGCCTCGCGTTCGTCTTCACGCTGCCGGTCGCGTACCACTGCATCTTCAAGCTCGGGTTCCGGACGCCCGACTCGCGGGTCCTCGCCCACTCGCTGCTCGGCTGCGCGGTGTACGGCGCGTACGCGTCGAAGGTGACGATCGTCCGCCTGCACCGCTTCCCCCGGCCCGTCCTGCCGATCGCAGGCGGAATGCTCTTCGCCGTGCTGATCGCCGTCTGGTACACGAGCGCGCTCTGGCTCTACCGCCACGACAACGCGCCGCCGGCAAAGCTCGGGACGTCGACGCCGATCGTCGTGCCCGCGGACGCGAACGTCGCCGCCGGGGAGCAGGTCTTCACGCGGAGCTGCGGCGTCTGCCACACGCTCGCGGCGGCGAAGACGACCGGCCAGGCCGGCCCGAATCTCGACCGGGTGCAGGTGACCTTCGCCGAGGCCCGGGCGCAGGTCGAGAACGGGGGCGGCGGCATGCCGCCCTTCAAGAGCACGCTGTCGCCCGCGCAGATACGGGACGTCGCGGCGTTCGTCGCGAAACACGCCGGACGTTAGACACCTGCTATCGACTTACGCTAGTGTTGTGCCCACATGAGGCGACTGCTCCTTCCGCTGCTCGGGTTCGTCCTCCTGGCGACGCCGGCACAGGCCGCGAGCGCGCGGCTGACCGCCGCCGACCGGGCCGGCATCGACCGCACGCTCGACGTCTTCGTCCCCTCGGCCATCGCCAGAAAGCACCCGGAGCGCGCGTTCTCGGTCGTCACCCCACACCTCCGCCAGGACACGAAGCGCGCGCAATGGGCGAAGGGGAACCTTCCCGTCTCGCCGTATCCGGCGGTCGGCCGGCGCTTCCACGGCTGGTCGATCGACATGACGAGCCGGAACTACGTGATGATCGACACGCAGCTCCGCCCGCCCGCCCGCTCGAAGCTGGAGATGACGAACTGGACGATCGAGCTGCGGAAGATCGGCGGCCGCTGGCTCGTCGACTCCGCGGTCCCGACGGCGTTCTTCCCGCGCGAGGGCAGCGGCTCGGGGAACATGCACGCCTCGAACGACCTTCTGCCGCAGCCGAACCTGACGAAGGAGCGGCACGGACGCATCGGCCCGATCTGGTTCCTCTTGCCCGCTGCGATCGGCGTCCTGCTCGTCGGGCTGCCACTCGGGCTGTGGTTCGTTTCGTGGCGCCGGAACGCGCGCGCCTACCGCGCTTACGCGCGCCGCGCCCTGTAGCGCCGGGTCTTCGTCCGGTTCCCGCAGACGCTCATCGAGCACCACGTGCTCGAGTGGTTGCGCGACCGGTCGTAGAAGACCCAGTGGCAGACGTCGCGCGGGCACGCCTTCAGCCTCGCCCACGTCCCGTCCGCGACCGCGACAGGGATCACCGACAGGATTCGCCCGAGCGCGCCGTCGACGCCGCGCGCCTCCGCGACGAGCTCGGCGCCTGCGTCCGAGAACCGGATCCCGACGTGGCCGGAGCGGGCCGCGCGCTCCAGGGTCGCGAGCGCGTCCGACCCGACGCGGCCGCCGTTGTTCGCGAGCAAGAGCTCCCGCAGCGCCTCCCGGACCTCGACCGCGTGGCGGAGATCGCCTTCGCCGAGCTCCGGCTCGTCGCCGCCGAGGACGCCGATCCGGAGCAGCGCGTCGCGAAGCGCCGCCGGCGTCGAAAGCTCCTCGACCGCGTTCTCGGTGTCCTTCGTGTTGACGAACGCCTGGACGAGCCTCAGCGGGTGAGGCGCGGGCTCCCGGCGTCCCGGTTCCTCGAGCACGTACTCATGATACGACACCTGTCACCGGCGTACGGCGGTTTCGTTCGTGGAGGAGCCCGAGACGCGCGAGGGCGAGCGGGAGCTTCCTGTCCAGCTCGGCCGTGTGCGCCCACGTCCCCACGAACTCGCGCACCGGCGCGTCCGGGTTGAGGCGCTCGATCTCGCGGTAGAGGCGGCCCGACTGATCCGCCTCGTCGACGACGACGTCGTCGCGCCGGCTCCACCAGAGCTCGAGCGGCACTCCGGAGAAGGCGATCGCGCGCGCGACGTCAGACGGACTGCGTAACTCGTACCGCTCGGGATCCGCCCGCGGCGGGCCGCCGATCTCGTAGCGGGCGAGCCGCCGGAGGACGCGCCCGCGCCAGAGCAGGAGGAAGTCGCGATAGCGAAGCGCCATGTTCGTCGGCGCGTCGAAGGCCGCCGCTCCCGCGAGGAGCGCCGGGTGGTGCGCGACGAGCAGGAGCGTCTCCTGGCCGCCCATGCTCGCGCCGACGGCGTAGATCCGCCGTGCGTCAATTCGCACCCAGGGGAACGCCTGCTCCACGAGGCGCGGCATTCGCGCGAGATCCGCGATCTGGCCGGGCGCGCCCCACGAGTAGAGCGCGAGCCGCCGGCCCTGGCCCTCCGGGTTGACGACCGCGAAGCCGCCCTGCGCGGGTAGGTCGCCCCAGCGCATCGCGTTCGAGATCGCGCTCGCGCCGCGGCCGTGCGGCGAGATGACGAGCGGGATCGGCGGGTCGCGAGGGTCGTAGCCGGCCGGTAGGAGGAGATACGCGAGCCGGTGCAGACCGTCGTGGGCGCGGTAGGCGAAGGCGAGGATCCGGACCGGCGAGGCGGGCCCGCCGGGCAGAAGCGGTTGTGCGCGCGCAGCGGCGGGCAGCGCCAGCGCGAGAGCAGCGATCGCGACCCTACGCACCTGGCGCCGGCTCGGCCCGCCGAAGCGCCTCTGCCGGAGCGTCCGGCCGTGCGAGCGCCGCCGCTCCCGCCACGACGCCGACGAACGCGGCGACGCGTGCCGCTCCCGCCGCGCCGCCGGGAACACCCTCGTGGAAGACGGCCATCCCGGCGAGGATCGGGAGCGAGTTCGTGAAGAGCGTCGCGACGCCCGCCGTCGCGAGCGCCTTCCCGCGCTGGAACCCGAGCTGGAGCGCGACGAACGCGAGGCCGTGGCAGGCGAGCAGCGCGGGGACGAAGAGGAGCATCGCGCCGCCCCCGACGGCGGCCTTCGTGCCCACGTCACCGGCCGCGTAGAGCACTCCCGCCGCGATGCCGAGCCCAGCGCCGGGAGCGAGCGCGCGCGTCCCCGCCCCGGCCGCGAGTCCGGCGACGACCACCGACGCAGCCATCCACGCCGCGACCGTCGTCCAGCTCCCGCTCGAGCGCCCGACGCCGTGGTGGACGAGCGAGAGCCCGAGGAGGAGCAGGCCGACCGTGGCGGCGCCGACGCCGGCCCGCTCGCGGCGGTCGAGTGTCGCGCCGCGGCGCGAGGCGAGCAGCGCGAGGATCCCGATCCCCCCGGCCGACGCGGACTGGACGAGCGAGAGCGGTGCGAGGCGGAGCGCGACCACGTAGAGCACCCAGCCGCCGATCCCGACGAGGAAGCCGGCGAGCCAGCGGGCGTGCCGGAAAAGCAGCGCTAGCGACGCGAGCGGCCGACGAAGCGAGAGCGGCGGCAGCGCGGAGGCCGCTCCGTGCTGGACGACGTAGCCCCAGTTCAGCGCCGCCGCAGAGCCGAGCGCCAGCGCGAGGCCGCCACCGACGGCCGCGGTCACTCGCCTCGCCGGCCCGCGAACGGCAAATACGCCTCGGCCGCGAGCGCGGCGATGCCGACCCGTGGCAGGTCGCGCCTCCGCTCGTAGACGACGAACCGCCGCTGCCAGCTCGGCGCGAACTTCCGGCTGAAGAGCAGGAGGTTGTCGAGCTGGAAGTGCCCCTTGAGCGAGAGCAGCGCGCGCCGCTCGACTCGCTGGAGCGCCGAGAGCTCGGCCTCGGGCGCGAGCAGAGCCGCGAAGGGCGCGAAGTTGAGCGAGATCCGCGCGAAGCCGTGCGTCCGTGCCCAGTCGACCGCGGCGCAGACGAGCCACTCGTTGAATCCGTTCGGCGTCGACCGAAGGCGCGGCATCGACGAGAGCGAGAGCGCGCAGCCGGGCTTCGAGACGGCGAAGTGCAGGAAGCCCGCCGCGGCTCCGCCCGGGCCGAACCCGACGACGAAGAGCGCCTCGTCGTCCTCGAGCCTGAAGAGCGTGTCGAACGCCATGACGAATCCGCGCTCGGGCTCCCGGCCGCGCCACTCCCGCGCCACGGCCTCGAGCTCGCGACGCAAGGCCGGAGTGAGCTCGCGCGGGTGCAGCGCCTTCGCCGTGTAGCCCTCGCGCTCGAGCCGGTGGACGGATTGCCGCACCTTCCGGATCGCGCGGCCCTCGAGCGAGAACCGGTCGACCTCCAGCACGGCCTCGTCGCCGTGGTAGAGCGCGTGCAGGCCGCACGAGCGGTACCGCGGCAGCCACGCCTCGGACGCACCCAGCACGGCGACGCGCCAGTCGCGCGCGTGGGCAAACTCGAGGAACCGCTCGACGACGCGATCGCAGTCCGCGGGCGCGCCGACCGGATCACCGGAGACGACCGCGACGCCGCCGACCACCTTGTAGGCGAGGAACGCCCGCTCGTCCTCGTCGAAGAAGTACGACTTGTCCGCGCGCAGCACGAACGGCGCGAGTGTGTCGACGCCCCACGCCGCGACGAGCGCACGCGCCACCTCGTGCTCGTGAGCCTCCTGCCGTAGCCGGTAGCGCCACGGGCCGAGCCACGACGCGATCAGCCAGGCGGCGCCGACGCAGCCCGCGAGGAAGACCGACTTCGGGAACCACGCGCCGACCTCGCCGACGAGGTGCGCCGACCCGCGCAGGTTGAGCCCGACGAGCGCGCGGCCGGTCTCGCGCAGCGCGAACCCGAGCGTGAACGGCTGGTCGGCCATCAGGCGGTTCACCCAGAGGGCCGCGATCCCGTACGCGAAGATCGCGGCGAGTACGCCGACGGTCTGGACGAGCACGCGCGTGTCGGTGGCAGGGTCGCCTTGCGCCGAGAACACGTGCCGCCGCGCCACGAGGGTCAGCGCGAGCAGCGCGGCCACGGCCGCGCCGAGCGTGAATCCGTGCAGGAGCTGGAGCAGCGACGACGTCGCGAGCACGCCGACCGCGAGCCGCCACGCCCGTCGCTTGCGCCGCGCGAGGCCCCGGGCCGCAAGGACAAGCGCGAGCCCGGCGGGCGCGACGAGCGAGCGCATGATCGGATGCACGCCCGCGGGCGCGAGCGCGTCGACGAGCGCGCGGTCGTGGTGCGGGAGGATGCCTTCCAGCACGCCGAGGACGCCGGCTGCGGCGACGGCGGCCCCGAGCAAGGCCGGCGTCCACGGACGTGCTGTCCCCGCCCGGCGGCCGGTAACCGCGCCCGCGAGGCCGGCGAGCGCGGCGGGCAGGTAGACGGCCCGGAGCCGGGACGCCGAGTCGAACGCGGCGTCGGCCGGCACCTGGCGGACGATCAGGATCGAGGTCGCGGTGACGAGGTAGCACCACGCTCCGGTGCAGGCGGTGAGGACGAGCGCGCTGGTCAGCTGCTCGAGCCGCACGAGCCGCGCGAGCAGGCCGAGGAGCAGCCCGGCCGCGGCCCAGACGAGCACGAACAGGAGCAGCGGCACCGCCGACCGGCGGGCGAGCTCGTCCAACGGCAGCGCGTCGCCGACGCGAGGGCCGGGAAGGCTCCTGGGCGCCCGGAGCACGTACAGCCACCCGGTCGCGGACGCGAGGACGGCCAGCCCCCCGAGGGTCGCGAGGACGGCGCGTCCCGCTGCGGCTGCCCTACGCACTCGGGAACCTCCGCAGGGCCGCGAGCAGCGCGCGGGCCGCGTTCCCGCGCCAAAGCGCCCAGTTGTGGCCGCCGCGCACCTCGAAGTAGCGGTGCGGGACGCCGAGGCGACTCAGCTCGGCCGCGAACGCCGCGTTCTGGCGCCGCAGGCGGTCCGTGCTCCCGGAGTAGAACCAGACGTACGTGTGCGCGCGCTTCAGCGCGGCCGCGACGGCGGGGAGCTGCTTCGACGGGCTGTTGCGGGCGAGGAGCTGCGGGTCGCCGCCGAAGATCGGCTTGAGGTTGTCCGCGCGCTCGTACCCCGACCAGCTCTCGAGCACCCGGAACTCGCCCGGATGGTGGAGGCCGATGTTGAGCGCTCCGTAGCCGCCTTCGGACAGGCCGGCGAGCGCCCGGTCCGCCCCGTCCGGGATCGTGCGGTAGGTCGAGTCGATCGCGTGGACGAGGTCGCGCGCGACGAAGGTCTCCCACCCCTCGTCGCGCCCGACCCCGTCCGCCCACTCCTTGTCGGTGAAGGTTCCGGTCGAGCCGAACGGCATCACGAGGATCGCCGGCTGAGCGGCCCCCGTCGCGACGAGCTCGTCCTCGACGACGCCGGCGCGAACCGTCAGGAGAAACGCGAGCGGCCGGCC
>DASUZD010000097.1:0-3740 GCA_036377055.1 Gaiellaceae bacterium | reverse complement strand
GCATCGCCTCGCGGGCGCGAGTCTTCGAGCCCATCAGCTCGATCGCCTCGGGCGGCGGACCGATCCAGACGAGCCCCGCGTCTGCACATGCGCGCGCGAACGCGGCGTTCTCGGCGAGGAAGCCGTAGCCGGGATGGACGGCCTCGGCTCCGGCGCGGTCGGCCGCCTCGAGCAGGCGGTCGTGACGGAGGTAGCTCTCCGCGGCCGGGCCGGGACCGACGAGGAACGCCTCGTCCGCGTAGGCGACGTGAAGCGCACCGCGGTCCGCCTCCGAGTAGACGGCGACGCAGCCGATGCCGAGCTCGCGCAAGGTGCGGAAGACGCGAATCGCGATCTCGCCTCGGTTCGCGACGAGCACCTTCCTGAACGCCGGCATCTGCGTATTCTCTCCGGCCGTGGGCCTGCCCGACCAGCTGACAGTTGCGCGGGCCGCCGCCGTTCCGGTCGTCGTCCTGCTCTACGCCTGGGGCTTCCGGGACCACGACTACTGGGCGACGACGGTCTTCGTCGTCGCGATGGCGACGGACTGGTTCGACGGACGAATCGCTCGCCGCCGCGGGCACACGACGCAGCTCGGGACGCTGCTCGACCCGATGGCCGACAAGGTGCTCGTGCTCGCGGCGCTGGTCATGCTGATCGGGGAGGGCGTCTTCCCGGCGTGGATGGTCGCGGCGATCGTCGTGCGGGAGCTGCTCGTCTCCGGGCTGCGGCTCGCCGCGCTCGAGCGCGGCGTCGTCCTCCACGCCCGAGACCTCGGCAAGCTGAAGACGTGGTCGCAGGCGCTCGCGGCCGCGATCGGCGGCTACGCGGCGGCCGGCGCGTGGAGCGAGCGCGCTGGGTGGTGGGCGCTCCTCGTCGCGGTCGTGCTGACGTGGATCTCCGGACTCGACTACGCACGGCTCGCGCCGCAGTTGCTCCGCAAGCGCGCCGTCGCTTAGCGCGCTAGCACGCGGCGAGGCCGCGCGTCTCGCACCACTCTGTGAACTCGGCCCAGCGCGTCAGGTATTGAACGAGCTGGAAGAGCCCGAGCTCGATCTCTGCGTGAGCCGCGTGCAGGCAGGTGGCGCAGAAGCCGCGGGGCACCATCGCTTCCTGCTCCTGGCAGAGGATGCAGCACATGTCACAAAGATCGTGCCCACGCCGGCTCGCGTTAACCCCCTTCGGAGGCATCCAGGCCCTCCTCCAGGCCGGCCTCTCGCCACCGGCTGCGGTAGGGGTCGAGGCTCGGCTCCTCTGAGTCCGCAGCGTCGATCGCGGCGACAATCGCACGCCGCTCGTCGTCGTCCGGCTGAGGCTCGATCACCGGCTCCACGCGCCCGAAGCCTAAAGGCGCGTCTCCGAACGGACGATACGACGGGCGGGATGATGCGCCGCCCTGCCCTCATCGTCGCCGCGTGCTGCTGCGCCCTGGCCTCGGGCGCGCCCGCGTCCGCGAACATCCCGCCGCCGCCCGCTCCGGGCACAACCACGACGCCCACGACGACGACCACGACGAAGCCCGCCAAGCCGGCAGCCGGCTCGTGGGCGGCCTCGTCGATCCGAACCGTCGTCACGCAGGGACTGATGGGCCCCGACGTCGCGACCTTCCGGCCGCAGGACCCGCTCACGCGCGGCGATCTCGCAGAGCTCGTCGCGGGCCTCACGGGCCAGCTTCCCCAGCCCGTCACGAACCCGACCGCGACCGTCTCGATCGCCGCGCTCGACTCGAAGCTCGTCGGCGCGCTCGGCCTGGCGCCCGCCGCTGCCGAGCTCGCACAGGCGGCGCGAGACGGCGGCCTCAACCCGCCGACCCGCTTCGGCACCGAGGTGATCGCGCGCCTGCTCGGCCTCCGGTTCAACCATCCGGCGGCGCAGGACGACCTCGAGCTCTTGCCGACCGACCCCGCCACGCGCGCCGAGGCCGCGTACTCCGCCGCGCGGATCCTCGCCTTCGACGGCTCGCAGGAGCAGCGCGCAGCCGACGCGGCGGCGACGTTCGTGCTGCCCTTCCTCGGCCCGTGGCAGACGCAGATCCTTCAGACGGCGTTCTCGCTCGTCGGCTATCCGTACGTCTGGGGCGGGACGAGCGAGCGAGCGGAGCAGCCCTTCGGCGTCAAGGCTCGAGGCGGCTTCGACTGCTCCGGCTTCGTGTGGCGCGTCTACAAGCTCCAGCCCTACCCTGGCGCCCCGACGCTCGCCGAGACGCTGCGCGGCCGGACGACGTACGCGATGAGCGGCGAGGTTCCCACGACCAAGCGCGTCCCGTACGCGAAGCTCCAACCCGGCGACGTGGTCTTCTTCGGCGCGCAGGGCCCGCGCTCGAAGCCGAGCCAGGTCGACCACGCCGGGATCTATGCGGGCAGCGGCTGGTTCGTGCACTCGTCGAGCCAGGGAGTGACGCTGACGCAGCTCAGCGGCTGGTATCGGCAGCGGTTCGCGTGGGCGCGCAGGCCGCTCGCCGAGGCCGGTCTCGGCACCTGACGCCGCCGAACGCGTTCACTCGTTCGGGTGATGACGCCCGCCCGAGACGAACGGGACAATCGACGCGTCTGGTCGTCTTGGGTAGGGGGATCGGATTGCTTCAGTGGAAACCGCGTCTGGTCGTACTCGCGACGACGCTCGCGCTCCTTGTCGTAGCTCTGGGCGGGGGCGTCCTCCAGCTCTTCAAGGGCACGTACCTCGACTGGTAGCGCGACGACGATGACGCGCCGCCGCAGTTCCGTCCCCTTCGTCGTCGCGCCCGTCTGCGTCGCGGGAGCCGCGGCCTTCGTCGCCGCGACGGTCGACTTTCTGACGACCTCCCACTCCGCGTCCGCCCTCGCTGCGCTCGCCGCGCTCCTCGCCGGGATGATGCTCGCCGACCGCTTCCCGGTTCCGCTCGACGGGCTGGACGTGACCGGCGTCTCGCTCGCGTTTGTCTTCGGCGTCGCGTCGGTCGTCCTCTTCGGGTGGGCGGCGGGTGTCGTCGTGGTCGTCGCAGCGCCGGCGATCGGGCAGCTGCTCGAACACCGGCCGAGCGTCCGAGTCGCCTACAACGCCTCCGTCCACGGGCTCGCCGCGGCCGGCGGAGGCCTGCTGATCGCGCCGATCGGCGGGCGAAGCGTCGGCGCTGTGGTCGTCCGAGTCGCGCTCTGCGCGATCGCGCAGCACGTGGTGAACGCGACGCTGATCACCGCCGTCGTGTCGGGAAGCACAGGAAAGCCGTTCCGGCCGCTCCTCCGGTCGAACGTGAACGCGACGATCTTTCCGTTCTCGCTGATGGGCTCGGCGTCGCTGATGCTCGTCGTGCTGTGGCAGCGCTCGCCGCTGCTGTCGTTCGCCCTCGTCGGGCCGCTGCTCGCGATTGCGCTCTACCAGCGCTCGACGCACCGCGCCCTCCGCGCGATGCGGCTCGCGCTCACCGACCCGCTCACCGGCCTCGGAAACCACCGCCACTTCCACGAGCGGCTGCGGCAGGAGCTCAGGGATGCAGTCGAGCTCGGGCGCGAGCTGTCGCTGTGCCTCGTCGACATCGACGACTTCAAGCGCGTGAACGACCGTTTCGGACACCCGACAGGCGACCGGGTGCTCGCGCAGGTGGCGGGCCGGCTGCGGCAGGACGGCGAGGCCTTCCGCCTCGGCGGCGACGAGTTCGCGGTCATCCTCGCGGGCGGTGGCGAGACGGCTGCGCTCGCGACCGCGACGGCGATCGTCGAGCGGCTCGGCCTCGTCGGCCTCGAGCAGGTCAAGGGCCTCACCGTGAGCGCCGGCGTCGCGAGCTT
>DASUZD010000096.1:0-7342 GCA_036377055.1 Gaiellaceae bacterium | reverse complement strand
GGCAATGCGCCGCACGCCCCGTTCAGCTGACGGCATGACAAGCCGGACGATCGCCGAGCTGAGCGGCGTCTCGCAGACGACCGTCTCGCGGGTGATGCGCGGCGACCCGTACGTGAGTGCAGCGACGCGGGAGAAGGTCCTCCGGGTGCTCCGCCAAACCGGCTATGCGCCGAGCGCCGCCGCCCGGACGATGCGGACGGGCTCGACCGGCATCATCGGCGTCGTTGTCGGCTACGTCACCAACACCTTTTATCCAGAGCTTGCACTGGCGCTCCACGCCGAGATCTCACGGCGCGGCAGGCGGATGAACCTCTGGATCGCGGACGAGAGTGCCGGACACGAGGCCGGCGAGCGCGCGGCGCTGACGGCAGTTCGCGAGCGAGCAGTCGACGGCGTCGTGTTCACGACCGTCACGTCGGGGTCCGTGGCGCTGAAGGAGGCGCTCGAGCGCAGCGCGCCGGTCGTCCTCCTGAACCGCACGCTCGACGGAATCCCCGCGGACTCTGTGGCGACCGACAATGCGGCGGGCGCCGAGGACGTGGCGGCCTACTTCCTTGCGCACGGCCGCCGCCGCATCGCGCTGATCGCGGGCGCGAGGGAGGTCAGCACGTCGTGCGAGCGCGAGGATGCGTTCCGCGCAGCGCTCCGCGAGGCGGGCACTCCTCTCGGAGACGAAGCGGTTGCCCGCTGCGATTTCGCGTACGAGGGCGGACGGGGGGCAATGACCGACCTGCTCCAACGGTGCCCTGACGTCGACGCGGTTTTCTGCGTGAACGATCTCATCGCCTTTGGTGCGCTGGATGCGCTCCGTGGGCGCGTGCCGGATGAGGTGTGGGTCGTGGGATTCGACGGCACCACGACTGCCGGCTGGGACGCTTTTTCCCTGACCACCGTGCGGCAGCCGATCGAGCAGATGGCGGCGGTCGGGATCGACTTCCTCCTGCAGCGGACCGAGCAAGGGGACGGCGACGGCGACGGCTATCGGCACGAGCGCCTTCGCGGCGAGCTGATCGTCAGAGCATCGACCGACCGGGAATCCCCGCGGAGCTGAGCGCCAGGCGTTCGAGGAGCTCCTCCGCGATCGCGAGCGCAGACGTTGCGGCGGGTGACGGCGCATTGCGGACCCAGACCACGCTGCCTTGCCGCGACAGCCGGAAGTCGTCGACCAGCGTGCCGTCGCGGTCGAGGGCCTGCGCGCGCACACCCGCCGGCGCCGGCACGAGATCTCCCGCATCGAGATTGCGTACGTAGCGGCGCGCCTCGCGCACGAAGGCCCGCTTGCTCGCAGACCGGACAATCTCGTTCAGCGCCACACGACGGTGGCGGCGCGCAAGCCGCCACAGCCCTGGCCAGGCGAAGGTGTCGGTCACGTCGCGCGGGCGCACGGTGCGCCGGAGGTAACCCTCGCGAGCGAGAGCGAGCACCGCGTTCGGCCCGACGACTACCGACCCGTCGATCTTGCGAGTGAGGTGAATTCCCAGAAACGGGAGCGCCGGGTCTGGCGCGGGATAGATCAGGCCGCGCACGAGATGGCGACGCTCGTCGCGCAACGCCCAGTATTCGCCGCGGAACGGGATAATTCGCGGCGCGGCGGGCTGGCCCGACACGCGCGCGAGCCGGTCAACGTGCAGGCCGGCGCAGACGAGCACGCGGTCCGCCACCACCCGTTCGCCGCTTGCAAACTCCACGAGGCCCATGCGTCCGGTGTCGATCACGCGCACGACTTCCGCCTCCGTTCGGATGATCCCGCCGCGCTCTTGCACCTCGCTCGCGAACGCGCGCGCGACGGCGCTGAAGTCAACGATCGCAGTGCGCGGCGAATGGAGCGCGGCGATGCCGGTTGCATGCGGCTCGAGCTCTCGCAGCGCTGCGGCGTCGAGCATCCGGACGTCGGGGACCCCGTTCGCCTCCGCGCGCTCGAGGACACCGTGGAGGCGCTCGACCTCCTCGGGACGCGTCGCGACGAGGACCTTCCCGCACTCGAGGTAGGGAATCCCCCGCTCGGCGCAGAATGCCTGCAACAGTCGCGCTCCGCGCCGGCAGAGGCGTGCCTTCAGCGAGCCGGGCTCGTAGTAGAGCCCGGCGTGGACAACGCCGCTGTTGCGCGCAGTCTGATGCGACGCGAGCGTCGTTTCCTTCTCGAGGACGACGATCTCCGCGTCCGGTCTCTCGGCACCGGCCAGCCTGGCGGCGGCGAGCCCGAGGATCCCGCCGCCGACGACTACGAGCCGCACGTGGGGGGCCGCTCTGTTGACAGCGTGCACGGCATATGGTTACGTAGTCAATCAGACGTGTCGACGGTGCCTCGATATCCGCTTCGGCCCTTCGTGGCGCCCAGCCGTGTGCTTGCCGGTCCAGGCTCGTCAGCGGCGATCGGCGCCGAGCTGTCGGCACTCGGTGTCAGCCCATCGGCCGGTCCCGTGCTTGTAGTCGCGGACGCGGCGCTCATCGCGCTCGGCCTGGTCGATTCGCCGGTCCAATCGCTCGGCGACGCCGGGCTCGACGTCGTCGTAGGCCCGGGCGTGGGGGCCGAGCCGGAGCCGGCGACCATCAAAGCCCTGGTGGCTTCGCTGCCGGGTGGGACCGCGGCCGCGATCGTCGCGATCGGGGGCGGCAGTGCGATCGACGCGGCGAAGCTGGTCGCGGCGGCGCTGACGAACGAGCTGGCCCTCGGCGAAGGCCTGACCCCGGACACAGCACTCGCGCCGCTTGCGCCGCTCGCCGCCATCCCGACGACGGCGGGAACGGGCGCCGAGGCGACGGCGGTCGCCATGCTCTGGCATCGGCAGCGCAAGCGCATCTTCGTTCACCAGCGCCTGGTGCCGCGTCAGGCGACGCTCGATCCCGACCTACTCGCAGCGCTTCCGCGGCCGGTGGCTGCGGCCAGCGGCCTCGACGCGCTCAGTCATGCGGTCGAATCTTTGCTCTCAACGTTTCAGACGCCGCTGACGAGGCGCGCAGCCGAGTCGTCCTTGACCAGGCTCGCTACGGCGCTGCCGCTCGAGCACGAACAGACACAGCCTGCGTCGCGGAACGAGATGTCGCTCGGTGCGTTCGAGGCCGGGCTTGCCCTCAACGCGTCCGTGGTGATCGGGCACTCGCTCGCCTACGCAATTGCCGAGCGAACCGGGCTGTCGCATGGCGTGACGTGCGCGATGGCGCTGCCTTATTGCCTCGCCTACAACCGCGCTGGATCGGAGGTCGCGATGGCGCACATGGCCGAGCTCATCGGCATCGCGGACGGCGCAGCGGGCTTTCGCGCGTGGGTCGCCGACCTGACTCGGGCGCTCGGCATCCCGGGCTCCCTCGAGAGTGTCGGCATCGCGGAGAGCGACCTGGCCGCGATGGCGAGCGAGTGTTGCGACGCGTACCCGCGCCCGAACAATCCTGTCCCAATCGAGCCCGAGGCGGTCGCGCGACTGCTTCGGCATTTCCAGGTCGGTGACCTGGATCGCGCCTGGGCGGACCAGCCCGCGTGGGCCGCATGACTGTCCCGCGGCTCTCGAATCTCGTCGGCGGTGAGTGGCGGTCGACGGGGGACTGGCTCGAGGTCCGTGACCCGGCCGATCGACGTCACGTAGTCGCCGAAGTCCCCGCGATGGGCGCCGACGACGTGGCGGAGGTCTACGAGGCCGCGCGTGAAGGTGCGGCCCTCTGGCGCCGGACGTCGCCGGTCGCGCGCGGGCGCATCCTCCTGGGCGCGGCGGCGCTGCTGCGGCGGGACATCGACGAGATCGCACGCACCCTGACGCGAGAGATGGGCAAGACGCTTTCCGAAGCTCGCGCCGAGACGAACAAGGCCGCAGAGTTCTTCGAGTACTGCGCCGCGCTCGGACGTGCGGCGCAGGGCGAGCTGCTCGCGGACGAGCGCGCCGGCGCGCACGCGTGGACGGTGCGCGAGCCGGTCGGCGTCGTTCTCGCGATCTGCCCGTGGAATGACCCGCTCCTGACTCCCGCCCGCAAGCTCGGCCCCGCGCTGATCACCGGTAATGCGGTCATCCTCAAGCCGGCGACCTACACGCCCGCCGTCAGTCTGCATCTGGCGCGTGTGTTCGCCGACGCGGGTCTCCCTCCGGGCGTGCTCGGTACCGTCACGGGCCCGGCCGCCCGCATCGCCGATGCACTGCTCGCCGACGAGACCTTGGC
Source organism: Gaiellaceae bacterium (assembly GCA_036377055.1). GTDB lineage: Bacteria > Actinomycetota > Thermoleophilia > Gaiellales > Gaiellaceae > DASUZD01. The sequence continues at coordinate 3,196 of DASUZD010000096.1, read as the reverse complement.
GGCGGTCAGCTTCACGGGCTCGACAGAGGTTGGGCACACGCTGCGCGAAGCGCTCGCTGCGCGGAACGTGAAGCTCCTGGCGGAGCTCGGCGGGAAGAACGCGGCGGTCGTGCTTGGCGATGCCGACCTCGACCTGGCGGCCCAGACGATCGCGCCGGCGGCATTCGCGCAAGCCGGCCAGCGCTGCACCGCGACAAGCCGTGTGATCGTCGACCGCTCGGTACTCGAGCCGATGGTCGAGCGGCTGACCGCGCGGGCCGAGGCGGTCGTGGTTGGCCCCGGCCTCGACGAGCGCACGACGATGGGACCACTCGTGTCACTCGAGCAGCGCACGCTCGTCGCCGGCTTTGTCGAGCGGGCGCTTGCGGATGGAGCCCGCGGTGAGGTCACCGAGCTTGACGACGAGCGTCTGTCGAATGGCTGCTTCCACCCGCCGGTCGTTGTCTACGACGTCGACCCCGCCTCCGAGATCTGGCAGGAAGAGGTCTTCGGCCCGGTCGTCGCGGTAGTGGCGGTCGATGACCTCGACCACGCGCTCGAGGTGCTCAACGACTCGCGCTACGGGCTCGCCGCCGGGGTCTTCACACGCGACTTGCGCTCCGCCCACCGTTTCTGCGACGAGGCCGACGTCGGCCAAGTCGCGGTCAACCTCCCGACATCCGGCTGGGACGTCCACATGCCTTTCGGCGGATTCAAGGAGTCGGGGTCGGGAGCGAAGGAGCAGGGCGTCGAGGGTCTCTCGTTCTACACCCGGACCAAGACCGTGGCGCTGGCGGCGTGAGCGGCGAGCCCCCTACTCGCGCGGACTACGTGTATCTCCTGCCGATCACGACGCGATGGCAGGACAACGACATGCATGGGCACGTCAACAACGTCCTGTACTACTCCTTCTTCGACACGGTCGTCACGCAATGGCTGATCACCGAGGCGCGACACGACGTCCGGACCGCCGACGTGATCGGGCTCTGCGTCGACTCCCACTGCTCGTTCCACGCGCCGCTGACGTTTCCAGGCGTCGTCGATGGCTGGCTTCGCGTCGGGCACATCGGCCGGTCGAGCGTCCGCTACGAGATAGCGCTGTTCACGGAAGGGTCGGACGAGTGCGCCGCCACGGGCGAGTTCGTCCACGTGTATGTGAACCGTGACGACAGGCTCCCGTGCGAAATCCCCGCGAGACTCCGCGAAGCGCTTGAGCGGCTGGGCGCGAGGAGTTGCACGACTGTGGATTCCCGTTGATAGTCGCCTGACTGAACCGCTTGCTGAGTGCGGCGGTCGCGCGCGCCCGCGCCGTCAGGGCGACCCAGAGCCGCGACACCGGCCGGCAACTCACGCAGCTGCTCGGCGCGAGCCCCGAAGACGCCCTGATTCAGCGATCCGGACGCGCTCATTGGGATGGGCCAGAAGCCCCGAAACGCGTTCCGCGGAAACGTCGTGGGAGCCCTCAGAAGACGAAAAACCCGCTCCAGGAGCTGGTCTGCACCCAGTCACGCACCTGCGCAAGTCGCGCGAAGGCTCTCGGGATCGGTCAACCGTGCAGCTGGGTCAGACGCACGGCAAACACTCGCCGTCGGCGTTGGCACTGGCCGGGCCGCTGTTAGCGGCTGCGAGCCTGGGCGTGTCGTGTTGCTGCCAAACCGCCAGCAGGATCAGGAGGCTGGCCGCGAGGACGCTGAGCCAAACCGTGCCAAGGACGTGGCCGATCGGTGCGAGCACCAAGATCGCACCGGCGACCGTCAGGCCCTTGAGATTGTGCCTCCCGGAGATTCGCCAGCGATAGTGGCTCTCGCCGAGCAGATACAGAGCAGGTCCCCCGAGCACCATCGCGATCGCCACGGCATTCAGCGGCTGATGGGGTGCCGCTATGAGCAGATTGAGTCCTACCGCCGTAGCGATGATCCCGGCGAGTATCGGCAGGTGGCCGTACGTATAGGCGTCGCGTGCCAGACGGCCAGGGTTGTCGGCTTTTGCCATCACTTCGCGAGAGCGCTCGGCATGACCGCGGAAGTAGATCCACCACAAGGCCGCGGTTTCAAGAAAGGCGACGACGAGCCGAAGTACCACGCCGAGCGTCAATCCGGCCGATGCTGAAGTCGCCCCAATCACGACAATGGTCTCTCCGAGCGCGATCAGCACGAACAGTTGGCACCTCTCGGCGAAATGACCCCCTTCGATGTCGTAGTCCGTGGTTGCAGTGCGACCACGATTGGGGAGCCAATAGCCGGCAGCCGGTGCGGCTAGTTCGATCGCGAGCGCCGCGAGCCAGAGAACCACGCGTTGGTCGCCCGTGACGGCACCGCCGGCCAGCCACACTGCTGCCGAAACAACACTCCACATGGCGAGACGCTCGAAGACGTCGCGCAACGAATGGCCGCGCGGCAGGAGCAGCACTGCGGCCGCATTCCGGCCAACCTGGAGGGCGACGTAACTCGCCGCGAAGAGCATCCCGTGCTGGCGAAACGCCTCGGGCAATGCAGCCGCCATGAGCAGGCTGGCGAACATCGCGGCCGACAGCACCGCGAGAACGACAGGCGACGAAGGATCGAACCAGTTGGCCATCCATGTGGTGCCAATCCACGCCCACCAGACGACGAGCAGCAGGAACGCGGCCTGCAGCGCGTCATCCAGTGACAGGTCGCGGAGGACGAGGCTGGAGAGCTGCGTGACCGCGAAGACGTAGACGAGGTCGAAGGCGAGCTCGGCCTGCGTGACGGGTGTTCCCGCGTCCCGTACGCGCAGGCCTCGCATCGCTCGTCTTCAGACGACGCCAGCCACGGCCGCGCGGGCGAGCGCCCACTCGAGCGCGTAGTCGGCGACCTTCTCCCAGCCCGGCGCGGCCGGCAGGAGATGCGGCCCTTCGAACTCCGTGACTTCGGTGATCACCTTGTCGTTCCAGTGCTTCGCGTTCGAGCGCTGGATCGACGGCGGCATCAGATGGTCGTGGCTGCCGGAGATGAACAGGAGCGGCGCGCGCTCCTCGTTCTTGTAGTTCACCCAGGTGTCGTCATGCCCGGGGTGGATGTTGGCGAGCGCGCTGCCCCAGAAGATGTGTCCGGATGCCGGGACGTGGTAGCGCTCGTACAGCCGCCGCTGCTCTTCCTCGGGCAGGCCGTTGGTGAACGTGTACTGCCACTGCTCGAAGGTGAGGCCGACCGCCTTGTGCCGGTTCGCCGGGTTTTTGAGTACCGGGAAGCTGGCA
>DASUZD010000095.1:0-3085 GCA_036377055.1 Gaiellaceae bacterium | reverse complement strand
AGCTCGACCCGCGCAGCGGTCGGCTGGCTCGTCACGTCACGACCCCCCACGACGACGCTGCCTCCGTCCGGTCGCTGCGCCCCCGCGAGAAGCCGTAGCGCCGTCGTCTTGCCCGAGCCGTTCGGGCCGATCAGCGCGGCGAGCGAGCCAGGCTCGAGCGTGAAGCCCACCGCATCGAGCGCGACCACGGCCCCGAACCGCTTCGTCAGCTCTCGCGCTTCGACTTCGACGCCCTCGACCCGGCGCGGCCTGGCCGAGGCGCGCCGTCGCGCCGCAATCGGCGTCGGACGGAGCCTTCGCGCGAGCTCGCGTGCCCACGGGACGATTCCCCGGCCGCCCGCGGAGAGGACGACGACGAGCAGCAGCGCCGCCAGCATCGGGTTCCAGCGCTCGCCGCCGGCGCCGAGCAGCGCAGCGCGCGCGACGAGCGAGAGAGCGCTCAGCGTGAGCACGCCGACGAGCGGTCCGACGACGCTGGCGGCGCCTCCGAGCAGCACGGCGACGAGGAGCTGGAACGACAGAAACGCGCCGTACGCGGTCGGGTCGGCGACCCGCGCGAGCTGGACGGCGAGCGCTCCCGCGAGCCCGGCGATCCCGGCCGAGACGGCGAACGCGGCGAGTCGCAGTCGAGCGACGGGGATGCCGAGCGCGACGGCGGCCCCGACGTGCTCGCGCGCTGCGGCCAGTCGCAGGCCGAAGACGCCGCGCGACAGCAGCGCCACCAGCCCGGTGACGAGCGCGAGGAGCGCGAGCGCGACCTCGTAGTGCGTCCGTGGAGTCAGCGCGATTCCTGCGACGTCTCCCTGCGGCACCGGCCGCCCTTCCGGGCCGCCCGACAAGCTCGGAAACGACACGAGCACGAAGGCGAGCAGCCAGCTCAGGATCCACGTGCCGGCGGCCACGAAGACGGGTCGGAGGCGCACGACGCCTGCGCCGGCGATCGCGCCTGCCGAGGCGGCTACTCCGGCGCCGGCGAGCGCGGCGACGATCGCGCTCGTGTGGTTGCCGCTGCGGAGCGGCGCGGCGACGAACGCTCCGATGCCCATGAACGCGCCTTGCGCGAGCGACGGGATCCCCGCTCGCCCCACGGTCAGCCCGAGGCCGACGGCGGCAACGGCCAGGTAGAGCGTCGCCGCGAGCGCGTCGAGGCGGATCAGCGAGCCGAGCGCCGGCGGGAGAATCGCCGCGGCCGCGACCGCGACGGCGATCGCCGTCGCCGCGGGGCTCCACGCTCGCCGAAGGTCGCGAGCGCCGGCGACGAGCTCGGATCGTGTGCGCGCAAGTGCCTTGGGCGCGGCGCTCACTCGACGAGCTCGGCGAACCGCGGCTTGCGCGCAAGCAGGAGGAGGAGCGCGAGCGCCAGCGGCACCACGTCGCGGTATTGCGGCCCGAGCTGGTATCCGGCCACGACGAGTCCGGCCGCGGCCGCTTCGAGCACGCCCACTCCCAGGCCGGCGACGAAGGCGCGAACCGGCGAGGAGAAGCGCACGAGTAGCGCGGCCACGAGCCCCTTCAGCCCGAGGAGGGTTCCTGCGCCGACGTCGAACGGTGCGCTCGGCGCCGCGGCGACGGCCGCGAGCGCTGCGATCCCGCCTGCCGCGGCGAACGCGAGCGCGACGTACCGCTCGACCGGGATTCCGACGACGCGCGCCCCCTCGACGTCGGCCGCGACGGCCTGAAGCCCGCGGCCGAAGCGCGTCCGCTCGAGCGTGAGCGTCGCGACTGCGGCGACGACGAGCGAGACGGCGATCACGTAGAAGGTCCGCACCTGAACCGACGCGCCGGCGAGCGTCACGAACCCTTCCCGGCCGATGCGCCGGAACGGGAGCGGATCCGGGAAGACGTACGCGGAGCGCGAGAAGACCGCGTCGAGAGTCGTCCGGATCGCGAACGCGACCGCGACGGTCGCCGCGACCCAACCGAGCGTCCACCCGCGTGCGACGTACGGTGCGACCGCGTAGGCGTAGCTTCCCGCGGACGCCACGGCGCAGACCGCGAGGCCGACCGCTATCGCAACGAGAAAGCGCGGGGCCGCGACCGATCGCTGCGCTACCGCGCCCGTCCCGGCGGCGACGAACAGCGTCGCGAAGACGCCGAGCCCGATCACGTCTCCCAGCGCGAAGTTGACGATTCCGGTCAACCGGTAGATCAGCGTGTGACCGATCGCGACGAGCCCGTAGACGCCGCCCGCGCCGAGACCCGTGAGCACGACCTGGAGCGCGAGGCTCATGCGCGCGGAACCTTATGAGACGGACGGCGCTGTCAGTACGCGACGGCGCCGCGGCCCGTCTCGGCGGCGTGCCGCTGCTCGTCCGCACGGTACGACGAGCGGACAAGCGGCCCGGAGAAGACGGAGCCGAATCCGAGCGCGCCGCCCTGCTCGCGGAACCAGCGGAACTCGTCGGGGTGCACCCACCGATCGATCTGCGCGTGCCTCGAGCTCGGCTGGAGGTACTGGCCGATCGTGACGACGTCGACGCCGTTCGCGCGGAGGTCGCGCATCGTCTCGACGACCTCGTCGTTCGTCTCGCCGAGGCCGACGATGATCCCCGACTTCGTCAGCACCGGGTAGCCGGCGAGCTCCTTCGCACGTCGCAGCAGCGAGAGCGCCTTGTCGTAGCTCGCCTTGGCGCCGCGCATCCGGCGGTGGAGGCGCCGCACGGTCTCGATGTTGTGGTTGAAGACATCGGGTCGCGCGGCCAGGACCGTCCGCAGCGCGGCTTCCTCGTCCCCGAGGAAGTCCGGCGTCAGCACCTCGACGGACGCCAGGGGAAGCTTCGCCTTCAGCGCCCGGATCGTGGCGGCGTAGTGGCCGGCGCCCTTGTCGTCGAGGTCGTCGCGGTCGACGGACGTGACGACGACGTGCTTCAGGCCCATCTCGGCCGCCGCATGCGCGAGCCGGAGCGGCTCGAGCGGGTCGGGCGGATGCTCGGGCTTCCCGGAGGTGACGTAGCAGTAGCGGCACGCGCGTGTGCACGTGTCGCCGAGGATCTGGAACGTCGCCGTCCCGCGGCCCCAGCACTCGGCGATGTTCGGGCAGCGCGCCTCCTCGCAGATCGTGTGCAGGCTCTGGCCGTGGATCAGC
>DASUZD010000094.1:0-3156 GCA_036377055.1 Gaiellaceae bacterium | reverse complement strand
CGGCGGCTCCGGCTCTTCGCACGGCACCAAGGTCGGAGGCCCTGCGGGCGGCGTGGGGCCTTCGTCACGTGGGGGAACCCCTGGTTCCGGTTCGTGGGGGAACCCCACGACCCCCCTCCTCGCCGGCGGAGACGCTCTTCGGATGTTGGCGGAGCCGGCGCAGCGTGTCGTGATCCTGCCGTTGCGTCTCCGTCGCTGAGCCTCCCGCCGGGCGAAGCCCGGCTCCGGCGGCATCGCGCAGCGGCCTCCGACGGCGCACAGCGATTGTGGCTCAGAGCCACTAACGCGAGCTCCGGCGGCATCGCGCAGCGGTCTCCGAGGGCGAACGGCGCTTGTGGCTCAGAGCCACTAACGCGTGCGGAACCCTGCTCCGGCGCGACCGCTCCTTGCGGCCTCGGTCAGCCGACCGCGCTTGTGGCTCAGAGCCACTAACTTACGCGGCGCCCCTAAGGCGGCTCGCGGAGCGTCCACGCGCCTGCAGCGGCGATCGCGATCCCCAGCCCAAGGCCGGCCCACGCCGGCCACTGGCGGCGCTCGGCGTGCGTCGCGAACTCAATGACGACGAGGACGAGCACTGCGCCCGCGAGCGCGGGCTCGAGTCGCGGCAGCTCGACGCCGACGAGCTGGACGACGGTCCACACGACGAGCACGGTCGTCGCGAGGCCGGTCGCGATGCCGAGGCCGTACCAACCGGCTCGGTCGGCGCAGACCTGCTGCGCCGCGCCGATCCGGATGCACCGCTTCTGCCACGCGAGGAAGAGATCGGCGAAGAGGAGCGCGCCGAGCGCCGAAAGCACGAGCCGCCCGGGAGAGCCGAGGCTCATCCGGGCGGCTCGTAAAGGACGCTCGTGCGGTTAAGCGGGCGGGGGCGCGGGCGGCGGAGTCGTCGGCGTCGTCGGCGTCGGGCTAGCCGTCGTCGTGGGCGACTCGCTGAAGCGCAGCCAGCCTCCGACCGCGATCACGATCCCGAGGATGAGGCCGACCCAGGCCGGCCAGTGCCGCGCCTCGTTGTGCGTCAGGAACTCGATGATGACGAACAGCGCCACCGCGGCCGCCAGCGCCGCCGAGATCAAGGCGGTCGGCAGGTTCCGGAACTGATCGCCGAGGTCGACGTTCAGCGCGCCGACCAACTCCCACGCGATCAAGAGAAGCGTAAGGAGGCCGACGAGGATGCCGATTCCGTGCCAGCCGGAACGGCTCCCGCAGACGCTGCCCGCAGGGCCGAAGTTGGCGCAGACCTGCTGCCAGTCGAGGAACAGGTCGATGAAGAGCAGGAGACCTCCCACGAGGAGCACCTGCCTGCCGGTGCTGAGACCACGCCAGTCGAAACGCATTTGCACTCCTTGCCGAGTAGAAGGTCCGCGGCGTGCGGCGAATCTACTTCCTGACCCGGAGGTCGTCTAGGCTCCCGATACGCTCTTGACAATGAGGTTCCTGCGTGCAGCGACATTTCCGCTCCGGCGGAGCCTCCCGTATTCGCTCTAAGCTCTCCGGCGGCGATGGAGCCCGCCTTCAACCGCCGCGACGGCTGATGGCTCCTACGGACGAAGGGAGCTCTCGCCATGCTCGTGGCCATCGCCATCGCGGTCGGCGGTTCCGCCGGCGCGCTCGCTCGGTACGGCGCGGACCGCCTAATCGAGCACCGCCTCTTCACCGTCTTCCCCTGGAGCACGTTCGCCGTGAACGTGTCCGGATGCCTCGTGGCCGGCGCCGTCGTGGCCGCGTTGGTCGACCGGCACCACGCGCCCGACTGGCTTCGGGCGGGCCTGGTCGTCGGCTTCCTCGGCGCCTACACGACCTTCTCGACGTTCGCGCAGGAGACGCACGATCTGTTCGTGGGCGGGCACGTCCTCCTCGGCCTGGCGAACGTTGCGGGCAGCGTGACGTGCGGCGTCGCAGCGGTCGTCACCGGCGCGATGGTCGGGCGTGCGCTCGGGGGATGACCGCGGCGCCGAAGTGGTCTAGCCTGCGTGCGTGGCGACGGACCTCGTCCCGAACCGGCTGGCCGACATCTCGCCGAAGGCATACGAGCACCCGGCCGACCGTGCGGCGACCGCGGCGCTCAAGCGGATCCCGAAGCTCGACCTCGTCGTGCGGAAGCTGATCGAGTTCCAGTACGAGCGCGCGCTGCGCCAGAGCTTCCTCGCCAGCTCGATCAAGCTCGGCCCGAACCAGCTGCCGAACGTCTGGAGCCGGTACGAGACCGTGCTCGCGACGCTGGACATGCCGGGGACGTACGACCTCTACGTCACCCAGTGGCCGCTCGCGAATGCGAGCACGATCGGCTCGAAGAAGCCGATGATCCTCCTCGCGTCCTCGACCGTCTCGCTGCTCGACGAGGAGGAGCTCCAGACGGTGCTCGCGCACGAGGCCGGCCACATCCTCTCCGACCACGTGCTCTACACGACGGCGCTCGTCCTGCTCCTCCGGCTCACGACGCCCCGCGCGGGAATCGCGGCGCTGCCCCTGCTCGCCGTCCAGACCGCCCTCCTCGAGTGGTACCGAGCGACCGAGCTCAGCTGCGATCGGGCCGCGACACTCGTGAACCGCGACCCGCTCGTCACGAGCCGCACCCTGATGGTGACGGCGGGCGGCGCGAACTCGCGCAAGCTGAACCTCGACGCCTTCCTCGCCCAGGCGGCGGAGTACGAGGACGTGGACTCCGGCTGGGACCGCCTCTCGCGCTTCTTCGTCGAGCTCCGCCTGACCCACGACTTCCCGGTCCGGCGCGTCCACGAGCTGACGAAGTGGGTTCGCTCCGGCGAGTACGACCGGATCATCGGCGGCGACTATCCGAAGCGCGGCGACGACGTCGATCCTCGCGCGGCCGCGAGCGACGCCGTCGACCACTACACGCGGCGGTTCAAGAAGATCGCGGAGGCCGCGCAGGAGGAGGTCGAGAAGGCGAGCGGGCGTCTTTCCGACTGGCTCCGCTACGGTTCTTCGTAGCGTGGAACAGCAGGGCCAGTACGTCGCCTACACGTTCTACAAGGTCGACCCTGCGTGGCGGCGCCTGCCGGTCGAGGAGCGGCAGGCCGGCAAGGACGCGTTCGCCGAGGTCATCGAGGACTGGGCGGGCCGGATGGCGACGCTTCGTGCCTATTCGACCGCGGGAGTGCGTCCGGACTGCGACTTCTTCCTCTGGAAGATCACGGA
>DASUZD010000093.1:0-4453 GCA_036377055.1 Gaiellaceae bacterium | reverse complement strand
CTCCTAGACGTACGTGTGCTGGTCGCGCCAGACGCGCCACATCGCGAAGCCCGAGAGCGCAAGCACGAGCACGAATGCCACGGCGTCGAGGCCGAAGGCGCCGTGCAGCGAGTAGGCGCCGATGTCGACGACGATCAGGAGCGCCGCGCCGTAGAAGACGACGCGCGCCCGCCTCCCCCACTCGGAGATCTCCTCGCGGCGCTCGCGCCACATCAGGAAGACGAAGAACGCGATCGCGAGCAGGAACGCGATCCGCGCGATCAGGAAGAGCGCGAAGAGCGTGAGCTGGAGCTTGAGGAGGACGATCAGGAGCGCGATCAGCGCGATGACGAGGAATCCCCGCAGCATCGGGTTCATGTCGGCGAAAAAGCGTCTCATGAGGTCAGATAGGCGCGAACGGCGAGTGCGGCTGCGACAAGGGTAGCTCCGGCGAACCACGCCAGCCGGCGCCGAGGCTCCCGCGGGGCATAGAGCCACGGCGAGAGGACGGCGCAGAGCGCGAGCACGCCGTAGAGGTAGTGCAGCCGGTGCGGCGCGCGCCGGTGGTCGGAGAGGAGCAGCAGCCCGAGCCCGACCTGCGCGACGAGCAGCGTCTGCGCCAGGGCGAGCAGGTTCGTGACGAGGGCGCCGGGCTCGCCTGTGCGGCGATAGGCGACGCCGCCCGCGAGCGCCGCGAGCGCCGTGACGGCGATCACCGCCACGGCGACCACGTGATGCGCGGTTAGCATCGGTCGAGCACCCTAACGAGAGGAGAGCGATGGTCGAGGAAGGCAAGCCGGCGCCCGATTTCGAGCTCCTGACGGACGAGGGCGAACGAGTCAAGCTCTCCGACTTCAGGGGCAAGCCGGTCGTCCTCTACTTCTACCCGCGCGACGACACGCCCGGCTGCACGAAGCAGGCGTGCGGGATCCGCGACGCGTACCGCCAGTTCCAGAAGCGCGGCGCGGTCGTCCTCGGCGTCAGCGCCGACACGCAGTCGGCGCACGTCAAGTTCAAGACGAAGTACGAGCTCCCGTTCACGCTCCTTGCCGACCCGGAGCGGCTCACCGGCGAGGACTACGGCGTCAACCGCGAAGGCAGCCGCACGTTCGAACGCTCGACGTTCGTGATCGACGCGGACGGCGACGTCGCGAAGATCCTCCGCCGCGTGAACCCCGAGACGCACGCGGAGCAGGTGCTCGAAGCCCTACCGGCTTAGAACTCGTTTCGAAATGAAGACCGAGGTGTCGACCGGTCGTTGCAGACGGACGCGCGGGCAGAGCCCACACGTCCTGATTGTCGGCGCCGCCGAGTCGGCGCCTAAACGCGCCTCCGCCAGCGCGCGAAGACGTCTTCGAGCTCCGGCCGCATCGACCGCGGCGCGAGCACGAACAGGCGATCGCCGGGCCTGAGCGACGTGCTCCCGCGAGGGGCGATCGTCTCCTCGCCGCGCGCGATCACGGCGACGAGCGCGGATCGCGGCAGGCCGAGCTCGCGCACGAAGGCGCCGGCGATCGCGTGATCCGGCGCGACGTCGAACTCGACGAGCTCGAGCGAGCCGAGCGCGTCGACCTCGAGCGGCGCCGCCGCGACGGCCGGCCGCGACTCGACGACGCCGAGCCGCTCCGCGACCCACTCCAGCGTCGTCCCCTGGATCAGCGTCGAGACGAGGACGACGAAGAAGACGGAGTTGAAGATCGTCTCGCCGCTCGCGATCCCGGACGAAAGCGCGAACGTCCCGAGGACGATCGGCACCGCCCCGCGCAGGCCCGCCCAGCCGAGGAACGTGCGCTCGCGCGCGTCGAAGCGGCTGAACGCCGTCGACGCCCAGACCGCGATCGGCCGGACAGCGAGGACGAGCACCGCGGCGAGCGCGAGCCCGGAGAGAGCTACGGGCGGAAGCTGGTGCGGGAAGACGAGCAGGCCGAGCACGACGAACATCGCGACCTGCGCGAGGAACGCGAGGCCCTCGTGGAAGGCGACGAGCTGCCGCCGGTAGCGAGACGGCGTGCTTCCGACGGCGAGGCCGACGAGGTAGACGGCGAGGAAGCCGCTCCCGCCGATCGCGTCCGCGGCGCCGTACGAGAGCGCCGCCGCGGCGACCGACGCGACGGGCGCGAAGGCGCCGATCGAGTGCGGGAGCCGCGCGAAGACCCACGTCGCGGCCACGCCCAGCACGACGCCGACGAGCAGCCCGAGCCCGAGCTGGCGCACCACCAGCAGGACGAGGTCGCCGAATCCGTAGCTCGCCTTCGTGATCCAGTCGATGAGACCGAGCGTGAGCGCGATCGCCATCGGATCGTTCCCGCCGGTCTCGGCCTCGAGCGTTCGCGCCAGCCGGCGCCGGATGTGCGTGAAGCGAAGCGTCGCGAAGACGGCCGCCGCGTCCGTGGACGCCACGACGGCGCCGAGCAGCGCCGCCCCCAGCCACGACAGGTCGAAGAGGACATGCGCCGCGAGCCCCGTGAGCACGGTCGTGACGGCGATGCCGACGGTGCTGAGCAGCGCCGCCGGGACGGCGACCTCGCGCAGGCGCCGCCACGACGTCGCGAGCCCGCCTTCGAAGAGGATCGCAGCGAGCCCCACCACGCCGACCTTCCGCGCGAGCTCCGCGTCGTCGAACGCGATCCCGCCGGGCCCGTCCGAGCCGAGCAGCATCCCCAGGGCCAGGAACGCGACCAGCGAAGGGACGCCGGCACGCGAAGCGCCGAGCGCGACGACGATGCCCGCCGCCAGGACGGCGCCGACGAGCAGGAGGATGAGACCCTCGTCCACCCCGCTATCTTCGCGGCCCGCTTAGTACACGTTGACGGTCTCGCCGTACCCGTTCGTCTCGAACAGGTAGCCGGCGATCCACATCGGCACGCGGACGCAGCCGTGGCTCGCGGGATACGGCGGCACCGAGGGGTTCCCGTGCACGGCGTACCCGCCGGTGAAGTACATCGGATCGAACAGCGTCCCGAGCGGGCTCGCGTCGAACCCGACGACCTTGCGGTAGATCGCGAAGCGGCCGACCGGCGTGAAGTAGCCGGGGATCCCCGCCGTCGAGACCGGGACGATCAGCGCGAGCTCGCCGCCGCGGACGACGTACAGCACCTGATGCTCCTTGTCGACCTCGAGGTGATCGGCCGGGCTTGTGTAGCGGGGACGAGCGAGGCGCGGCCGCGCGAGCGCGCGCCACGTCGCCGCGTCCGCGACGCCGGTGCGCGGCAGCCCCTGGACCTTCTGGAAGGCGTACAGGCTGTCCACGAGCTCTGCGCCGAAGCTCGTCGAGCGGCGCACCGCGTAGTGCAGCGAGGCGAGCGTCGAGACCAGGCGCGCGACGGTCGTGCCGCTCGAGCCCGGACGCAGCGTCGGGAGGAAGAGCCGGGTCGCGAAGACACGGCCGGCGCGCGCGAATCCAGGCGCCGGGACCGTCGTCACCTGCACGCGGTACGCAGCCGTCCGGGTGCTGTCGAGGCGGATCCGCGCGCCGCGCGGGTAAGTCCTATCGACGCGCAGCGTCCCGTCCTTCCAGATCCGGACGGTCACTTGCCCGGCCCCGGCCGGGACGAGCCGCGCGACCACGGCGAGCGGCGTTCCCACGGCGCCCGAGCCGTCGAAGCGAGCGACGAGCCGCGGGCGCACGAGCACCGAGACCGGCTGTGAGACCGCGCCCTCGAACCGTGCCTGCCACGGGCCCGGGCTGACGAGCCGCGGCCGCATCCGGAAGCCGCCGTTCGGGCCGACGGGCGCGGACCCGACGACCTTCCCGGCCCGGTACAGGCGAACGTGGCCCTTCTCGGTCGGAAGGAGCCGCCCGCGGAAGAGGATCGGCCGGCCGAAGCGGCCGCTCCGGCGGGTCGAGAGGGTGAGGGCGAGCGAGTCGACCCCCAGCCGCTCGGTTGCGGTCGAGCCATCCGCCTGCGTGACCGTCAGCGTGACGGCGAAACGCCCCGGCCCGAAGGTGTGGCTCGCGGTCGCACCGTCCGCGGCCGCCCCGTCGCCGAAGTCCCAGTGGTAAGAGGCGGCCGCGCACGAGGCGCTGAAAGAGACGGCGAACGGCGCAGGACCGCGAGCGGCCGTCGCCTGCGCGCAGCCGGCGTGCTCGCGCGCGGACGCGCTCCCCGTCGCGAGCGCGACCGGCAGGACGAGGAGAAGAACGGCACGCCGCATGGGCCGCGCATTGTGGCGGGTCAGGCGGACGTGTTCAAACGCGTCGCGCCGCGGCTAGGCCTTCATGACGTCGTGGAGCTCGTAGAAGTACTCGCGGCGCGGCGGCGGCGCGTCGTCCCGCCCGGCCAGGAGCTCGTTCACGATCGGCATGAGCCGCTCGTCCATGAAGCGCTGCGCCTGCTCCCTCGACTCCCACACGTCGAAGATCCGGAAGACGCCCTGCTCTTCGTCGAAGCCGGCGGTGTGGACGATCGCGCCGTCCGGCACTTCGCCCTGGAGCCGGGCGGCGACGGCGTCGTAGTTGGTCGTCGAGCGATCC
>DASUZD010000092.1:0-11437 GCA_036377055.1 Gaiellaceae bacterium | reverse complement strand
AGCTCGTAGCCGCGCGGGTAGCTGGGCGTGAAGACGCCGACCTCGAGCACCGCGAACGGGATCGCGGCCACGCGGACCAGCGCGATCCACTGCTGCGCCTGCCTGAGCCGTGGGGTCATGCCATGCGCTCGAGCGCCCACTCGGCGTGCTCGCGGAGGAGCGGGTCGCCGGCGCGGGCGTACGACTCGACCAGCTCACGGTGCTCGGCGCCGTCGGTGTTCCCGAGCGCGACGAGCGCGTTCCGGCGCAGGTACCGGGGGTCGTTCCGCGGCACGTAGAGCCGGTCGTAACGCGCGCGAAGCTCCTCGTCGGAGGCCTCGAGCCAGTCGACGAGCGAGACGAAGGGCTCGGCCGCGTCGGAGGGCGCCTCGCCCGCGCGCCGCTTCTCGATCCCGCGATTCCAGGGGCACACGTCCTGGCAGATGTCGCAGCCGTAGACGCGATCGCCGAGCTCGGCGCGGTACGGCTCCGGGATCGGGTGCGGCGCCTGCGTCCAGTAGGAGAGGCAGCGATTGGCGTCGAGCGTGCCGGGCTCGTCCAGGGCGCCGGTCGGGCAGGCGTCGATGCAGAGCGTGCAAGCGCCGCAGTCGAGCGCGAGTGGCGGCGTCGGCTCCAGATCCAGGTCGGTGACCAGGGTGCCCAGCACGACCCAAGATCCGTGCTTGCGCGTGATCAGCAGCGTGTTCTTGCCGTAGAAGCCGACGCCGGCGCGCGCCGCCGCCTCGCGATCGACGTGCTGGTTCGCGTCTACTAGAACGCGATAGGAGCCGCCGAGCCGCCGGCCGAGCTCGTTCAGGCGCTCGCGGAGCTTCGCGTAGCCGTCCTCCCACGTGTAGCGCGGCAACCGCCCCTCGCCCGGCTTCGGCTCCCGCGTGGGCGCGTAGTAGCAGAGGGCCGCCGAGACGACAGTGCGCGCGCCCGGGAGCAGGCTCTCGGGATGGCACGATGTCTCGGGCTGAGCCATGGTGAAGCGCATGTCCGCGAACAGCCCGCGGGCGCGTCGCTCGCGGATGTGCCGCTCTGTGTCGTGGTAAGGCTCGGCCGGTGCGGCCCCGATCGCGTCGAGCCCGAGCTCGTCTCCGAGCGCGGTGAGCTCCGCCGCCGTCATGCGAGGATTGTGCCCGTGAAGGCAGTTCGTATCCACGAAGACGGCGGGCCCGAGGTGCTGCGCTACGAGGACGCGCCAGACCCCACGGCCGGGCCCGGCGAGGTGCTCGTCCGGCTGCGCGCGGCATCGCTCAACCACCTCGACGTGTGGGTGCGGAGAGGCCTTCCGTCGGTGCCGAAGCCGCGGATCCTCGGCGCCGACGGGGCAGGACTCGTGGAGGACCTCGGCGAGGGCGTCGACGGGCTCTCACGAGGCGACCGCGTCGTCATCAATCCCGGCATCGAGCACGGCGACCGGATCAGCGTGATCGGCGAGCACTCGGACGGGACGCACGCGGAGCTGCTCGCCGTTCCGGCGACGAACGTCTACCCGCTCGACGACGGGATCTCGTTCGAGGACGCCGCGGCGTTCCCGCTCGTCTTCGAGACCGCCTACCGGATGCTGGTCACGCGGGCGGCATTGCGCGAGGGCGAATGGGTGCTCGTCTGGGGGATCGGCGCCGGCGTGGCGACCGCCTCGCTCGCAATCGCGAAGGCGCTCGGAGCCCGCGTGATCGTGACGTCGACGCGCGAGGAGAAGCTCGCCCGGGCGGCCGAGCTCGGGGCCGACGCCGCGGTGCCGACCGCGGAGGCGCCCGCGCGCGTGAAGGAGATCACGGGCGGCCGGGGCGTCGACGTCGTGGTCGATCACGTCGGCGAGGCGACGTGGGCGAAGTCGCTCCAGGCCGCGGGGCAGGGGGCGCGGGTCTGCGTCTGCGGCGCGACCAGCGGGCCGAACCCGCCCGCGTCGCTCCACCGGATCTGGTGGAAGCAGCTCACCGTCCTCGGCTCGACGATGGGGACGAAGGAGGACTTCGAGGGCGCCTACGAGCTCGTCCGCAGCGGCCGCGCCCGCCCGGTCGTCGACGAGGTGCTGCCGATCGCGGAGGTGCGAGCCGCGCACGAGCGACTCGAAGCCGGCGACCAGCTCGGCAAGATCGTCCTGCGTATCGACTGACGGCCGCGCGCCGTTGACCGTAGCGGCGCGACGGGCGTAAAGTCGATAGCGGCTCGTGGAGCGATCACGCGACGAGGTGAGGCTCAGCGAGGGGAAGCGCGTCCTCTCCCCGCCCTACCTCGCGACTCCGATCTACGCGTGCGGGACGATCGTGAACGTCCTCGGCTTCGCCCCGGACGCGCGGCTCGACGTCGAGCTCGACGGGACGATCGTCGCAGCCAACTTCCAGGCCGGCGCGCCCTATCCGGTCGGCGCCGTCGTTCCTCTCGCGGCGCCGCTCACGGTCGGACAGCGGCTGCGTGCGCGCCAGAAGGCCTTCGGGATCACGAGCGGCTGGTCGAGCCCGGTCCTCGTCCGCGACCACAGGCTCGACTTCCCGGCCGGTCTACCCCGGCCCGAGGTCGATCCGCCGCCGGTCTACGAGTGCGGATCGCGGACCGGCGTCTCGAACCTCCTCGTCGGGTGCAACGTCTGGATCACGGCCGACGGCGTCGAGGTCGGGCGGGTGAACGGCGCGGTCGCCCACCAGGGCGTGAACGTCAACCCCTTCTACGGACTCGGGCAGACCGTCCGCGCCTGGGCAGACCTCTGCGGCGACGCGTCGCCGCCGTCGAAGGCGTGGCAGGCGGAGCGCTATCCACCGCCCCCGCCGGCGCCGGTGATCACGGCGCCCGTCGCCGGATCGACCGCCGTCGTCCTGGACGGAATCGTCAACGGGGCGCGGTTCGACCTCACTCGCGGCGGCGTGGGAGTCGGCACGTTCCGCGCGTGGGGCGGCCGGTTCATCGTCTCCGGGATCTCGCCGCCTTTCGCCGCCGGCGAGTCGCTCTCGGCGACGCAGCAGCTGTGTCCCGGCGATCCGACGAGCCCGCCGGCCACGACGGTCGTGCAGCCCTGCTCGGCGCTGCGCGCACCGGGAGTCGGACCGATCCAGCGGGGCGACACGGTCGTCACGCTGACCGACTTCGTTCCGGACGCGCGCATCCGCGTCTACGCGAACGGCACGAAGATCGGCGACGGCGGCGGGCCTGTGGTGCTCCTCTCGCGCGCGCTCGTCGCAGGGGACGTCGTCGACGTCTTGCAGTCCGTCGGCTCGTGCACGAGCAACTGGGTCCAGGAGCTGACGGTGCGCTGCGTCGACCCGCCTGTTGGCGGGAGCCCTGTCGGCCTCGACCTCTTCCCGGTGGGCTGGCTCGACTACGACGCGGGGACGACCTCTGTCCTCGGGCTGACGCTCAGGGTGCGCGGAAGCGTCGCGTACCCGGCTGAGGACGACGGCAACGGGCAGCCGTTCAACCACCGGCTCGCGGGGCTCGGCCGCGTCCCGTTCGCGGTCCTGATTCACGGCAACCACGATGACAACGTGCCGAACTTCCGGGGCTACGACTACTTCCAGGAGCAGCTCGCGCGGATGGGGATCGTCGCGATCTCGATCGACGAGAACGAGAGCAGCGCCCGCTCGGGCGCGTCGAACATCGTCGAGCGCGCGCAGCTCGGGTGGGCGAGCGTCCGGCATTTCCAGGCGCTCGATGGGGGCGGCGACCCGATCTTCGGCGGCCGGATCGACTTCGGCCGGACTGGGCTGATGGGCCACTCACGGGGCGGCGAGGCGGTGGTCACGATGACGAAGCCGGCCGCTCCCGCGCCGGCTGGAGTGACCGTCGTCGGGGTGCTCGCGCTCGCGCCGACCGACTGGGGCGCGACGAACCACGAGCCCGTCGGCTATCCGTTCGTCACGATCCTCCCGGCGGGCGACGGAGACGTCGTCTCGAATAACGGCGCGCTCTTCTACGACAAGGCGCACCTCGACCCCTACCGGTGCCAGCTCTACGTCGACAACGCGAACCACAACTTCTTCAACCGCCAGTGGCTGAACGACGACGCCCGCGGCGTCTACCCGCTGATCAGCCGCACCGATCACGAGCGGATCCTGTCGGCGTACGGCGGTGCGTTCTTCAGGAACGTCCTCCTCGGTCACGACACCGTCGGGTACCTCGAGGAGACGGTGCGCCCGGCCGGCGTGCTGACCGCCAAGGTGCACATCTCCTTCCAGCGCACGGGCTCCCTGATCATGGACAACCACGAGGACGGCAACGGCATCGGCCTCAACTCGCTCGGGCAGTCGACTTCGCAGACAGCCGGGCTGACCGCGGATGAGTGCTCCTTCAGCCAGGCGGGAGCGCCGACGTTCAACAACACGTTCTACGGGCTGACGACCGGGATGGTGGCGACGACCCCGCGCGCCGGCGGCACGTTCCGCTCCAGGCTCGCCGCACCGGTCGACCTCACGCGGCGCGAGGTGCGAGTCCGCGTCGGCGAGGTCTCCGACGGCGGTTCGCCGCCGGCCGGCTCGACGGGCTTCAAGCTCGGCCTGGAGACGACCACGGGCGCCGTCTTCTGGGTCGACTCGGACGGCGTCGGCGGCGTCCCGCGACCGTTCGACCGGACTGCGGGCACTCGGTTGCCGCGCACGAAGACGATGCCGAGCACGCTTCGCTTCACAGCCTCCTGCTTCGCGGCGCCGCGCAAGGTGAGGATCCGCGCGATCCGGCTCCGCCTCGACCGCGGCGACAACCGCGCGCTGGCGTTCGACGACCTCGAGATCGTGAGGGTCTGATGGCCGACCGAAGCGACACGCAGCCGCCGGAGCCCTCGAGGCGCGACCCAGACCTCTGGTTCCTCCCGGAGATCGCGCGCGTGGAGGCTGTCCGCCGCCGCTACGACGAGCCGCGATACCGCGTCCGGGACGGCGAGCTCGAAGAGGTCTACGAGGCTGTCGAGGTCACGGTCGAGACGTCGGAGCCGTTCCCACAGCGTGCGCTCGGGCCGGTCCTGTTCGTCGGGCCCGTCGAGCTGAGCGAGAGCGAGCAGATCGGACCCGCGCGTTACCGGTTCTACGGCTACGACGTCGAGCGGCTGAAGGACGACGCGCCGATCCGCCTCGGCTGGTTCGGCCAGCCTCGACCGAAGGGACAGACCGACCTCCGGTTCTCGCTCGTCGACACCCGCGACGACGGTCGTGGGCGGCGTTAGCCGATACCCAGGATGAACTTCGCGTCGTCGGACATCTTGTCCGGCGTCCAGGGCGGGTCGAACGTCAGCTCGACGTCGACGTCCTCGACGCCCGGCAGCTCCCGCGCCACGCGGTCGATGTCCTCCTGGATCATCGGCCCGACCGGACAGCCCATCGACGTGAGCGTGTGCGTGACCTTCACCTTCGGCCCGGTCACCTCGACGTCGTATAGGAGGCCGAGGTCGACGATGTCCATCCCGAGCTCGGGATCCTCGACCTGGCGCAGCGCCTCGACGACGTCGTCCTTCGTCGGCATGCCGCCGAGTGTAGCTACGTGGGTTCGAGATAGGCGCAGCGGCGCGGGTCGCCCGGAAGCGGCGACCGTCCGAGCTTCGTAACCGCGAAGAGCCGCTCGAGCTCGATCGCTGCCCCCAGCTGCGGGGCCGGGCCCTCTCGCTCGACGAGCTTGTAGCCCGCGCCGTTGCGGACGAAGAGGAGATGTGCTGCCTCGACCGGCTCTGGCTCGGGCGCGGGCGTGTGCTCGGGGTCGGGCTCGGAGCGCTCCAGCTCGCGAACCCTCTCCTCGGCCGTTTCGGCGCGCCGGGTGAGCTCATGGAGCCGCTCCGTGAGCCGTGAGCGCTCCGCCTTGAGCTCCTGCTCCGCGGCGTCCCGCTCCTGTCGAAGCTGCTCGGACTCCGCGCGCGCTCGCTCCAGCTCCTCGGTCGCGCTCGCAAGCTGGATGCGCTCGGACTCGAGCTCCGCGCGCTCCGACTCGAGAGCTTGCAAGCGGCCATGCGTCTGCTCGAGCTCCTCGCGGACGCCTTCGACCTCGGCGCGCTCCTGCTCCAGCGACTCGATGCGCCCTCTGAGCTCCCTGCGCTCGGTTTCCGCCCGCGCCTCGAGCTCGGCAAGGCGCTCCGAAAGCTGCGCCCGCTCGGCCTCGACTCCCTCTAGCCGGCTACGCGCGCCGTCGAGCTCCTGCCCGACCGCCTCTAGCTGCCCCGTCAGCCGAGCCCGCTCCGCCTCGACCTGCTGGAGCCGTCCACGGGTCTCGCAGAGCTCGTGCTCGAGCTCGCGCGTGCGCTTCCGGTGCGCCTTCGTCTCCTGGTGCGCCTCCGCGATGCGCTGCCCCTGCTGCACGCGCACGCGGGCGAGCTCCTCGGCGCGGCGCTCGAGCTCGACCGTCGCCTTTCGCTCCTCGTGGAGCGCACCGACGAGCTCCTTGGCACGCCGATCGTGCTCCTCCGCTGCCGCACGCGCCGCGTCCACTGCAGGTCCGTGCTCGCGATGAAGCTCCGCAACCCGTGCCTCCGCAGCCGCTGCCGCGCGCTCGGCCGCGTCGACACGTTCCTCACGCTCCGTTCCGAGCTCGTGGAGCTGCCGCTCGAGTGCGGCGGCCGCCTTCTCGGCCTCCTCGCGCCGGGCCTCCGCCGCCGCGACGGCTTCGCGCGCGGACTCGACCTCGCGCCGCGCCGCCTCGCTGGCGTAAGCTGTTCCTTCGGCGGACGCCCGCAGAGCGTCGAGCTCTGTCGCCAGCTCCTCCGCACGGGACCGCTCGGCCTCGCGCGCCTCCCTGGCGGCCGCGAGATCGCCCTCGAGCGCGGCGACGCGTTCGCCGAGCTCCGCCTCGACGGAATGCCGCTCGTGCCGCGCCTCGTCGCGGTCGCGCTCGCAGGCCGCGGAGAACTGCGCCAGGTGCTCGCACTCGCGCCGCAGCGACTCCGCCTCCGCGCGAAGCGTCTCGAGCTCGAGGTCGCGCTCGCGCGCCGCCTGCTCGGCCGCTGCGCGAGCCTCGTCGAGCTCCACCCTCAGCCCTTCCACAGCCTCTTCCTTCTCCTCCAGCGCCCGACGCCCTGCATCGGCCGCGCGCGCGAGCTCGGCGAGCTTGGCGTCGCGCTCGCCGACCTCCGCCTCGGCGGCCGCGAGCCGCGCCCATTGCTCCTCGAGCTGCGGCTCGAGCTCGAGCGGCTCCCTGACATCGAGCACGTCGTGTTTGTCGGCTTCGTCGGAAGCGACCACCTGCAGCCGGCCCGGCGAGTGCCGGCGCTCGATCAGCGACCGGAGGCCCGTGCCGAAGCCGCTCTCGATCTTCAGCTCGATCCCGTACTGCTCGGCGAGCGTGTCCGTCAGGGCGAGGTGGGAGACGAGGCCTTGCTGGACGAGGATCTGGCCGAGCCGCTCGCCTGTTTGCTCCTGAATCGCGAGCGCGTCCTCGAGCTCGGCCTCGGTCAGGAGGCCGCGCTCGACGAGAAGCGTCCCCAGGGGTCGCCAACGAAGCGGTGCCGCGTCCACAGCTCCAGCATCGGCACAGGAATCGTCAGGATTGAGCGGATTCTCAGACGCCCGGGAGCCGAACCTCCTCGCGGCGCTCGCGGCGGAAGAAGTGGATCCCGTCGGTGAACCGGACCCAGTTGCAGCGGGTGCACATGACGAGCGTGCGCGTCCGGCCGCTGTCCGCGAGGAACTGAACGCCGCGAAGCAGGTCGCCCGTGGAGACGCCGGTGGCGGCGACGATCACCTCGCCGGGGGCGAGGTCGTCGAGGGTGAAGACTCGGTTGACGTCCTCGACGCCGTGCGCGCGCACCTGCTCGATCTCGCTACGCGTCGTCGGCCAGAGCTGGGCCTGGATCCCGCCGCCGAGGCAGCGAAGGGCCGCCGCGGACATGATCGCCTGCCGCGTTCCGCCGATCCCGATCGCGAGGTGGTCGTTCGTTCCACGGATCGCGGCGGAGATGGACGCGGTCACGTCGCCGTCCTGGATCAGCTTGATCCGGGCGCCGGCGGCGCGAATCTCCTCGATCAGGTCGTGGTGGCGCGGCCGGTCGAGGACGATCGTCGTGATGTCGTTCACGTTCCGGCCGAACGCCTCGGCGATCGCGTGGATGTTCTCGCCGACCGGCCGGAGCAAGTCGATCCGGTCGCGCGCCACCGGCCCGACGGCCATGCGGCGCATGTACATCTGCGGCAGCGTCGTCAGCGAGTCGGGATCGCCGACCGCGAGCATCGACATCGCGCCGCTCCCGCCGCGCGCGACGACCCCGCGCCCCTCCAGCGGGTGGACGGCGAGGTCGAACTGGCCGCCGCCGGCGCCGACCTCCTCGCCGACCGGCAGCCACTCGCTCTCGTTCACGCCGATCACGATCCGGCCGCGGATCGGAAGCTGGTCGAGCGCCTCGCGCATCGCCTTCGACGCGTCCTGCTCCGCCGCCGTCTCGTCGCCGCTGCCGAGCCAGCGCGCCGCGAGCAAGGCCGCGCGCTCGGTCACGCGCGCGTACGTCTCGCAGAGGCAGAGCTCGCGCGGCTGGCCCTCCACCTAGAACACTCCCTGCACCGGCCAGTACAGCGCGGCCGCGACGAGACCGGCAGCCGGGATCGTGAGGATCCAGGCGGTGACGATGTTCCCCGCGATCCCCCACCGCACGGCCGAGAGCCGCTTCGTGGCGCCCGCGCCCATCACGGCGCCGGAGACGACGTGCGTGGTCGAGAGCGGGTAGCCGTACTTCGTCGCAAGGTAGATCGTCGCACCGGCCGAGGCCTGCGCGGCAAACCCGCTCTCGGGCTCCATCGTGAACACCCGCTGACCAAGCGTCCGGATGATTCGCCAGCCGCCGACGTAGGTGCCGAGGGCGATCGCGAGGCCTGCCGCGATCTTCACCCAGGTCGGGATCTCGAGATCGGCGATGTCGCCGTGGCGGTGGAGGACGAGCGCGAGCGCGATCACGCCCATCGTCTTCTGCGCGTCGTTCGCGCCGTGCGTGAACGCGACCCACGTGCCCGATCCCAGCTGGCCGAGACGAAAGCCGCGGCTCGCCACGCCAGGATTGAGCCACACGAACGCCCAGTAGATGAACAGCAAGAGCAGAAACGCGGCCGCGAACGCGATCGCCGGCGCCGCGAGCGCCGGGAGCACGACCTTGTGCGCGAGGCCGTGCCACAGCACGCCCTTCTCGCCCGACTGGACGAGCGCCGCGCCGACGAGCCCGCCGATCAGCGCGTGCGACGAGCTCGACGGCAGGCCGAGCCACCACGTCAGCAGGTTCCACGCGATCGCGCCGATCAGCGCCGCAAGCACGGTCTGTTGGGTCGCCAGGTTCGCGTCGATCAGCCCCTTCGCGACGTTCTTCGCGACCGCGGTGGTGACGAACGCGCCCGCGAGGTTCGCGACCGCCGCGATCAGCACGGCGGTCCGCGGCGTCACGGCTCGCGTGCCGACCGAGGTCGCGATCGCGTTGGCCGTGTCGTGGAACCCGTTCGTGAAGTCGAACGTCAGCGCGACCGCGACGACGATCACGAAGAGAACGTCGCCGCTCACCGGTTCTTGACCAGGATGGCCTCCAGCACGTCGGCAGCGTTCTCGCAGGCGTCGACGGCCTCCTCGAGCTGCTCGTGGACGTCCTTCCAGCGGATGACGTAGAGCGCGTCGTCGTGCGAGCGAAAGAGCTCCGCGATCGCCTCGTGGTTCAGCCGGTCGCCCTCGTCCTCGAGCTCGCGCAGCTCGATCAGCTGCCGCTTCGTGTCGCGGAAGCCGTCCAGCCGCTCGACTGCCTCCTGGAGCTTCGTCGCCGCGCGCGAGATCACCTCGCCCTGCGCCCGCGCCGCCGGCCGGATCCCGGTGATCCCGTAGCCGACGATGTGGCCCGCGGCCTCGTCGATGTGGTCGCAGACGTCGTCGAGGGCGGTGGCCAGCCGATACATGTCGTCGCGGTCGAACGGCGTCACGAACGTGCGGTTCAGCAGGTCGACCACCTCGTGCGTCAACCGGTCGCCCTCGTGCTCGAGCTCCTTGATCTCCCGGATGAGGTCGGCCCTGTCGCCGTTCGGGTCGCGCCCGAGCAGGTCGACCAGCACCCGCGAGATCGCGACTGCATTCGCCGCCGCCTGGTTGTAGAGCTTGAAGAACTCCTTCCGCTGTGGAACGAGGGTGATGCGTGCCATCGCCACCTCCGTCGGAGCCTGCGCGCGCCTTCTACCACGGCTTCGGTGTCCGAGGTCGTTGCTACCTTCTTTCTCGTGAGGTCCGAACTGCCGGATTTCCAGGCGTTCTGTGGAGGAAACCCGCCGAGCTTCGCCAACCAGGCCGAGCTCGAGTGCGCGAAGATCCTGGACTACTACGGAGTGCCATGGGAGTACGAGCCGAGGACCTTCGTGCTCGAGGAGGCCGCCGACGGCCGCTGCCTCGAGGGATTCACGCCGGACTTCTATCTCCCTGAGCAAGATCTCTACGTCGAGATCACGGTCATGAAGCAGACGCTCGTGACGAAAAAGAACCGGAAGCTGCGGAAGCTGCGCGAGCGCTATCCCGACGTGAAGATCAAGCTCTTCTACAAGCGCGACATCGAGCGCCTCGCCGAGCGATACCGACTCGAGCTCGCCTCATAGAATCCGGCGACCGCGTCGGAGACGTCTACCTCAGCGCCGAGGAGATCGCGGCGCGCGTCGCGCAGCTCGGGCGTGAGATCGCACGTGACTACGCCGGCCGCGAGCCGCTCCTCGTCGCGGCGCTGAAGGCGAGCATGGTGTTCGCGGCCGACCTCTCCAGGTCGATCCCGATCGTGCACCAGATCGACTACCTCGAGCTCGCCGGCTACGACGGCGCGGCGACCGGTGGCCACGCGCAGATCCGCCTGCTGAAAGACCTCGACTCGCCGATCGAGGGCCGCGACGTCCTGATCGTCGAGGACGTCGTCGACACGGGCCTCACGCTCAACTACCTCTGCCGGACGCTTGCCCTACGGAAGCCGGCGTCCCTCGCGGTCGCCACCCTGCTCGACCGCCCCTATCGCCGTCTCGTGGACGAGCTTCCCGTCCGCTACGTCGGCTTCACCGTTCCCGACGAGCTCTTCGTCGGCTACGGGTTCGACCTCGACGAGCGCTTCCGGAATCTCCCGGATCTGCACGTCCTACGCTCCTAGCGCGTTAGTTAGACTAGTCTAACTTTCATGCTGGCGACCCGCGTCGAGTCGGAGGTGTCGGTCGCCCGCGCGGGCGAGCGTGTGCTCCGCTCGCGGGGCGGCGGCTTCCGCGTCTGGCCGTTCCTCGGTCCGGCGTTCATCGCCTGCGTCGCGTACATCGACCCCGGCAACTTCGCGACAAACATCGCCGGCGGCTCGAAGTACGGCTACACACTTGTCTGGGTGATCGTCGCCTCGAACCTGATGGCGATGCTGATCCAGACGCTCTCCGCAAAGCTCGGCATCGCTACGGGCCGCAACCTGCCGGAGGTCTGCCGCGAGCAGTTCTCGCGCCGGACGTCGATCGGCCTCTGGCTACAGGCGGAGGTGATCGCGATGGCCACCGACCTGGCGGAGTTCCTGGGCGCG
>DASUZD010000091.1:0-22023 GCA_036377055.1 Gaiellaceae bacterium | reverse complement strand
GGCCGCGAGCTCCGGCTGGGCGAGCAACTCGTTCATGAGCCGCGCCCCGAGCCCGGTTCCGCGGTAGTCAGGATCGACGATCACGTCGAGCACCACGGCGAGGAACGTGTGGTCGGTGATCGCCCGTGCGAACCCGATCAGTCGGTCAGAAGCCGGATCGACGAGGCCGACGGTCAGATCCGACCCTTCCAACATCCGCTCGACTGCATCGGCGTCTCGAGTCTTCGTCCACCACGCGCTCCGGAACAGAGCGACGAGCTGCTCGCGGCGGCTGCGTTCCACTCTGTCGAGGACGATCACGTTCGTTGGCTCATCCACGGCCGCCTCCGATCGACGGGCCGCGCCCCCGCGCCTGGAGCCTGGCCCAGCTGTCCCTGAGGCCGAGCGTGCGGTTGAAGACGAGTCGCTCGGGCGTCGAATCGGGATCCGGGCAGAAATAGCCGAGACGCTCGAACTGCACGGTCTCACGGACCGCCAGCTCCGCGAGCGCAGGCTCGACCAGGCATTCGTCGAGCACCGTCTCCGAGTCCGGGTTGATGTCGGCGAACGGGTCGCCGTCCGCGCCCGGATCGGGGCGGGTGAAGAGGCGGTCGTAGAGACGGACTTCGGCGGGCATGGCGTGCTCGGACGAGAGCCAGTGCAAGGTCGCCTTGGGCCGGCGCCCGTCCGACGCATCGCCGCCGCGCGTCTCCGGGTCGTAGGTGCAGCGGAGCTCGACGATCTCGCCGCTTGCGTCCTTCACCACCTCGGTGCAGGTCACGAAGTAGGCGTAGCGGAGGCGCACCTCGCGGCCCGGGGCGAGGCGGAAGAACTTGCTCGGCGGATCCTCCATGAAGTCGTCACGCTCGATCCAGAGCTCGCGCGCGAAAGGCACCTTGCGCGTCCCGGCAGACGGATCCTCCGGGTTGTTGACGGCCTCCAGCTCCTCGACCTGCCCCTCGGGGTAGTTCTCGATCACGAGCCTGAGCGGACGCAGGACCGCGAAGCGTCGCGGCGCCGTCCGGTTCAGCACGTCCCTGACCTCGTGCTCGAGCATCTCGATCTCGGCGGCGCTGTGGCCCTTGCCTCCGACGCCGACCGCGTCGAGGAAGTTGCGCACTCCCTCGGGCGGGAAGCCGCGCCGGCGCAGGGCCGAGACAGTGGGCATCCGCGGATCGTCCCAGCCTCGCACGTACCCGCCGCTCACGAGCCGCCCCAGGAATCGCTTGGAGAGCACGGTGTACGTGAGGTTCAGCCGAGCGAACTCGTACTGACGCGGGCGCGAAGGAACCGGCAGGTTCTCGATCAGCCAGTCGTAGAGCGGACGGTGATCCTCGAACTCGAGCGTACAGAGGGAATGGGTGATGCCCTCGATCGCGTCCGACTGGCCATGCGCGAAGTCGTACAGCGGGTAGATGCACCACTCGTCGCCGGTCCGCGGGTGGGTCGCATGCAGGATCCGGTAGAGCACCGGGTCGCGCATGTTGAGGTTGGGCGAGGCCATGTCGATCTTGGCCCTGAGCACTCTGGCGCCGTCGGGAAACTCGCCCGCGCGCATCCGCTCGAACAGGTCGAGATTCTCCTCGGCCGGACGATCGCGCCAGGGGCTGTCCTTGCCAGGCTCGTTGAAGGTGCCTCGATGCTCGCGGATCTCGTCAGCGGAGAGGTCGTCGACGTAGGCCTTGCCGGCCTTGATCAGCTCGACGGCCCACTCGTAGAGCTGATGGAAATAGTCGGAGGCGTAATAGAGGTGGTCACCCCAGTCGAAGCCGAGCCAGCGGATGTCCTCCTGGATCGAGTCGATGTACTCCTGCTCTTCCTTGATCGGGTTGGTGTCGTCGAATCGCAGGTGGCACCGCCCGCCGAACTCCTGCGCGATCCCGAAGTTGAGCGCGATCGACTTGGGGTGGCCGATGTGGAGGTATCCGTTCGGCTCCGGCGGGAAGCGGGTCACGACCTCCGAGACCCTGCCCTCGCGCACGTCAGCGGCAACGATCTCGCGGATGAAATCGCTTCGCTCGGGGGTGGCCGGACTGTCGCTGCTCACGCCGCTAACGGCGCGCGCGACCCGGCAGCCGCAGCCTGCGGCGCCCGCCGTCGTCGCCGATCACCGAGACGACGGTCTGCGCGAGGTGCGGGCAGCCGGTCGAGGGGAACGCGTCGCGCCGGTGCCGGTGGAGAAGCAGAAACAGGTCTCCGGCCGGCGCGTCCCGGTAGAGGCGGCCGAGGCGCAGGCGGTCGATCGCGTCGAGCGTCGGCGTGTAGATCGCGTCGTACCAGTTGGCCGCGATGTCCGCGTTCGGGAACACCTCTCCGCGGTTCCGCATCATGTGGTAGCCGTGGAGCTGGACGTTCTCGAGCAGCTCCAGGTAGTGCGCGGGCCGGCTCACCGGGACGCGCACGGCGGGACGCGCCTCCGCGAGCCCGCTGTCCTCGAGGAAGATCCGCTCGAGCTCGCGGAGGACGACCTCGAGCATGTCCGCCCCGGCCGGGAGAGGGACGCGCGCGATGAGCTCGGTCACGTCGGCGTCGATCACCTCTGCGCCTCCGCGCCGCGCGAGGGCGGCGCGGTGGTGACCGTCGATCACGAAGTACGTCTCGCCGAGCTTGACCGTCACGATCGGCGGAAAGCCGCCGTCGGCGAACGCCTCCTTCAGCGAGCGCATCCGGTCGCGGCTGAAGGCGTGCAGCGGGCGGAAGTCGCGGGTGAACGAGCTGGCGCGGCCGTCGGTGCCGACGAGCGCGTCCAACGGCACCTCGCGCACGCCCAGGTACCTGCGCCCGAACGGCTTCAGTCGCCGCTCGACCTCGTCGAGCTCGAGCAAGCGCTCCTGGCGGCGGGCCCTCAGTCCCATCGTCTCGAGGTCAAGCGTACAACGGGCGTGCAGCCAGAACTCGCGAAGGAGCGCCCGTTGCGGGGCGCTCCGTCGCGATATCTGGCGCCTACGCCCGGCTCGCCGCCAGCTCCGGCAGCGCGCGAGCGACGTCCGCGTCGACCTCGAAGTACGCGTTCCGGCTGGCGTCGCCGAGCGTCGCGTCGACGTAGTCGCGCACCTCTTCGAGCGACTCGCCCTCCCACAAGCAGAAGACGTCGGCCTTATCGCGGCTGGGATAGAACTCCCTGACGCGCACGCCCAGCGGGGCGCCGTTCCCGGCGAGGAGGTTCTGACCGCGCGCGAACGCCGTCTCCGGGTCGGTGATCGTGTGGTGGACGACGATGAACATCTCGATCCTCCTTTCGACTGTCGGCGAGGACGCTAGGGAGGATTCGAGGAGACCGCATCGGGCGATCTGACCAATTTGCGCTGCATGCGCAGCGTGGTCATTCCACGCCAGGCGTCAAAGGAGATCGTGCTCGGCCGCGAACACGCTCGCCGAGGCTCGCGACGAGACGCGCAGCTTGGCGAAGATGTTCTGTACGTGTCGGGCGACGGTCCGCTCGCTGATCACGAGCGCGCTCGCGATTTCCCGGTTGCTTCGACCGCGGGCGATCAGACGTAGCACCTCGAGCTCGCGCTCCGTCAGCCCGTGGTCGCTTCGTCCGCGCTTGCGGGTCAGCGAGTCGAGCCACGCGAGATCGGGTGCTGCGCCCAGCCGGAAGAACGTGTCGCGCGCGGCGTCGAGCTCAAGCGTGGCCGTGTCCGCGTCGCCGAGCGCAGCACAAGCCTGCGCGACGAGTACACGCGCGCGGCCGGCGTCGTAGGGCGCGTCCAGCTCCTGCCACGTCTGCCAGGCGCGGCGAAGCGACGGCAGCGCAGAACGGGCGTCGCCCTCGGCGAGCGCAACCGCGCCTTCGGCGTGCGCCGCCAGGGCGATCAGCGCCTCGCTCCCCTGCCTGCGGGCGATCTCGCCGAGCTCGTCGCATGCCGCACGCGCCTCGACGACCTCGCCGGTCGCAATCAGGATCTCGACGCAAGCCGGAAGCAACGCGACGCGCCGGAGCGGGAGCTGCGCTTCGCTCACGGCTCGCCGGATCGCCGCAGCTGCCGCGTTTCCCCTGCCCTGAGCCAGCCTCATCAACGCGAGACCGGGTTGCGGCTCGCGCCCGAACCGGCTTGCCTCCCGGTAAGCGACCTCGGCTTCGTCGAACCGACCCTGAAGGCGATAGACCTCCGCCTGCCGGTACGCAGCATGGCCGAGAGCCCGCTGGTTCAACACTCCCTGCGTGAACTGCTCGGCGACGCGACGGGCTTCTTCGAGCGCGTCGCGCCAGGCGCCGCCCAGCGTCATGATCTCGGCTCGATGCACTAGGCAAAGGCCCTTGTGCGCGACCATGTCCGGCTGCTGCTCGCACCAGCGCGTCAGCGCCTCCGTCCACTCCCGCGCCCGCCGAAGCTCGTACACGTCACGACAGAACGCGATCGTGTTGCAGTAGACGATGCCCGCGACGACCGGTGAGAGCTCACCGGCAGTAACCGCCACCATCGTTTCGTCCACGAGCCGCAGGCCTTCCTCGGTCCTCCCCTGCCTGACGAGAGCGTGGCCTTGCTCCATCAGCGCGAGCGCCACGAGATCCTGATCACGGAACCGCTCTCCGATCTCGGCGATCTCCGCCGCGGTCGCGTGCGCAGCGGCGAAGTCCCCTTGGCCGGAGCGCTCTAAGAGAGTCGGAATCAGGAGATAGCCGCGCTCGACGCTGTCACGATCCTCGCGCTCGAGCAACCGCTGGCCGCGAGCGAACCACCCGCGCGCCGGCGCGGACTGCCCGAGGAACATGAGGTTGTGGCCGATCCACCACGCACAGCGCGCCGCGTGCAACGCGTCGGCCGCATCGCGGTACGCATGGTAGGCCCGCTCCAGCGCGCCCCTGTACTCGTCGTCGAGGCCGAGCATGTACGCCGAGCGCGCGACCAGCTCGAGGTCTTCCGGCGCCAGCGGCCGCTCTCGGTCCGCGCGACCGAGCGCGTCGAAGGCGTGCTGCCAGTCGCCGCTGGCGTAGGCCCCGCGACCTTGCTCCAAAGCGCGCTCTGCGTTCACGAGACCATTTTCGAGCACTGACGATCGTTTCAAGGCACGATCTCCGGATCGAGAAGGTTCTCTACGACCGGATCGGCGGCGCATACGTCGAGACACGTCGCCCCGACCCGAGGATCGCGCGGGTGATTCGGGCGGCGCTCGGCGACGCCACTTCCGTCGTGAACATCGGCGCCGGCTCCGGCTCCTACGAACCGACCGCTCTCGCGGTCGTCCCGGTCGAGCCGTCCGAGCGCATGATCCGACAGCGCCCTCCGTCGCTGCCACCAGCAGTCCGTGGCGTAGCTGAAGCGCTACCGCTGCAGGACAAGAGCGTCGACGCGGCTCTCGCGGTGCTAAGCGCCCACCACTGGGCGGATCGTCCAGCAGCGTTCGCCGAGATCCGTCGTGTCGCGCGGAGGCGCGCCGTCTTCTTCACGCACGACCCCGATGCGCCCTTCGGCTGGCTCGACGACTACTTCCCCGCCCTCGCCGGGTACAGAATCTCCCGCTATCCCGAGCTCGTCGAGTTCGAGGTGTTGGGCCGCGTGACGATCGAACCGGTGCCCGTGCCCGCCGATTGCACGGACGGCTTTACGGCCGCCTACTGGCGCCGACCGGACGCCTATCTCGACGAAGCCATCCGGGCGAACATGTCAACCTTCGCCTTGCTCGACGGCCGGCTCGTGGCCGAAGGCGTCGCTCGGCTCGCGCGCGATCTCGACGATCGCTCCTGGCACAGGCGCTACGCGTCACTGTTGACCTTGCCCGAGCTCGATGTCGGCTACCGCCTCGCCGTCGCCGAACTCGGCTAACCCAGGACGCTTCGGGCTACCGCTCTCGCGTGAGCACGCGCGACCGCTGAGGAGGTGGCGCGTTCTAGGCCATAGACGTATTAGTGTCAACGCGCATGCCGGGTGCGAACTGGGCCAAGTTCCTCGATCTCGACGGGCACCCCTGGGAGAACTTCGAGGTGCTGTGTTACGAGCTCGTGCGCAGGAATTATGGTCAGCTCGGACAGTTGGCCTTCCCGCGAGGAGAGCCGGGGGTCGAGTTCCACCTGCGACTCGACGTCGACTGCGAGCTCGGTAACGCCGGCTGCCGGATCGGGTGGCAATGCAAGTGGTTCGAGGGCGCGAAGCTGACCTCCAGTCGCCGCAGGCAGGTCGGCGACTCCTTCAAGAAAGCCAAGGCCGCGTTCCCGGACATGACCCGGTGGATCCTGTGGACCCGTGACGCGCTGTCGTCCGTCGACTCGACGTGGGTCGGCGCTCTCGACTCGGCGGTGACCGTCGAGTCGTGGCACACCGCGAACGTCGAAGGGCTGATGGGAGGGGATGCGTACATCCTTCGCCAGTCGTTCTTCGGTGACCTCGTGCTGACCGCCACCTGGTTTCAGCACCGGTATGACGAGGCGCTCGGCCCGATTCGATCGAAGTACCACCCGGCTTTACACGTCGCCGTCGAGCAAGAGCATCTTGTTCACCGCCTCCTCGGGGATAGCGTTGTTCGAACGGAGCTCGACACCTGGACGGAGGAACTCGGCGCGCTGGTCGGACCCCTTCGGGAGGCGTGCGCCGATGGAGAAGCCTCCCGCGCCAGTTTGCCTACCGGCGCCGCTGTGCATCTCGACGCCGTCCTCGCGGCGGCCGACGAACTCGATCACCGGCTCGTGGACACCGCTGACACCGTCGTGAAAATCGAGCGCGAGGTCGAGCGAGGAAACTTCGCCGAGGCGGCGTCGCTCGCCTCAGACGTCGCGGAGCTGCGCTGGGATGATCGGCATTTGCGGGACGCCGTTGCGTCGCTTGACGAGGCGCTCCCGGAAGAGGAGGAAGGTGATGGCCGCCGCCGTCACACGCGGCCGGGGCTCCTCGATCGCGCGATCGCGGGTGTCTGGGAACCGTCGGACCCGCATGCGTCCGTCGTGTACGAGACTCTCGACGTTGGCCGACGTTTGGACACGTCCTTAATCGCCGTACTGGCGGAGGCGGGACGCGGTAAGACGCACTTCGCGGCGCAGGTTGCAGGCGGCTTCGGCGACAGAGACGCGACCGGCCTCTTGCTCCACGCAAAGGAGTTCGGCGCCTCCTTCACCGAGCACAGCCTCGCCGATCATGCTGGGCTTCCGGGGCGATCGCTCGATGACCTTCTTGAGGCGGTCAACTCGGCGGGAATGCGTGCCAATCGCCGCATCGCAATCGTGATCGACGCATTGAACGAGGCGGTCGAGCCGAAGAGGTGGAAGGACGTGCTGGCTCGCGTGAGCGTCGCCCTTCCGCGGTTCGCGAACGTCGTGGTGATCGTGACGCTGAGGCCGACGTACGCGGACTGGACGATCACGGAGGATACGGAAGTCGTTTGGCTGTACGGGTTCGTCGAGAACCTTGAGGACGCCGTCGACCGCTATTTCGACCACTACAAGATCGACGCTGACCGGACAATCGAGACCCTCGCCCAGTTCGAACACCCGCTGTTCCTCAGCATGTTTTGCCAGGCGACGAACCCGCGCCGTGAAACTCGCGTCACCGTCGAACTTGGCACGGCGACGACGTACGAGATCTTCGAGAAATACATCTCGACCCTTGAGCTAGCTGTGGCTGATCGCCTTGACCTCGATCCGGCTGACCGGTCGGTCGCCGGTGCCCTCGATGGGATTGCCCGCGAGTTGTGGCGGACTCGCGCTCGGGCGGTACCGGTTTCTCGCGTAAAGGAGATCGCGGGCGACACCACGAGGCCGTGGAACGCGTCAATGACAAAGGCTCTCGAAGACGAGAACGTCATCTTGCGCGACGTTCCGCGATATGACGGTGGTGACGAGGAGGTCGTATCGATCTCATATGACCTCCTCGGAGGTTGGCTCATTGGCGAGTCGCTCATTCAGGAGGTCGACGCCAACGCCGATCGCCTGTTTGAGAATCGCGAGCTCGTCGAGGCGCTGGTCGGGGAGGACGATGCGACCCGGCATCCGCTCGCTGATGACGTGGGCACCGCACTCGCCGGACTTCTCCCTCGTCGAGCCGGCAGGAATCTGTGGGAGGCGACGAGCGATCCCGCACTTCAATACTGGGCCACACTCGATCTCTTCCTGCTCGAGAGTGAGTACGTCGACGACGCGGCTGTTGCGCAAGTCGTCGAGGTCTTTCATCGGGCGCTCGATCACCCCGAAGCGCGGAGCCACTTCTTCAGGTTGTTCCGCGCGACGCGTTCGTATCCCTCACATCCGTTGAACGCGATGCTCTTCGGCCGCTTGCTGCGCCAGCTCGACGTGTGGCGGCGTGACCTGTCATGGACGGAGTGGCTCCGCGCCTCCGAGCGCGTGATCTATGCGGATATCGATCGTCTCGAACGTCGCTGGCGCGAGTCCAACGAAGAGCTGGGCGCGCGCGATGCACTCCTGGCTGAGTGGCTTTCGTGGGTGCTGACGACGACGAGTCGTCCGATGCGCGATCGCGCCACTCGCGCCCTCTACTGGTTCGGACGTCGGGAATGCGTCGCGCTTTTCAGGCTCACGCTCGAATCGCTGGACATCAACGACGTCTATGTTCCTGAGCGCATGCTGGCCGCGTCCTATGGAACAGCTATCGCGACTACTGCTGCGGCAGGGTCTAGCGCCGGGCCCGCAATCGGCACCTACTCACAGAACCTCGAGAAGGATCTTCTTTCGGTCGAAGCGCGCGTTCCGACGACGCACTTCCTCGCGCGGGACTATGCGGCGAAAACGGTAGAGCTGACGCGGCGCTACCCGACAAGTCCGCTTCCGGCCGATGACGTTCCCGTTCGCCCACCCTTCGCGCATGCGCGGCGCGAGTGGAGCCAAATCGCGAAGAGCGATGAACGTTACGAGGACGCGGATTGGGCACTTCATATGGACTTCGAGAACTACACCATCGGTGGGCTCGTCCGTGACCGCGGCAACTACGACATGGTACACCCCGAATACAACGAGATCCTCAGCGCGATTAGATGGCGAATCTATGATATTGGATACAGGCGCGAGCGATTCGCAGACGCAGATCGGCGGATCGCAGAGCGCGAATGGCGTCGCGATCAACAGCCTGGTCGCACAGAGCGGTACGGGAAGAAGTACTCGTGGATCGCGTACTTCGAAATGGCGGGAGATCTTGCCGACCGAGGTTTGCTCGACCCTGACGATTACCCGCGCCCTAGGCTCGCGGACGCCGACCTCGACCCTTCGTTTCCGGAGCCTCCCCCTGCTCTCGACGCCATCCTTCCCGTGTGGCCTCGGCCCACGCCAAAGGACGACCGCGCATGGTTGCGGCGCGGGATCGTCCAGATACCGGACGACCTCATGATGAGAACGTCCGTGAACGGTGTCGACGGGTCCTGGGTCGCCGTCGATGGGTTCTTGATCGCTCGCGGCAACACGCCGTCACCTCGAGAAGTCTTCACCTTCGTGCGCGGGTTCCTCTCTGATCCGGCGGAGGGGGCTG
Organism: Gaiellaceae bacterium; assembly: GCA_036377055.1. Lineage (GTDB taxonomy): Bacteria > Actinomycetota > Thermoleophilia > Gaiellales > Gaiellaceae > DASUZD01. The sequence goes on along the minus strand of DASUZD010000091.1, from coordinate 12,637 downwards.
ACCTGCGCGAACGGCTGGCTTCGATCTCTTATCCGGGGAACTACTTGATCCCAGAGGCGGGGAGCGACTACTACACGTACGCCGGCGAGATACCTTGGGCCTCGACGTTCGCAGCGGAATACGCGGATAACGGGGACGAGCATGAACGCACAATCAGCTTCCGTGACGGAGGTTCGTACCGAGTGGAGGTTTTGAGTCACACTTACCAGTGGGAGTCACATCACAGCGTGCTGAATCAGGCCGGCGGCGCTCTTGTTCCTTCGCCGCGGTTCTGCGAGTTCTTTGACCTGCGAAACAGGCCCCAGACGTTCGACCTATTCCTGCCCGACGGCACTAAGGCGAGCGCGTCAGTGAGCGCCCCCGGCGGCGCCGAGCGCGCGCTGCGCGGCCACCTGTTGTACCTCCGTGAGGATTTGCTGCGTGCCTACGCAGACGCGCAGGGTCAAGAACTGTCGTGGCTCGTTTGGGGCGAGCGGCGCGTCGTGCGCGAATCGTGGGGCCGGGACGAACGGCTAACCCCGGTGTATGCCGCGAATCAGAACGTTCATCGTAGGGTGTCGTCTCTTCGAGAGTTGGTCGGCGACACAACTCAGGCGGAGGACGAGGACGCCGGAAATTGACGGTGGCAGCACCTCGGCCGCCACTCCAGGCGCCCGCGCAGCGGACGCCGCAGGTGCATGCTCGCGCCCTACGCCTTCGAGGGGCGTCGGCATATGGCTGCAGCGGCTCGGCCGCTTCGCGGAGGTCGTCGAACGCACGAAAGGAGAGCGATGAGCCCCACAAAGAAGGGAACCATCGGCAAAGCGTCCGAGGGATTCACGACCGAGGAGAAGGCCGCGATGAAAGCGCGCGCCCGGGAGCTGAAGGGCAAGGCGGATGGGGAAAGCGCGGTGCGCGCCGCGATCGCCGCGATGTCGCCGCAGGATCGCGCAATCGCCAAGCGGCTCCATGAGCTCATCACAGCTGCCGCACCAGACCTCTCGCCGAAGACCTGGTACGGGATGCCGGCGTATGCGAAAGACGGCAAGGTCGTCTGCTTCTTCCGCAACGCGGGGAAGTTCAAGGAGAGGTACGCGATGTTCGGCTTCAACGACACCGCGAAGCTCGACGAAGGCTCCATGTGGCCGGTCGCCTTCGCGGTGAAGGAATTGACTGCCGCCGACGAGGCAAGGATCGCCGCGCTCGTGAAGCAAGCGGTGAGCTGAGGACTCGCTCGGCTACTTCCGGGCCGAGGCCGCGGCAACGCGGCGCCGCTTCAGCAACCAGCGCGTGAGCTCGACTCCACCGGCGACGGCGAACGCGATCCCGAGCGCGAGCAGGAGTCCTTTCCAGGCGGCCTTCTGGAACGCACGGCCGCCGAAGTACCCAAGCAGGCTGGCGTAGAGGGCCCAGACGAGCGCGGCGACGAAGTCGAACAGCACAAAGCGCGGCCACGCGAACTTGACCAAGCCCGCGCTCAGCGTGATGACGGTACGACCGCCGGGGATGAAGCGGGCGGTGACAATCAGCTCGCCGCCGCGTTCTTCGAGCTGGTGCTCAGCCCACTCGATCCGCCTGCGCGCCCTCTTGCCGCTAAAGAAGCGCGCCGAAGCTCTGGTGCCGAAGCGCCGGCCGATCAGGTAGGCGCTGTTGTCACCGAGGAACGCCCCGGCCGCGGCGGCAACAACGATCAGGGGCAGGCTGAGGTCGCCGGCTGAGGCGACGACGCCCGCCGTGATGACCGAGCTCTCGCTCGGCACGACGGGCACCAGCGCGTCGAAGAACGCAAGCAGAAAGACGATCCCGTACGCCCACCCCGACGCGTCCGCAACGAGCTGGGTGAACTGATTGAACACGCCTCACTATCGCAAGCAGCCGGCCGCGGCCGCCCGCGCGGCTTCTGTAGCACCGCTGCCGCTTGACGCCTTGACTCTCTATACTTAGAGTTCAAAGGTATGAAGGTCGACGTCCTCAAGGGTCAGCTCGAGCTGGTGGCGCTGGCCTCGCTCCGCGACGGGCCGCGCCACGGCTACGCGATCATCAAGGAGCTGCGCGAGCGCAGCGGCGGCGACTTCGACGTGCTCGAGGGAACGCTCTATCCGGCGCTGCACCGCCTCGAGCGGACCGGTCTGGTCACGAGCCGCTGGGCAACCGCGGCCGGACGCCGGCGCCGCGTCTACGAGCTGACCCGCAAAGGGACGAAGGCGCTCGCGGAACAGGAGTCGGAGTGGCGTAGCTTCGTGCGGAGGCTCGACGACGTCCTCGGAGGGACGGCCTGAGCGCGATCGCCGCCTACCTCGAGGAGCTCGAGGGTGAGCTGGCGTCGCGGCGGGTGCCGCGCGCGCGGCTGCTGGCCGAGGCCGCCGACCACTTGCGCGCGTCGGCCGCCGAGATCGCTGCCACGGGCGTCGACCCCGCCGCCGCCGAGGAGCAGGCGGTCGTGCGCTTCGGCGCCGCCGCGCTGCTCGCGCGCCGCTTCGCCCAGTCGGTCGTTACGGCGTCGGTGCGCATGGCCTTGCTCTGGGCCGCGACCGCCTGGGCGTGCTACGCCGTCGCCGCCGGACTTTTCGTGCTGGCCGCGCCGTCGTGGCTCCACGACTTCCCGCAAGGCGCGCCGAGCATGCTGGGCCTGCAGGTGGCCGCGGTCGCCTTGGCCGTCAGCGGCGTGCGCGTCTTCAGCTTTCGCGAGCAGCCGCTGATCGACGACCTGCGCCTGCGGTTGGTGGCCAAGGGCGTCGCCATCGCCACCGCCGCGGTGCTGGCGGCTGCTGTCTTGGAACTGGCGTTGGCGCTGACGCGGCCGGCTCCGGCGCCGTGGCGCGACGCCGCGCCGATCATCGCGGCCTACGCCATCGGCGTCGCGGCCACTGTCGTCGCCGGCCTCGCCGCCGTCGCGGCGGCGGCGCGGGCTGGCCACGCCGAGCTCGCGCCGGCGGTTGCGACGCTGGTCGATGACGTCGGCGCCGGCGCGCCGCGGCTGCGCCCGCTCGCGCTCTGGCTGACCTCGCGGCCGCTCCTGGCGTGCACCGCGGTGGCGGGGTTGGCCTTTGCGGCCACGACCGCCGTCGGCGTTGCCGGCAACGGTCTGGCCGGCGCGGGCGCGACGGGCGCGCTCGAGGCCGCAGCCGTCGTCATCGGCTATCTGACGTTGGGCCGCGCGCTCGGGCTACGTGCGCCGCGGCACGCGGTAGCCGATTGACGTTTCGCGCCACGGTTGCGATCGCGCTCTTGCTGGTGCTCCCGGTGCCGGCGTGCGGCGGGGGAAAGCAAGCCGATCCTTCGCAGCCGCTCTGCCGCCAGTGGCGGGCTGCGCGGCCGTACCTCCGCGCCATCGCGGCCGACCGGCCACTGTTGCGCCGTCTCGAGAGGGGCCTGCGCGCGCCAGGTTTTAGCCTCGCTGTCGCCGCCCGAGGGAAGATCGTCTGGTCGGTCAGCTGCGGCTACGCGGACCTGAAGTCGCGCCGTCGGGTCACCGCGCACACGCGCTTCCGGATCGGCAGCGTGTCGAAGACGCTGACGGCGACGGCGCTCGCACGCTATGCCCAGTCGGGGCGCGTCGATCTCGACGCGCCGGTCGACCGCTACGTCGACTTCCCGACGTACGGCGGAGAGATCACGCTGCGACGGTTGGCGGGCCACCTGGCTGGCATACGTCACTACGAGAGCCAAGCCGAGGCGATCAATCGCCGCCACTTCGCGTCGGTCGCCGACACGTTGAGCCTGTTCAGAGACGACCCGCTGGTTGCCACGCCCGGCACGCGCTTCAGCTACTCGAGCTACGGCTACGACGTCATCGGCGCCGCGCTCGAACGCGCGAGCGGCCTCGACTTCGCGACGCTGATGCGCGAAGCCGTGCTCGTGCCGGCGCAGATGCGCGAGACGACGCTGGCGACGGCGCCACGGGCGGCGCGGGCGACGTTCTACGAGATCGAAGATTCGGGCGGCGTGCGGGTCGCTCCGCCGATCGACCTCAGCGACCGTCTTCCGGCCGGCGGCTTTCTGGCGACGGCCGACGACCTCGCCCGCTTCGGCGCCGCCCTGACCAGCGGCAGGCTCGTCGATCCGAGCACGCGCGACATGATGTTCACCTCGCAACGTACGACAGCCGGCGAGGAGACGGGTTACGGGTTGGGCTTCGAGGTGCACCGAAGCCCGTTTGGCGTCTTCGTCGGCCACACCGGCGCCGTCGCCGGCGGCACTGCGGGGCTGCTGATCCACGTCAAGACCGGGACTGTGCTGGCGTTGACGACCAACCTTGGCTACGCGACGGCTGTCTCGCCTCCGCCGCCGAGGCGCGACACTCCCGACCCGCCGACGCTGTTGTTGCCCTTCATCCGCGGCCGCGAGATCGATCCCTGAGCATTACGCTGGCTTGACGCAGTTCGCGAGCCAGGAGGGACGAAAATGGAGCCGCCCACCGAACCGCCCTATCCGGTGCAGTTCGACGTGTCATACCCAGACCGGAACCTCGACCGCGTGAGCACCGGCTTCCGCATCTTCGCCGCGATCCCGATCCTCGTTCTCGCCGGAACCTTCGGCGGCCATGCCTGGGGCGGCCCGGGCCCGATGATCGCCGCCGGAAGCGGCGGTGTCCTCTTCGTGCCGGTCCTGCTGATGATCGTCTTCCGGCAGAAGTACCCGCGCTGGTGGTACGACTGGAACCTCCAGCTGATGCGGTTCTCGAACCGGATCTGCGTCTACCTCGCGCTCATGGACGACCGCTATCCCTCGACCGACGAGGAGCAGTCGGTCCGGCTCGACTTCCCCTACCCGGACGCGAAGGACGGCCTGAACCGCTGGCTACCGCTCGTCAAGTGGTTCCTCGCGATCCCCCACTACGTCGTGCTCGTCTTCCTCTGGCTGGCCGGGATCGTCTGCGTGATCCTCGCCTGGTTCGCGATCCTCTTCACCGGCCGCTACCCGCGCGGCCTGTTCGGCTTCGTCCTCGGCGTCGGCCGCTGGACGAACCGTGTCTCCGGCTACGCCTTCGTGCTCGTGACGGACGTGTACCCGCCGTTCCGCTTGAGCCCGTAGCGGTCGGCCCGCGTCGCTAAGAAGCGCCAAGTCCCGCGAGCCCGAAGGCCCGCAGGACTTGACGCAGCAAGGCGCTTACGTGAGCGGCGTCCACCCGCCGGAGAGGTGCTCGCCGATCCGCAGCCCGAAGCGCTCGAGCAGCTCCGGAACGCTCTCGACCTTGAAGTAGTGGCCGTAGCGCGCGCCGAGCGCGGTCAGCTCGTCCGGGTCGGCGTTGATCGCGCCGCCCATGTCGGAGAGCTCTCGGAAGAAGTGCTCGAAGCCCGCCGGCGAGATGATCTCGAGGATCCGGCAGGGCTCGTCGCCGGCGTTCCAGAACGTGTGCCACTGGTTGCGCGGCTTGAAGACGAGGTCGCCCGGCCCCGCCTCGACGACCTCGTCGCCGAGCAGGGCGCCCATCCGCCCCTCCAGGACGTAGCTGTACTCGTCCTCGCGCGTGTGCAGGTGCAACGGCGCCGCGAGCGCGCGTGGCGACATCGCGTGCTCGACGAGCGAGAAACGCTCGCCGGCCTCTGACCCGTCGATCACGAAGCGCACGCCGATGCTCCCGAGGAAGCCCTCCTGCCCGTCGCTGGGACCCACCACCCTGACGCTCGAAGTTGTCGCTTCCATCTCGGTCTCCTTTCGATTTACAGGCTCGTCAAGTGATTTGCTAGGATAGAGTTCACCTACAGTGGTGTCAAGCGAAATGCCGTCGACCCGAACATATGAGCTGAAGCGGCGCGCGGAGCGCCAGGAAGAGACGCGGCAGCGAATCGTCGGGGCGGCCGTCGAGCTCCACACGACGGTCGGGCCGGCGCGGACGAGCGTGGCCGCGATCGCCGAGCGAGCAGGCGTGACGCGCCCGACCGTGTACGCGCACTTCCCCGACGCCGACGCGCTCTTTCGCGCCTGCTCGGGCCACGTGCGGGCGACGGTTCCCCCGCCCGACCCGACCTCCTGGCGCTCGATCGAGGATCCGGGCGAGCGCTTGGAGGCGGCGCTGCGTGCGCTCTACGACTACTACGAGCGGCTCGAGCCGCTGCTCGAGAACATCCATCGCGACGCGCCCGTGTTGCCGATCCTGCGCGAGATGAGCGCCTACCGCGTCCAGTACCTCGAAGACGTGCGCGAGGTGCTGCTCGCTGGCTGTCCGAGCCGGGGAGAGGCGAGGACGCGGGTTCGCCGCGCGCTCGGCCACGCCCTCGACTTCCGCACCTGGCAGTCGCTCGTTCGCGGCCAAGGCTGCCGGGCCGACGAAGCAGTGCGGCTGATGGTGGCCGTCGCACGTGCGGCCGCCTCCTAGTCGAGGATTCCCGCCTACGCCGCGCGCGCAGGAGTACCCTGGCCTCGTGGCCGCTCCCGCGAGTCCTACGCTGTCTCCGTCCCAGCTGGCGACGCTCGCCCGCCCTGGGCGAGGAGCGAACCGCACGGGTCGGCGACGTGCTGTACACGGTCGGCGACGCGACGTACCCGTTCGTCGCCATCCGTGAGGGCGAGGTCGCGATCGTCGACGCCGCTGGCAACGAGATCGCCCGCCACGGCGCCTCGGGCTTCCTGGGCGAGCTGAACCTCCTCTCCGGGCAGACGGTCTTCCTGACGGCGGTCGTGATGCTGCCGTTGCGGTACATCGCGGTCGAGCGCGAGGCGCTGCGCGCGCTGCTGGTCGAGGACGGCCCGCTAAGCGACCTCGTCCTCGCGACGTTCATCGCCCGGCGGGAAGCTCTCCAACGAGTCCAGGGAATCGGCCTGGAGATCGTCGGGCCGCACTCGTCCGAGGCGACGAAGCGGATGCTCGACTTCGCGCGCGCGAACCGGCTGCCGTTCACCTGGCAGGACGCGTCGCCGGACGGCGAGACGGAGCTGCCGCTGGTGCGGCTGCCGGGTGGCGCCGAGCTGCGCCGGCCGTCGAACGGGCAGGTCCTGCGCGCGCTCGGGATCGGACGTGAGCTGGCGCCGCGGGAAGAGGCGGACCTCCTCGTCGTCGGCGGCGGTCCGGCGGGCCTCGCGGCAGCGGTCTACGGCGCTTCCGAGGGTCTCGACACGCTCGTCCTGGAGAGCACGGCGCTCGGCGGCCAGGCGGGATCGTCGCGCAGGATCGAGAACTACCTCGGCTTCCCGGCAGGGATCAGCGGCACAGAGCTCGCCGGGCGCGCGATCACCCAGGCGCGAAAGTTCGGGGCGCGACCCGCGACGCCGTACCGGGCGATCGCTCTCGAGTCGGGTAACGGACGACACGTCGTCCACTTGGAGGAGGGGCACGAGATCGCTGCGCGCGCGGTCATCCTCGCCACAGGCGCCGACTACCGACGCCTGCCGCTGGAGGACCTCGTGCACTACGAGGGCCTGACGGCCTTCTACGCTGCCGGGCCACCCGAGGCGCAACTCTGCGGCGCGTCGCGCGTCGCCGTCGTCGGCGGCGGCAACTCGGCCGGGCAAGCCGCGGTCTGGCTGGCCCGTGGCGGCGCGCTCGTCACCCTGCTCCACCGGCGCGCCGACCTGCACGAGACGATGTCCGACTACCTGATCCGCGAGCTCGATCGCTACGGCGTCAGCGTCCGGGATCGCAGCGAGATCGCCGCCCTCCACGGGACGGACGGGCGGCTCGAGGCGGTCACGCTGAAGAGCGGGGAGCGCCTGCCGTTCTCCTTCCTGTTCTTCTTCCTCGGGGCGCGGCCGTGCACCGAATGGCTCGACGACGCCGTCGAGCGCGACAGCAACGGGTTCGTTCTCACCGGCCCCGCGGCTGAGGCCGACTACCTGCTCGAGACGAGCGTCCCCGGCATCTTCGCCGCGGGCGACGTCCGCTCCGGGTCGACGAAGCGTTGCGCGACCGCCGTCGGCGAGGGCGCGATGGCGGTGCAGCTGGTCCACGCGCACCTGGCGCCGCGCCCAGCTCGAGCGTAGCCTCGCGCCGTGAGCGAGCAGCAACTCGAGCGCGAGCAACGGGTGACGCCGCTCGAGCTCTTCTTCGACCTCGTCTTCGTCTTCGGGTTCACGCAGGTCACAACGGTCTTCTCGGACAATCCGACCTGGAGCGGCGTCGGACACGGCCTCCTGGTCCTGGCAGCGCTCTGGTGGGCATGGGCGGCCTATGCGTGGCTGACGAACACCGTCGATCCCGGGGAAGCGCTGGTCTGGGGGACGACGCTCGTCGCGATGGCGGCGATGTTCGCGGCCGCCCTGGCCGTACCCGAGACGTTCGGCCGACACGGCGTCGTGTTCGGCGTGGCGTTCCTGATCGTGGCCGTCATGCAGCTCATGCTCTACGCGCTCTCCGTGCGCGGCGACCGAGATCTCTTGCAGGCGATCCTGCGGACCGCACCCTCGTCCGTCGCCGGGGCCGCGTTTATTCTCGCCGCGGGCTTCGTGGACGGTGGGCTCAAGACCCTGATCTGGGTCGTCGCGCTCGCCGTCGGGTTGTTCGGGCCGCTCCTCGTCGGATTGAGCGGCTGGCGGGTTCATCCCGCGCACTTCGTCGAGCGTCACGGGCTGATCGTGATCATCGCGATCGGCGAGTCGCTGGTCGCGATCGGCTTCGGCGCGAGGGGCACAGGGCTCGGCGCCGCCGTCATCCTCGCCGCCGTGCTCGGTTTCGTCGTGGCTGCTTCGTTCTGGTTGGCGTACTTCGACTTCTTCACGATCCGAGCGCACCAGCTGCTGTCCGACCGGAGCGGCGCGCCGCAGATTGCCCTGGCGCGGGACGCGTACACCTACCTGCATCTGCCGATGGTCGCCGGGATCGTCCTGTTTGCCTTTGCGATGAAGACGACGCTCGCCCATGTCCATGACGAGCTGGCGACGGTGCCTGCCGTTGCGCTGTGCGGCGGACCGGCCCTCTACCTGTTCGCGTACGTCGCTCTCCGAGTGCGCGTCTCGCACCACCTCGGCGGCGGCCGCTTCGTCGCCGCGATCGCCTGCGCTGCACTCGTGCCTGTGGCGCTTGCCGTGCCCGCGCTCGTCGCGCTCTCGCTCCTGGCCGCAATCTGGGTCGGACTGCACGCGTACGAGCTCATCTGGTGGCGCGAGGCGCGCACAGAGACGCGAGCGCAGCGCGTGCCCGCGTCGGCGTCGTAATGCCTTCCTACCTCCGGGTCCAGAGCTCCGCTGCGGCGGTGTTGTGCTCGTGGACGAGGCGCGGCAGGTCGAGGTCGACGATCTCGCCGGACGAGACGCGCTCGACGCCGTTCACGATCGCGAGGTCGACGTTCTGCGGCTGGCAGAGCACGAGCGTCGCGACGGGATCCTCTAGCGCGCCGGCGTAGGGCAGCCGTTCGAGTCGCCAGCCGACGATGTCGGCGGCCATCCCGGGGGCGAGCTGGCCGATGTCGTCGCGGCCAAGGACTGCGGCGCCGCCGCGCGTCGCGAGCTCGAAGGCCTGCCTGACCGTGAACGCCGACGCGTCGCCGGTCCCGACCCGCTGTAGGAGGAGGGCCTGGCGGGCCTCGGCGAGCACGTGCTCGCTGTCGTTCGACGCGCTCCCGTCGACGCCGAGGCCGACGTGCACGCCGGCGGCCACCATCGCGACGACGGGCGCGATCCCGGACGCGAGGCGCATGTTCGAGGAGGGGCAATGGGCGACGCCGGCTCCGGCGCTCGCCATCGACGCGATCTCGGAATCGTCGACATGGACGCAGTGGGCGAACCAGCAGTCGCTCGCGAGCCAGCCGAGCGACTCGGCGTACGCGACCGGGCGCATGTGGAAGTGCTGCTCGCAGAACTGCTGCTCGTCGAGCGTCTCGGCGAGGTGCGTGTGGCACATGACGCCGTGGCTCTGCGCGAGCTCGCGCGTCGAGCGCATCAGCTCGCCCGTCACCGAGAACGGCGAGCACGGCGCCGCGACGATCCTCGTCATCGAGAAACGGCTCGGATCGTGGAACGCCTCGATCGCGCGCTCCGTGTCGGCGAGGATCAGCTCGTCTGTCTCGACGAGGTCGTCGGGCGGCAGCCCGCCGTGGCTCTGCCCGAGCGACATCGACCCGCGGCTCGCGTGGAAGCGCACCCCCAGCTCGAGCGCCGCGCGAACCTCGTCGTCGATCGTGACGTCGTTCGGGAAGACGTACAGGTGGTCGGACGTCGTCGTGCAGCCCGAGAGGAGCATCTCAGCCAGCCCGAGCTTTGTGCTGACGTAGATGTCGCGGCCGGTGAGGTTCGCCCAGACCGGATAGAGCGCCTGGAGCCACGGGAACAGGGTCGAGTCCGGAGCGGCGGCACCCGCGCGCGTGAGCGTCTGAAACAGGTGGTGATGCGTGTTCACCAATCCCGGGAGCACGACCATCCCGCGGCAGTCGATCGTGCGGTCGGCGCTCGCGTCGAGCTCGGCGCTCGGACCGACGGCGGCGATCGCGTCGTCCTCGATCAGGACAGCGCCGTCCGGGATCTCGCGCCGCTCGTCGTCCATGGTGACGAGGAGCGTCGCGCGCTGAAGGAGCGTCCTCATCCCGGCGGATGTTCGCAGCACTCGCGAAGGAAGGTGCGAGTCGATCGCCGCGTGCGCCCGCTCCCGAGGGCGCAGCCTCGCTCCCCGAGGAAAGATGGCTGTTGCCTTTCCCGCGCGAAAGTCGTAGGGTCTCGCGCGGGGTCTGTATCGCACTAACTAAGGGGAGGGCACATGCCGCAACGTTTCAAGTTGCGACGACCGCATTTGTGGCTCGTCGCGCTCTGCATCGCTGTCGTAGCACTCGTCGGGCCAATCCCGGCGGGCGCGGCCCCGCCGCCTAACTGCGACACGCAGGTCAACGACACACCGAGCAAGCTCCTGCCGTGCATCACAAAGAACGATCTCTGGAAGATCATGCAGGACTTCCAGGCGATCGCCGATGCGAATCCGGGTCCCGACGGCCACCCGTCGCGGAACTCCGGCGAGCCCGGGTACAAGGCCTCGGCGGACTACGTCGCGGCCAAGATGCAGGCCGCCGGGTACAGCGTCGTCGAACAGCCGTACACGTTCGAGTACTACGCGTACAAGGGGATACCGACGTTCAGCGAGGTCTCACCGACTGCGCACAGCTACGTGCTCTCGACTGACTGGGGCCCCGGGAGGAGCCTCGGAATTGCGCAGGCCGCGCTCCAGCCGGCGGGCGGCATCATCCTGCCGCCGACGCCGTCGTCGAGCTCGACGAGTGGGTGCACCAGCACCGACTTCCAGGGCTTCACGCCGGGGCGGATCGCGCTGATCCAGCGGGGCGGCTGCAACTTCGGGGTGAAGGTGCAGAACGCACAAGGCGCCGGCGCGACCGGTGTGATCATCTTCAACGAGGGCAACCCCGGCCGGACCGGCCTGCTCGTCGGCAGCCTGGTCGATGCCGGAGGAACCCCGTTCGTCCCGAACATCCCGGTCGCGTTCACGACGTTCGCAATCGGGCAGGACCTGTACAACCAGTACCAGCAGGCCGTCCAGGCGAGCACGCCGCTGCCGACGATGAACATCAGCATCGACGCGATCTTCGATCCCAACAGGCTCGACTGGAACGTGATCGCGGACTCGAAGGGCGGAGACAAGAACCACACCGTCGTCGTCGACGCCCACCTCGACGCGATCTACGGCGCCGGAATGCTCGACAACGCGTCCGGCTCCGCGACCATCCTCAACATCGCGCAGAAGATGAAGAACGTCAATCCGACGAACCACCTCCGCTTCATCTGGTTCGGCGGTGAGGAGATCGGGCTGCTCGGCTCGTCGTTCTACGTCGACTCGCTGTCGTCGACCGAGCTGAGTCACATCGGCTACGACCTCGACGCCGACGTCACGGCGACGCCGAACTACACGCTCGGCGTCCTCGATCCGGCGGCTCCCAACCTGTTCGGTGGACCGCAGCAGCAGTTCCCGAATCGGGTCTACAAGGCCTCGACGATCGGGCGCGACCAGGCGGTCAGCTACCTGACCTCGCAAGGGAAGAACCACGAGTTCTTCTCGCCCGTGGGCACCGACGCGTTCAACTTCAACCTCGTCGGGATCCCCGCGAGCGGCGTCTTGACGGGGCAGGACTGCTGCAAGACGCAGCAGGAGGTCAACCTCTTCGGCGGGTTCCTCGGCAACTTCGAGGGGAACATCCCGAGCTTCGACGGTGGTTGCGTCGACAACCCGTTCCTGTGGTGCGACAACCTGAGCAACAACGACCCCGACGTGCTCACGCTCATGTCGCGGACTTTCGCGAACATGGTCGTGCAGATGGCCTTCGACACGAAGGTGATGTCGGCGAGCGACAACACCGTCTACAGCAAGAAGCTGCCGATCTCCGGCGAAGTTCCCCGGCACTCGGCACCAGCGAACTAACGAGCTGCGTGGCGCCGGACACGCCGTCGTGTCCGGCGCCACGCGTCGCTTGCCCGCGGCGAGCCGTCGATCGGCGGGCGGCGATGTTATCTTCACAGTTGTGAAGGTATCTCGGGTGTCGAGCGTGGTGTCGATGGATCGCTGTGACGTGGAGTGCGTCGACCCGGAGCGCGTCAACGCCGTTCTCGACCGGTTGCCGGCGGCCGGCGTCTTCCAGGACCTCGCGGAGACGTTTCGCGTCCTCTCCGACCCCGGGCGCCTTCGCCTGATCTCGGCGCTGCTCGAGGCCGGCGAGCTCTGCGTCTGCGATCTCGCGGCTGTCACCGGGCTCTCGCAGACCGCCTGCTCACACAACCTCCGCCTGCTTCG
>DASUZD010000090.1:0-6910 GCA_036377055.1 Gaiellaceae bacterium | reverse complement strand
GCCCGCGTCCGAGCTCCACCCGCTCACGCTCGCGAGCTCGACCGGCGTCCAGGTCGGCGACGGCGTGGTCGCGATCGGCAGCCCGTTCGGGCTCGCCGGCTCGGTCACGACGGGGATCGTAAGCGCGCTCCACCGGTCGATCAGCGCACCGGACAACTTCCCGATCGCCGATGCGATCCAGACCGACGCCGCGATCAACCACGGCAACTCGGGCGGCGTCCTCTTGAACCTCCAGGGCCAGGTGATCGGCGTCACCGCGCAGATCGAGAGCGACTCCGGCGGGAACGACGGCGTCGGCTTCGCAATCCCGTCCGACTCCGTGCGGAGCGTCGTCGACGGGCTGATCGCGAACGGCAAGGTCAGCCACGCGTACCTCGGCGTCGCGATCGGGCCCGCGAACGGCGGCGTCGCGATCAACAGCGTGCGCAGCGCTACCGCGGCGGCGCGCGCCGGACTCCGCTCGGGCGACGTGATCACGGCCGTCGACGCCACGTCGGTGCGGAGCACGAACCGCCTCGAGGCGGTGATCTCAGCGAAGAAGCCCGGCGACCGGATCACGCTCCGCGTACGGCGAGCCGGCCACGAGCGGAATGTCAGCGTGACGCTCGGCGCCCGCCCGTCGTAGCGGCCAGAGAGGAGGGGCTGTCACCGCGGAGCGCGGCGCAGCAGATAGTCACGAAACTTCGGCGCTGTGTACTCGTATTGCCCTTTTCGTAGGCGGAACAGGACGCCGTTCTCGACCAAGCGACCGAGTAAGACATTCACGTTTGCCGGCGTCTTGTCCACCGCCTCATTCAATTGCGAGACCGTCAGTGGTGGGTAGTCGATTTCCGCAGTCGCCAAGAGCACGTCCTGCTCGGCCGGCGTCAGTGTCGCAACGCGAGGCTCGTAGAAGTCGAGGTCGAGGCGCCGCAAAATGTCGGGCCGAGCGGCTTCCAGCAGAGCGTCATTGAGGCTGTCCGTCTCAGCCGCGTCGGCCGCATCCCAGAGCTCTGCACCCCACAGTTGGATGAAGTAGGGATAACCCTCGACCTCCGCTACGACGGTCTCGACGAGACCGTCCGACACGAGAACGCTGGCCGTCGTCTCCGATATCGGTTCGATGAATGCCTCCGCGGCGTCACTCGCCCCGAGCCTTCCGATCTCTTCACCTCGAAACATCCGTTCCGTGTACGAGCGCGCCCGCAAGAGGTTCCCGGTGAGGGTTGGAAGCCCACAAACCACAAGACCGAGCGGAAGCTCCTTGCGCTGAAGCGCAACGACTGAGGAAATGAGCAGCGATAGGGGGTGCTCTCCGGTCGGGTTCTGCTCGTCTCGAACGACCTGGGTTTCATCCAACAGCAGAACGAATCCATCGCGTCCCTTCTCGACGGCCATTTCCACGACTTCGTAGAGGGCCTTGCTGAGGTCCTCTTGCGCCTGCTCAGCGAAGGGCGCGTACGTTAAGACGAACTCGCCCCAGCCGATCCCGAGCGTACCCGCCCTCCGCGCAGTCTTTCCGAGAGCCGTACGAAGCCGCTCGACCCGCGATAACCGCTCTTTCGCCTGATTCGCCGTCTTGATTAGAGCCGTAACGAGGGATTCGTCGGCGTTATGGCCGGGCTGTAGCTCGAGGAGCGCGCTCGCCCACCCGTTCTGTTCTGCGATGTCCTCGAATTCGCCTAACAGAACGCTCTTTCCGACTCCCCTCAGGCCTGTCAGACGCATGTTCGCGGGCTGTTCGGGAGCGGCACGCAACATGGCACGGAATCGACGCATCTGAGGATCGCGGCCCGCCAAGTGCAAGGGACGGATCCCTACGCCGGGGCGAAACGGGTTCTTTCCTAAAGGTGGGGACATAACACAGAGTTCTTTAGGTTTTGCGATACTAACAGAGATCGTGTTAAGACTCCGCGGCCGGGTAGCCGCGCAGCCGCGCCACTCAGAGGCAGGGCGCAGCCCTCCTACTACGAATTCAGCGCGTCCTCGAGCGTCTCGCGGACCTCGAAGTGGCGGTCGAGGCCCGAGATCTCGAGGGCGCGCCGCGTCTCGAGGCCGGGGGACGCGAGCACGAACGACTCCTTCGATTCCAGCCGCGCGCGCACCTCGATCAGCGTCCCGAGCGCGGTCGAGTCGATGAACGTCACGCCGGCGAGGTCGACGACGAGCCGCTTCGGCCGTCGCTCGATGCACTCGAACAAGGCGGTGCGCAGCAGCAGGACGTTGGAGAGGTCGAGCTCGCCGGTGAGGCGGACGACGACCGACTCCCCGTTCAGAGAGACGCCGGCGACCGGATCCGGACGGACAGTAGTCATCGGTTTGTCGACCGCATACGGCGGCGCGCCGAAGCGGGGGAGGGGCTGCGACGCGCCGTAATCGATTAGACCACCCCCTTGCCCTCCGAGGCAAGGCCGTCGCCGTTTGACGAGGCAACATCCGGCACGCCATCGTACGGGCCATGGACGCCGCTTCCGTCGCCCGTCGCGCGCGGGGAGAGAACTTCCCGGTCGCGTCGCTGCTCTTTCCGCGGGCGCTGCGCCCGCATCTCCGGCGGGTCTACGGCTACTGCCGGCTGGTCGACATCCTCGGCGACGAGGCCGAGGGCGACCGGCTCGCGCTGCTCGACGAGCTCGAGCGCGAGGTCGACGCCTGCTACGGCGGCGAGCCGACGTGGCCGGTCATGCGCGAGCTTCAGCCGACGATCGCCGAGTTCCAGCTGCCGCGCGCGCCGTTTCTCGGGCTGATCGAGGCGAACCGGCAGGACCAGCGCGTCTCGGAGTACGCGACGTGGGACGATTTGCGCGACTACTGCACGAAGTCGGCGGACCCAGTCGGCCGGCTCGTGCTCGGCGTGCTCCGGCGCGCGGACGACCCCGAGCTGGTGGCGGCGAGCGACGACGTCTGCACCGGGCTCCAGCTCGTCAATTTCCTCCAGGACGTCCCGCGCGACCTCGTGCTCGGCCGCATCTACCTGCCGGCCGAGGACCGGCGGCGCTTCGGCGTCACGAAGGTCGACGAGCCGAACGACCCGCTGCGCCTGCTCCTGGCCTTCGAAGCCGAGCGCGCGAGCCGACTGCTCGCGGCCGGCGAGAAGCTGGAGCTGCGGCTCGGCGGCCGGGTCGGCCGGGCGGTCGGGCTCTTCGCGCGCGGCGGGCTCGCGGCCCTCGACGCCCTTCGGCGCGCCGACTACGACGTCTTCGCCAGCCGCCCGAAGCCCTCCCGCGCCAGGCTCGCCCGCGAGGCGGTGGCGACGCTCGTGCGATGACGACCGCCGAGCGGGCATACGCCGAGGTCGAGCGGATCACGCGCCGGCGGGCGCGCAACTTCGCGTACGGGATCATGGTGCTGCCGCGGCCGAAGCGCCGCGCGATCGCGGCCATCTACGCCTTCGCGCGCGAGGTGGACGACCTGGCCGACGGCGACCTGCCCGCGGAGGAGAAGCGAGCAGGCCTGGAGCGGCTGCGGGCCGCGCTGGACGCGAGCCCGAACGGGAGCGCGACGCTCGTCGCGCTCGCGGACGCGCGCTCGCGCTACCCGATCCCGGATCGCGCTTTCCACGACCTGATCGACGGCGGGCTCCAGGACCTGCGGCAGACGCGCTACGCGACCTTCGACGAGCTCCACGGCTACTGCCGGCGCGTCGCCGGCGCGGTCGGTGTCGCGTGCGTCGCGGTGTACGGGTCGGACGACGAGCGCCGGGCCGAGACGCTCGGCGTCGCGCTCCAGCTGATCAACATCGTGCGCGACGTGCCCGAGGACTGGCGGCTCGGCCGCGTCTACCTGCCGCAGGACGAGCTGGCGTCGTTCGGCGTGACGGAGGACGACATCGCGTCGGGCCGGTGCGGTGCCTCGTGGCAGGCGCTGATGGCGTTCCAGGCAGGTCGGGCGCGCGCGTATCTCGCCGACGGGCTCGGCCTGCTCGACGAGCTCGACGGCCGGAGCGCGCTCTGCGTCTCGACGTTCGCCGGCCTCTATCGCGCGACGCTCGACCGGATCGAGGCGGCGCAGTTCGACGTCTTCGGCGGGCCGCTGCGGCTCTCGCCGCTCCAGAAGCTCCGCATCGTCGGCTCGGGGCTGCGGCGATGAGGGCGGTCGTGGTCGGAGGCGGCCTCGCGGGGCTCGCGGCCGCGCTCGAGCTCGCGGACGCCGGGCACGAGGTGACGCTCTTCGAAGGTCGTCCGACGCTCGGCGGAGCGGTGCAGACGCTTCCGCGGCGCGAGGGCGACCCCGAGCCTCCGCCCGACAACGGCCAGCACATCGCGCTCGGCTGCTTCTCGGAGTACCTCCGCTTCCTCGAGCGAATCGGGAGCCTCGGCGGCGTGCGCCGCATGCCGCTCCGGCTGCCCGTGATCGACGAGCGTGGGCGCGTCGCGACGATCGGCTACGGCGTCGGGCCGCTCCTGCGCTACCGGCACGTGCCGTTCGGCGACCGGCTGCGGATCCTCGCGCTGCTCGCACGCCTGCCGCGGCTCGCGCCCGGCGACGCGACCTTCGGCGACTTCCTGCGCGCCCACGGCGAGTCGCAGGCCGCGATCGAGCGGTTCTGGGACGTCTTCGTGCGGCCGGCGCTGAACCTGCGGACTGACGACGTCGCGGCGGCGGATGCCGTGTTCACCGTCCTCACGGCGCTGCGATCGGGACGCGCTGCGAGCGAGGTCGTCCTCCCGATGGCGCCGCTCGGCGACCTGCACGGCGAGGCGGCGGGACGTGCGCTCGAGGCTACAGGCGCGATCGTGCGGACGGGCGAGCGGGTCGTCTCGCTCGACGAGCTGGACGCCGATGCGGTCGTGGTCGCGCTTCCGCCGGCGGAGTCGGCGGCGCTCCTCGGCGCGCCGGATCCGGGGCTCGAGCACTCGCCGATCGTGAGCGTGCACCTCCTCTTCGACCGCAAGATCCTCCGGCACGAGCTCGCCGCGCTGCTCGGCTCCGACGCCCATTGGGTCTTCGATCGAGGCGCGCTGACGGGCCACGCGCCCGAGGAAGGGCAGTATCTGACGGTGGTTTCGAGTGGGGCACCGGAGCTGATGGAGCTGCGCGGTCGCGAGCTGGTCGACCTCGTCGCGGGCCAGCTGGTCGAGCGACTCGGGCACGCGGAGCTGCTGTGGTCGCGCGTGAGCCGCGAGCCGCAGGCGACGATCGCGCTTCGCCCCGGCGTCGCGCGACCGGCCGCAGGACGCGTTCGCGACGCGCTCGCGCGCGCGGGCGCGTGGACAAGCTCAGGCGGCTGGCCGCCGACGATGGAGAACGCCGTCCGCTCCGGCATTCATGCCGCTCGGGCAGTCTTGTCCAGCGTGCAAGCGAAGGTGCCGGCGTGACCGCGATCTCCGAGCGCACCTCGCTTGACGTCGCGCTCGAACGCGGCACGGCCCGCCTGTTCGAGCTCCAGCGACCGGCCGGCTACTGGGTCGGCGAGCTCGAGTCGAACGCGACGATGATCGCCCAGCACCTCTTCTGGCACCACTTCACCGGGCTGCGGACGCCGGAGCTCGACCGGAAGATCGCGAACGAGCTCGAGGCGCGGCGGCGCGACGACGGAACGTGGTCGATCTGGCACGAGGGCCCGCCGGACCTCTCGACGTCGATCGAGGCGTACGCGGCGCTCCGCCTGGCGGGGCGCGATCCCGGCGCGAAGGCGCGCGAGTACATCATCGGCGCGGGCGGAGTCCCGAAGAGCCGCGTCTTCACAAAGTGCTTCCTCGCGCTGCTCGGCCAGTGGCCTTGGCAGCGGGTCGCGCGCGTCCCGCCGGAGATCATCCTGCTCCCGCCCGGCGGGCCGTTCTCGGTCTACGACTTCGCGTGCTGGGCGCGGCAGACGGTCGTGCCGCTGTCGGTCGTCGAGGCGCTTCGCCCCGTCCGCTGCGCGCCGATCGACCTGCCCGAGATCGGCGCTCTGCCCGGGCGATCGCGGCCACCACGGCGACCGAACGCGCTTCGCCGGCGCGCGATCGCCGTCGCCGAGCGCTGGGTGCGCGAGCGCCAGGAGGCGGACGGCTCGTGGGGCGGAATCCAGCCGCCGTGGGTCTGGTCGATCATCATGCTTGCGACCCTCGGCCACGGGTTCGAGGACGAGACGTTCCGGCGCGCCGTCGAGGGCTGGGAGCGCTTCACCATCGACGACGGCGAGCGCCTCCGGCCGGAGGCGTGTCAGTCGCCGGTCTGGGACACGGCCCTGGCGGTGCTGGCACTTCGAGCCACGGGCGTTCCGGCCGACCACCCGCAGCTCCGCCGCGCGGGCGAGTGGCTGCTCCGAGAGGAGGTGACCGTCAAGGGCGACTGGGCGATTCGCCGCCCGAAGCTCGCCTCGGGCGGATGGGCGTTCGAGTTCGAGAACGACCTCTATCCGGATGTCGACGACGCGGCGGTCGTCGCGCTCGCGCTGCGTCAGCTCGGCATCGGCGACGAGGCGGTCGAGCGCAGCCTCGACTGGACGGCCGGGATGCAGTCGTCGAGCGGCGGCTGGGGCGCGTTCGACGTCGACAACGAGGCGCACTGGCTCTACCGGATTCCGTTCTGCGACTTCGGCAAGGTGACGGACGAGCCGAGCGCCGACGTGAGCGGCCACGCGCTGGAGGCGCTCGCCCCCGAGGGGGGCTACGAGACCGAGGTCGCGCGCGGCCTCGAGTGGCTCCTCGCCGAGCAGGAGGACGACGGCTCGTGGTTCGGGCGCTGGGGCGTCAACCACGTCTACGGCACCGGCGCGGCGCTCCCCGCGCTCGAGGCCTGCGGCGTTCCCCACGACCACCCCGCATACCGCCGAGCCGTCGCCTGGCTCGACGGAGTCCAGAACGCGGACGGCGGCTTCGGCGAGGACATCCTCTCCTACGGCGACCCGGCTTGGCGCGGCCGCGGACCCTCGACCCCTAGCCAGACGGCCTGGGCGCTATTAGCCTACGTCGCCGCTGGCGAAGAGCAGGCCCCCGCTGCGAGTCGG
>DASUZD010000089.1:0-6007 GCA_036377055.1 Gaiellaceae bacterium | reverse complement strand
AATGGGGTAGGCCGGGTCACTGACATGGGGTACGCGGGTTACTCCAAACCGGCTCATCGGCAGGATCCGCGGCGCAGCAGACCGCCCGTATGGGGGACAACGCACCTTCGGGCCTGCCCCGGGACGATGACCGGACTCCCGCGCGCGTAGAATTCGCGGCCGTGGCCAGGACCGAGGATCGAAAGCCGCTGACCGGGACTCAGGCCTGGCGCGAGGAGCTGTACGACGCGCAGCCCGAGCGAGAGGGCGAGCTCTTCTCAACGATCTCCGGGCTCGAGAACGAGCCGCTCGTGACGCCTGACTCGGTGGCTGTCGACTACGACCGGGACCTCGGCTACCCCGGCGTCTTCCCGTTCACGCGCGGCGTCTATCCGTCGATGTACCGCGGCAAGCTCTGGACGATGCGGCAGTTCGCCGGCTTCGGCACCGCCGCGGAGACGAACGAGCGCTTCCGCTACCTGCTCGACCACGGCCAGACCGGGCTCTCGACCGCGTTCGACATGCCGACGCTGATGGGCTACGACTCCGACCACCCGCGCTCGCTCGGCGAGGTCGGCCGCGAGGGCGTCGCGATCGACTCGCTCGAGGACATGGAGACCCTCTTCCGCGGCATCCCACTGGGCGAGGTCTCGACCTCGATGACGATCAACTCGCCGGCGGCGATGCTGCTCGCGTTCTACGTCTGCGTCGCCGAGCAGCAGGGCGTGCCGCCGGCCGCGCTCCGCGGGACGATCCAGACGGACATCCTCAAGGAGTACATCGCCCAGAAGGAGTGGATCTTCCCGCCCGAGCCGTCGATGCGGCTCGTGGTCGACATGATCGAGCACTGCGCCCACGAGCTGCCGCGCTGGCACCCGATCTCGATCTCCGGCTACCACATCCGCGAGGCCGGCTCGACCGCGGCGCAGGAGCTCGCCTTCAC
This sequence comes from Gaiellaceae bacterium, assembly GCA_036377055.1. Lineage (GTDB taxonomy): Bacteria > Actinomycetota > Thermoleophilia > Gaiellales > Gaiellaceae > DASUZD01. The sequence continues at coordinate 5,085 of DASUZD010000089.1, read as the reverse complement.
GCTCGCCGACGGCTTCGCGTACGTCGAGGCGGCGATGGAGCGCGGCCTCGACGTCGACTCGTTCGCCCCGCGGCTCTCCTTCTTCTTCAACGCGCACCTCGACTTCTTCGAGGAGATCGCGAAGTACCGCGCGGCGCGCCGGATCTGGGCGCACGAGCTGCGCGAGCGCTACGGCGCCCGCAACCCGCGCTCGTGGCTGATGCGCTTCCACACGCAGACCGCCGGCGTCTCGCTGACCGCCCAGCAGCCCGAGGTGAACATCGTGCGCACCGCACTCGAGGCCCTTGCTGCGGTCCTCGGCGGGACGCAGTCGCTGCACACGAACTCGTTCGACGAGGCTCTCGCCCTCCCGACCGAGGACGCCGTCCGCCTCGCCCTCCGGACGCAGCAGGTGATCGCGCACGAGACCGGCGTGGTCAACACGATCGACCCACTGGGCGGCTCGTGGTACGTCGAGGACCTGACGAACCGGCTCGAGGCGGAGGCGTACGACTACTTCGCGCGCATCCGCGGCCTCGGCGGGGTCATCCCGGCGATCAAGGACAACTTCTTCCAGCGCGAGATCGCGGAGGCCTCGTTCCGCTATCAGGCCGAGGTCGAGGCGGAGCAACGCGTCGTCGTCGGCGTCAACCGCTACGAGGTCGAGGGCGATCCAGAGATCGACATCCTCCGCATCGATCCCGCGCTCGAGGCGAAGCAGATCGAGCGCGTCCGGGCGCTGCGCGGACGCCGCGACTCCGCCGCGGTCGAGGCCGTGCTCGCCCGGCTGAAGGAGGCCGCGGCGCGCGAGGACGAGAACCTGATGCCGGCGATCGTCGAGGCGGGACGCGTGTACGTGACGATGGGCGAGATGTGCGAGGCGCTCCGCGAGGTTTGGGGCGTCTGGCGCGAGACACCCGTGTTCTAAGCGCGCCTCGCGGGGGAACCTCCCGGTTCCCCCGGGACCCCCTCCACCGGTCTGCTTCGCGGACGGGCGCCTACGGCGCCGGCGCGAGACACCCGTCTTCTAACCGAGCGGCTGAAATCGCGTCTAACCTGGGAGCGATGAGCGCAACTCCCGCTGCCCTGAAACGGTCGCGCCGGCTGAGCCGGCTCTTCCCCTGGTTCTCCGCGCTGATCCTCGTCGCGGGGATCGTCGCCTTCACCATCGTCCACTTCGGGACCAACACCGCGAAGCCGCTCACTCCTTCGGGCGCTCCGCCGCGGCCGGTCCAGGTCGTCAAGCCGCAGAAGAGCGTCCCGGTTCCCGTGAACGCGAGGCTCGTCGCGGGCAAGTTCATCCTGACGGCCGTGCAGCGCAAGCACCTCGAGCGCGCGTGGCCGCTCGTGACGAACTCGATCCGCCAGGGCATGAGCCACAAGCAGTGGATGACCGGCAACATCCCGGTCGTCCCGTGGCTCGGCCGGATCGGCACGACGCCGCTCAAGGTCGACTACTCGCACGCGCGGGAGGTCGAGTTCACGATCGCGATCCTCCCGGCGAAGGGCGAGAAGACGAGGCCGGACTACTTCATCATGGTGCTGAAGAAGGTCGGCTCGGGGGAGAAGTCCCGCTGGCTCGTCGACCAGTGGGTGCCGCGGGACGCGCCGCCGATCCCGGCGAATCCCGTCGGCTGACGGGTCGCGACTTGGGCGGGCATCCACTACCGTTCAAGTCGTGAGGAGATTCCTCGCCTCACCCCGCCGCCGACGGCGCGTCTTTTGGCTCGCCGCCGTCCTCGCGCTCGCGGCCGCGGCCACGATCCTCGGCGTCTACTTCCCGAACACGTCGCCGACCCGGCACTCGGCGAAGTTCACGAAGGAGCCGGTCCAGACGGTCGCAGGGCCGCCGCAGTCGGTCGCGTTCACGGCGCAGGAGCGCAAGGAGGTAAACGCGGTCGCCGGCGACTTCATCGCGACGGCCGTCTTCCGCGAGCGCCTCGACCACGCCTACGACCTCGTCGTCCCGTCCTTCCGCCAGGGCTTGACGCGCAAGGAGTGGCGCTCCGGGAACATCCCGGTGGTTCCCTATCCGCAGGACGCGGTCGCGCTGATGCGGTGGAAGCTCGACTACTCGTACACGAACCGCGTCGGGATGCACGTCGCGTTCCTGCCGAAGCAGACCGCGAAGGTCGGCGGCATGGTCTTTGCGATCGAGCTGAAGAACGTCGGCAGCGCCGACCATCACCGCTGGCTCGTGAGCTACTGGACGCCGACCGGCGGCCAGGTCCTCTCGAACGCGCAGCGCGCCCGCGCGGCCGGACAACCGGTGACGCTCAAGCCGCGGCTCGGCGCCGGCTGGATCTTCGCCCCGATCGGCGGGCTCCTGGCGCTGATCGTGCTCGTGCCGACGGCGCTCGGCGTACGCGGCTGGCTCGCGCGGCGGCGCGTCGACCGGACGTACGGGACGCTCTCCTCGTAGACTGCGGACATGGCGCGGAAGATCCGGGTCGTGATCGCGAAGCCCGGTCTCGACGGCCACGACCGCGGCGCGAAGATCATCGCGCGGGCGCTCCGCGACGCCGGCATGGAGGTGATCTACACCGGCCTCCACCAGACGCCGGAGCAGATCGTCGAGACGGCGGTGCAGGAGGACGCGGACGCCGTCGGGATCTCGATCCTCTCGGGCGCGCATATGACGCTCGTCCCACGGGTCGTCGACGGCCTGCGCGAGAACGGGCTGGACGACGTGCTCGTCGTCGTCGGCGGGACGATTCCGGGCGAGGACGCGCGCGAGCTGAAGGATCACGGCGTCGCCGAGGTCTTCACGCCCGGCGCCCCGACGAGCGAGATCGTCGAGTTCCTCCGCGAGAGGGTGCCGGTCTGAGCCTCGACGTCGCCCGGGAGGACGGGGTGGCGACCGTCACCGTCGACCGGCCCGAGGCGATGAACGCCCTCGACCTCCCGACGCTTCAGGCGCTCCACGACCGCCTGAGTGAGCTCGCGGAGGACGACGGCGCGCGGGTGGTCGTCCTCACCGGCGCGGGCGATCGCGCGTTCATCGCGGGCGCGGACATCAAGTACATGAGCTCGCTGAGCGTGCTCGAGGCGCGCAATTGGGGCGGCCTCGGCCACGCGTGCGGCCTCCTGCTCGAGACGATGCCGAAGCCGACGATCGCGGCGATCAACGGCTTCGCGCTCGGCGGCGGCTGCGAGCTCGCGCTCGCTTGTGACCTACGCTACGCGTCGACGACGGCGCGGCTCGGCCAGCCCGAGATCAACCTCGGGCTCATCCCGGGGTGGGGAGGGACGCAGCGCCTCGCGCGGGTCTGCGGCCTCGGCCTCGCGAAGGAGCTGATCCTCACCGGGCGGACGGTCGAGGCCGCCGAGGCGGAACGGCGCGGCCTCGTGAACGCCGTCTTCGAGCCGGCGGAGCTGATGGAGCGCACGCTGGAGACGGCGCGGCTGCTCGCGTCGAAGGGCCCGGTCGCGCTCGCCTACGCGAAGGAGGCCGCGAACCTCGCGCTTCAGGGCGCGCACGACGCTAGCCTCGTCCAGGAGGGGTCGCTCTTCGCGCTGCTCTTCTCGACCGAGGACGCAAAGGAGGGCCTGGCCGCGTTCGCCGAAAAGCGCGAGCCGCGCTTCGTCGGACGCTAGAGGCTCGACGTGTCGACCGTCAGCGCGCGCGGCTTCGCGAGCTCGGTGTCGAGCGTCGTCGCCGTCGGCAGCGTCGAGACGGTGACGGTCTTCCCGCGCGCGACGGGGATGCTCGCGGCCGGCGCCTCCGGCGGCAGAGCGAGCGTCACCGTGAGCCCGACCTTCGCGATCCGGAGGCCTGTCGACGCGCGAAGGGTGTCGACCGCGAGCCGGAGCTCGCCGTCGCTCGCCGCGACCACCTTCCCCACCAGCGTGAGCGACACGAGCGACCAAGGCGCCGCAGCGTAGAGCAGGCGCCGGGCGCGCTTCAGATACGGGAACGGACTGACGGCCTTCCCGCCGTTCGGGTGAACCTCGAAGTGGAGGTGCGCGTGGATCCCGTCCGCGTCGCCGGAGTCGCCGACGAAGCCGATCGGCTGGCCGGCCCGGACGGTCGCGCCGCTGCGCAGGCCCTTCGCGTAGGCGGTGCCGGCGACGCACTTGCCGCGGTTGTCGTTCCCCTTCGTCAGGTCGTTGTTGAGGTGGATGTAGAGGTACGTCGTGCCGCTCCGGCCGTAGAGGTAGAGCATGCAGCCGGCGCTCTTCGACGCCGTCCAGAGCTTGACCTTTCCGTCCTCGGCCGCAACGGCGAGCGCGCGCTTCGGCGCGACGATGTCGTTCGCCTGGTGGCGACCCCCGGCGCGCGGCTCTCCGAAGTCGTCGTAGTACTGGGCCGGCCCGACGACGGGAAACACGATCCCGCTCGCGTTCGGGATTCCCCCCGGCGGCGGGAGGTCGGCGGCGGCCGGACCTGCCGCGACGCACGCTCCGGCGAGGAGCGGGAGGATCGCTCGGGCTGTCGTCCGGTGGCGAGGCATGAGCTCCGGTTCGCGCTCGAAGGCGCGGACGCTAGCAGCCCGCTCAGCGCCTGCCCAGCCGCGGGGCGCTCGTTAGAGTCCGGCGCGTGAAGATCGGAGTGTGTGTGAAGCAGGTCCCGGAAGGCGCGCGCGCTCGCATCGACCCCGCGTCGAAGCGGCTCGACCGGTCGGGCGAGGCGGCGCTGAACGCGTATGACGCGCACGCGGTCGAGGAGGCGCTGCGGGTCAAGGAGGCGACGGGCGACGGCGAGGTGCTCGTCGTCTCGATGGGGCCGGAGAAGGCCGCCGACGCGCTCCGGAAGGCGCTCGCGATGGGCGCCGATCGCGCCCTGCTCGTGTCTGACGAGGCGCTTGCGGGATCCGACCTCGTCGCGACGAGCGCCGCGCTCGCGAAGGCGCTCGAGAGCGAGTCGGTCGACCTGGTCGTCTTTGGCCAGCAGGGAAGCGACTCCGACGGCGCCGTGCTGTGGGCCGCGGTCGCCGAGCGCCTTCGGAGGCCGATGATCTCGCAGGTCGCGGAGCTGAAGGTGAAGGACGGCTCCGTCACGGGCAAGCGCCAGACGGAGTTCGGCTACGACGTGATCGAGGCGCCGCTTCCGGCCGTGGTCGCGGTCTCCGACGCGATCAACGAGCCGCGCTACCCCTCGCTGAA
>DASUZD010000088.1:0-4042 GCA_036377055.1 Gaiellaceae bacterium | reverse complement strand
CCGCTCGTGGAGCGCGCCGAGGCGCCGCTGCTGGTCGAGCGAGTCGACCTTGATCACGATCCCGTCGATCTCGTAGTCGAGCCCGACGCGCTTCGTCTCCCACTCGCGACAGCGCTCGGCGACCTCCTCGATCGACTCGAGTCGCTCGGCCAGCGGGTTCGTCCTGAAGCCGTGCTCGCGGAGCCATTGGAGCGTCTGTGACTGCGAGTCGAACTCGACGCCTTCGCGGTGCCCCGCGCCGTAGACCCAGATCGAGAGCGGCATCTGGCGCGTGACGGCCGGGTTCTTCTGCCGAACCGAGCCGGCGGCGGCGTTGCGGGGATTCGGGGTGGTCTTCTTGCCCTCGGCGGCCAGACGCTCGTTCAGCGCGCGGAAGCCGGAGAGCGGCATGTAGACCTCCCCGCGCACCTCGAGCACGCCGGGAGCGTCGTCGCCCCGCATCGAGAGCGGGATCGCGTCGATCGTCCGCAAGTTCGGCGTCACTTCCTCGCCACGGGCGCCGTCGCCGCGCGTGGCTCCGCGGACGAGGACGCCGTTTTCGTACACGAGCGAGATCGCGAGGCCGTCGATCTTCGGCTCGATCACGTAGGCGATCGCCTCGTCGGTCGCGAGGCGCTTGCGCATGTCCTCGGCCCACTTCGCGAGCGCCTCGTCGGTCGTCACCTTGTCCAGCGAGCCCATCGGCTGGAGGTGAGCGACCTTGCGGAACTTGTCCGACGGCGGCGCGCCGACGCGACGAGTGGGCGAGTCGGGCGGGACCTCGTCGTCCGGGAGCTCGGCCTCGAGCGCGACGAGCTCGTCGAACGCCCGGTCGTAGACCGCGTCCTCGACCTCGGGGTCGTCGAGCACGTGGTACGCGTAGCCCCAGCGCTTGAGCTGCTCGCGGAGCTCGTCGATCCGCGTTGCCGTGTCAGAGGTGGCCAAGGAGCTCCTCGCACGTGTCGACCAGGGCGTCCGGCTCCTCGGCCTCGAGCCGCTCGGTCGCGTGCATGCCGCCCCAGGTGACGGCGATGGCGTAGACGCCGGCGGCCTTGGCGGCTCGGATGTCGAAGGGAGAGTCGCCGACATACGCGGCGTCCTCCGGCCGCGCGTCGAGGAGCTCGAGCGCGCGAAGGATCGGATCGGGGTGCGGCTTGAGCCGCTCGGTCTGGTCGGAGCCGACGACGGCGTCGAAGAAATGCGCGATCGGCAGGACGTCGAACGCAAGCTGGATCGTGGGCCGGCGCTTCGCGGTCACGACGCCGAGGCGCCGCCCTTCCTCGCGAAGGCGAACCAGGACGTCCTCGATCCCGGCGCAAGCGCGGAGGTCGGAGTGGAGCGGCTCGTTGTGCTCGCGGTAGGTGCGGACGAGCTCGTCGACGCGCGACTCGTCGAGCGCCTGCATCTGCTCGATCAGCCCGGGGCCGCCGACCGCGGCGAGGATCCGCTCGTCAGGCACCTCTTGGCCGAGCACCGTTCGCGCCGCGTGCTTGAACGACGCGAGGATCATCGCGCCCGAGTCGATCAGCGTGCCGTCGAGGTCGAAGAGGACGACCGGAAACCGCATCGGGCCATGGTATCGGCGCTTCCGAGCGCCACTCCGGTCACACGCGCCGTCGAGTGGCGCCGGTGTACGAATCGGCACGAAGAGGGCGCGAACCCGTGACGATCGGACGCGGCCGGAGCCGGTAGCGTGTCTGTAGGGGCTCCGGGGGAGCCCTTGGGGGTACGTACGGGCACGGCGGGATCGAACAGGCGGTCAGTCGTAGCCGACGCCGACGAGGTAGAGCCCCCACGGCGGCGCGGTCGAGCCTGCATCGGCGCGATCCGCGCCCTGAAGCAGCGCGCGCAGCTCGTCGGGGCTGCGTTCGAGCATCGTCCCGACGAGCGTTCGAACCATGTGACGCAGGAAGCTGTCGGCGGTGATCTCGAAGAGCAGGAAGTCGCGATCTCGCCGCCATGCGGCCTCGGTGACGACGCGCACAAAGACCTCGTGCTGCGTCTCCGTCGGCGTGAAGGCGCGGAAGTCGTGCTCACCGACGAGGAGCGCCGCCGCGTCCGCGAGCCGGTCCTCGTCGACAAGGCGTGGGCGCCACCAGCTGCGGCGCCGCTCGAACGGCGAGGGCACGCGGCTGCGCAGGATCCGGTAGCGGTAGCTGCGGGAGCGAGCGTCATGGCGCGCGTGGAAGTCGGCGACCGCCTCCTCCGCGGCCACGATCGCGACGTCGTCGGGCAGCTCGGGATTCAGCGCCTCCGCGACCCGCTCTGCCGGCGGGCCACCGTCGACCTCGACGCTCGCGACCTGCGCGAGCGCGTGCACGCCGGCGTCCGTGCGACCGGCGACCGCAAGCTGCTCCCAGCGCGGAAAGATCGCGTCGAGCGCCGCTCGCAGCACGCCTTCGACCGTCCTGAGCTCCGGCTGCGCGGCCCACCCGTGGAAGTCGGTGCCGTCGTACTCGAGCGTCAGCCGCAGCCGCACGTCAGGCGTCCCTGACTCTGTTTGTCAGGACTGCCTTATGCTCTAAGCTTTTGCACAAACGGTGGTACACTCTACTCGATGTCGGGCGAGCACACGTTTCTGCTCCAGCGTGTCCAGCCGGCGATGGTGGGGCTCATCGACGGCTCGCTTTCGACGCTCGCGCCGATCTTCGCCGTGGCGCTCGCGACGCACAAGCCGCACTACGCCTTCTTCGCGGGACTCGCGACGGCGATCGGCGCTGGCGTCAGCATGGCGTTCTCGGAGGGTCTCTCCGACACCGGTGAGCTGACCGGCCGCGGGAATCCCTTCGTCCGCGGGTCGATCACGGGCGTCGGGACCTTCGTCGGCGGTGTGCTCCACACGCTGCCGTTCCTCATCCCGCACTATCGCGTCGCAATCGTGCTCGCGATCGTGGTCGTCGGCTTCGAGCTCGTCATGCTGGCGTGGCTGCGGTGGCGCTACTTCGAAGACAGCTTCGTCAAGGCCCTCGCCTCGGTCACGCTCGGCGGCATCATCATCGCCAGCGTCAGCGCCGCGCTCGGGTCGGCGGCGTGAGCGTCAGGATCTCGTTCTTCGCGCTGACCGAGAGGCCGGGGACGATCCCACCGGCGATCGCGTAGAGCCGGCCGCGGAATCCGGCAACCGCGAGGCCGTGCCGAGGCGTCGGCAGGTCGGGCAGGCGCCGCCACGAGTCCGACGACGGACGATAGGCGTAGACGGAGCCGATCGTGCCGCCCGGAGCCTCGCCGCCGACCGAGACGATCTGGCCGCTGACGACGGCGGCGCCCGTGCCGCCGCGCGCCTCGGGCACCGGCGCCACGCGATGCCATCTACGCTCGCCCGGTCGCCACGACTGGACGCGCGTCGTATTCCCGCCCACGGCACCGCCGCGTCCCGCGACGGCGTAGATCCGGCCGCCGAGAACGGTCACGCCGAGATGCTCGCGCGCCGTCGGCCCCGGAACTCGCGACCACCGGCCGCGCCGCAGGTCGTATGCGAAGGCGTCCCGCGCGCCTGAGGTTCCGCCGACGCCGCCGACGACGTAAAGCTTCGTGGCGACGGCGACGGCTCCGCCGGCCGCACGCGGCTCGGGGAGCGGCGCGAGCCGACTCCACCTCCCGCTGGCAAGCACGAAGGCGCCCCGTTGGGCGCCGGCAGAGCCATAGCCGCCGAAGACGTACAGCCGCCCGCGCAGCGCGGTCGCCATCGCGTGGTTCAGCGCGACGGGCAGATCCGGAAGCCGCCGCCACCGGCCGGTCGCGGGGGCGAAGGCGTCCACGCGACGCGAGCTCGATCCGTCTGCGAGGAACCCACCCACCACCACGATCTCGCCGCGCATGACCGTCGCAGCGACCTCGCCGCGAGCCTGCGGCATCGGCGGCCCGTCGCTCCAACCGCCGGCGGCGGCCGCGAGCGCAGCGGCAGCAGCGGCGCCGGTGAGCTTAAGGCGCGTAGTCGACGAGCTCGAGATAGACCATGTCGGCCGCGTCGCCCTGCCGCGGGCCGAGCTTGACGATCCTCGAGTAGCCGCCCGGGCGGTCGGCGAAGCGCGGCGCGACCTCCGAGAAGAGCTTGTGGACGACG
>DASUZD010000087.1:0-10516 GCA_036377055.1 Gaiellaceae bacterium | reverse complement strand
CGGCTTCGTCGTGCTGACCCTGCTCGGCGGCGCCGGCATCCTCATCTACCTCGCCGCGGTGCTCGTCATCCCGGAGGAGGGGAAGGCGGACTCGATCGCCGCGGAGGCGCTGCGCGAGCGGCGCGAGAAGCCGTGGCAGCTGGTCGGCCTCGGGCTCCTCGCCGTCGCGATTGCAGTCCTGCTGTCACGGGCGACGCTCTGGCCGCAGGGCGACGCGGCGTGGATCCTCGTCCTCCTCGCGGGCGCCATCGTCCTCTGGATGCAGCGGCGCGAGCGAGCGGGTCGTCGCCGCATCCTCCGCGGTGTCTCGATCGCCGCCGGCGTCGCGATCGTCTTGACGCTCGCCGCGGCGGCCGCGGTCGCGACGGCGTTCCACGTCGACCTGGGCGACGGGGTCGGCACCAAGACGTACGTGCCCGCGTCCGCGGCAGACGTGCACCGGAAGTACGAGCTCGGAATCGGCCGGCTCGACCTCGACCTCTCCGGGGTGCAGCTGCGTCGCGGAGAGACGGACGTCGACGCCCGGGTCGGGATCGGCGACCTCAAGGTGACGGTCCCGCGTGACGTGGCCGTCCGCGTCAAGGGCGACGCGCAGGTGGGCGCCGTCGACGTCTTCGACCGCCACGCCGACGGGCACAACGCGGGCGTCGACGTCGCCGGGAACGGCCGCCGCGTCCTCGTCCTGCACGTTCGCGCGGGGCTCGGGCAGGTGACGGTCGAGCGCTCCGTACGATGACCGTCGATGCCGCTGCCCCGCTTTGAACGCGATCCCGGCGCGGGCGTCCTCGCGGGCGTCTGCGCCGGGATCGCGCGGTCGCTGGGCGTCGACCCGACGCTCGTCCGCCTGATCTTCGCCCTGCTCGCGCTAGCGGGCGGGGCAGGGATCCTTCTCTACCTCGGGCTCTGGGCCTACAGCGCAGACCGCAGCCCGTGGCTCTTCGGCGGCCTCGGCGTGCTCGCCGTCTCGGGCGTGCTCCATTCGCTCGGGATCTCCGACCGCGTCGTGCTCGGGATTGCCCTCGTCGTCGGAGGGCTCGTGCTCGTCTGGCGGCGCGGCGGGTTCCGCTCCGACGACGCGACCCGCTCGATCGCGGGGACGACCCTCGCGGCCGCGGGCGCGGTGCTCGTGCTCTCGAACGGCGGCGTCCACGCGGCGGCTCTGACGCCGGGCGCGGTCGGCGGCTCGCTCCTGCTCGTCGCCGGCCCGTGGCTCTGGCGGCTCGCGCACGAGCGCGACGCGGAACGCGCGGCGCGGATCCGGAGCGAGGAGCGGGCCGACCTCGCGGCGCGCGTGCACGACTCCGTTCTCCAGACGCTGGCGCTGATCCAGCGGCACGCCGACGACCCGCACAAGACGGCCGCGTTCGCGCGCCGCCAGGAGCGCGAGCTGCGGAGCTGGCTCTACGGCGACCGCGGCCTCGCCGAGGAGTCGCTCACGACGCTCCTCGCCGCGGCGGCCGCCGACGTCGAGGAGCTGCACGACGTTCGCGTCGAGCTCGCGAGCTCCGGCGACGCGCCGGCCGACGACGCCGTGCGCTCGCTCGTGCTCGCTGCGCGCGAGGCGATGACGAACTCCGCGAAGCACTCCGGTGCGGAAGAGATCGACGTCTACGCGGACGCGACCGACGAGCTCGTCTCGGTCTTCGTCCGCGACCGCGGCGCCGGCTTCGACCCGAGCGCGGTGCCCGCCGACCGGCGTGGGATCGCCAACTCGATCGTGCGACGGCTCGAGCGCGCCGGCGGCGCCGCGAAGGTGACGAGCACGCCGGGCGAGGGGACCGAGGTCGAGCTGTCCGTCCCGAGGAGCGCGCCGTGAGGCGCCGCGTCGTCCTCGTCGACGACCACCGGCTCTTCCGGTCGGGCGTGCGCGCCGAGCTCGGCGATGCGGTCGAGGTCGTCGGCGAGGCGGGCAGCGTCGAGGAGGCGGTGCCGCTGATCAAGGAGCTCGATCCGGACGTCGTCCTGCTCGACGTCCACCTGCCGGACGGCGGCGGGGACGCGATCATCAACGCCGTCGCGCCCGCGCGTCCTGGCGTGCGGTTCCTCGCGCTGTCGGTCTCGGACGCGGCCGAGGACGTGATCGGCGTCATCCGCGCGGGCGCTCGCGGCTACGTGACGAAGACGATCTCGGGCGAAGAGCTGGCGGCTGCGATCGACCGGGTCGCGGAGGGCGACGCCGTCTTCTCGCCGCGCCTCGCCGGCTTCGTGCTCGACGCGTTCCGCTCCGGCGCGCGCGTCGGCGGCGACGCGGAGCTCGAGGAGCTGACCCCGCGCGAGCGCGAGGTGCTCCAGTTGATCGCGCGCGGCTATCTCTACAAGGAGATCGCGGCCCGGCTCAGCCTGTCGCCGAAGACCGTCGAGAGCCACGTCTCGAGCGTCCTGCGGAAGCTCCAGCTCTCGACGCGCCACGAGCTGACGCGCTGGGCCACCGACCACCGGCTTGCCTGAGCGCTCAGGTCGACGATCACCGGAGGTCGTCGATCGGATGGACGCGTCGCAGATAGGCGGCGCACTGCGGGACCGTGAAGTCGACGGTCCCACGCTCGGGCGAGTAGATCAGCGCCTCCTTGATCAGCGCATCGCGGATAGGCGCCGCTTGCTGCGCGGTCCTGTAGCCGGCTCGCTGTGTGACATCGGCGACTCGCTGCGGCCCGTCGCCGAGCGCAGCGAGTGCGGCGAGATAGCGGCGCTTGGCGCGCGATACGCCGCTCATTCGGACGTCGAAGAAGCCCTCGTCGAGGTACTGCTGGACGACGGGGTGCGCGAAGTCGACCTGCTCGCGCGTGATCTCGTCCTCGTCGGCGACGAGCCATACGCGTCGCCCGTACTCCTGGAGGAAGTAGGCATAGCCCTCCGTCAGCTCGTAGATCCGCGCCAGCGCCCCTGCGGTATAGGCGACGAGAAGCTCCTCCGCCGGGAGGACGAGCGCCTGGTTCGCCGCTGCTTCGGGAAGGCGCCCGATCGTTCGGTAGTCGAACATCCGCTCGGCGTACGGTTTCGTTTTCCCGCCGATCTGCGGCAGCAGCGGGAGACCCGCGGCCACCATCGCGACCGGAAGCTTCTTCTGCGCGACGCGATGGAGGGCCACGATGAGCGCCTCGTACTCACGTTTGTCGACGAACTGGACCTCGTCGAGGAAGAAGACGACCCCCGTATCCCCGTCGATGGCCACCTCGCCCACTTCGAGCAGTAGATCGCGTAGATCCTCGGTGAGGTCGCCGGAGTCGGCCTTGCCAAGCGCAGCCTCTACGTCGATGTTGAGGCCGACCCCGCCCGCCGAGAGCGTGAACGCCTTCAGGACCTTCAGCGCGCCCGTTGCCCTCTCTTTCAATCGCTCCTTGAGGCTCATCCCGAGGAGGATGCGGCGCGTCATCCGGGCGAGGGCTGCCGCTAGCTGGGACTGCGAAGTCACCTCGTAGTAGTCGTGGAACCAGCCTGACGCGGCGGCCGTCTCCGCGAACCGCTCGAGGAGGACGGTTTTGCCAATCCCGCGCTGCCCGGTGAGGATCATGCTCTTCTCCGGCTGCGCGTTCCCTAGCCTGTCGAGCAAGAGCTCGAACTGAGCAAGCTCGGCATGGCGGCCCGTCAAAGCAGGCGGGGGCGTTCCTGCTCCGGGGGCGTAAGGGTTGTTGTGGGCCGTCCTGGCGATCGCTAGCGAAGTATAGTGCGTTCCGCTATACAGACATATAGATGGCGACGCCCTGACGTTCATCTCGTATAGCGCGTTCCGCTATACATTGATAGCGCGCCGCGCCCCATACACGGCGCCGGGACCACCTTTTCCGATGCCTACACTTGGCGCGATGACGGAGCGAATCCGAATCGGAGTGCTCGCCGTCCAGGGGAACTTCCGCGAGCACGCGGAGATGCTCCGCCGGCTCGGCGCCGAGGTCGTCGAGGTGCGCAAGCCGGAGCAGCTCGACGGGCTCGACGGGCTGATCATCCCGGGCGGCGAGTCGACCGCGATCCTCCGGATTGCGCGGCTCTACGGGCTCGAGGAGGCGCTGCGCCGCTTCGAGGCGCCGATCTTCGGAACCTGCGCCGGGATGATCCTGCTCGGGCGCGACCACCTCCGCCTCGTCGACGTCTCCGTGCGCCGGAACGCGTACGGGCGCCAGGTGGCGAGCTTCGAGACGGACCTCGAGCTCGCGGGCGAGGACGAGCCCCTTCGGGGCGTGTTCATCCGAGCGCCGTGGATCGAGGACACGGGGCCGGACGTGGAGGTGCTCGCGCAGCACGACGGCCGGCCCGTGCTCGCGCGCGAGGGTAGGACCCTCGTCGCCTCGTTCCACCCCGAGCTGACGGAAGATACGCGCGTTCACGAGCTTTTCCTCGACCAGGTTCGGGAGGCGATGAGTGTCCGGGCATAGCAAGTGGTCGTCGATCAAGCACAAGAAGGGCGCGGCGGACGCCAAGCGCGGCAAGCTCTTCTCGAAGCTGTCGCGCGCGATCATCGTCGCGGCGCGCGAGGGCGGCGGTGACCCGGCCGCGAACCTCGCACTCGCGAACGCGGTCGAGAAGGCGCGCTCCTACTCGATGCCGAAGGAGAACATCGAGCGCGCGATCGCCCGCGGCTCCGGCGCCGACGCCGACGCGAACGCGTACGAGACGGTCGTCTACGAGGGCTACGGCCCGAGCGGGGTGGCCGTGATCGTCGAGGCCCTGACGGACAACCGGAACCGGACCGCCTCGGACGTGCGGCACGTGTTCACGAAGAACGACGGCAACCTCGGCGGCTCCGGCGCGGTCACGTGGCTCTTCGAGCGGCGCGGCGTCGTGGTCGTCGACGCGGACGGGGTGGACGAGGACGAGCTGACGCTGGCCGCGGCCGAGGGCGGCGCCGAGGACGTCAGGCGCGACGGCTCGAGCTTCGAGGTGACCGCAGCGCCGGAGGACCTCGTCAGCGTGCGCGAGGCGATCGAGGCGGCGGGGATTCCGGTCGCGTCGGCCGAGCTGACGATGGTGCCGAAGACGACGGTCGAGGTCGCCGAGGAGGCCGCGGCGAAGAAGATCCTGCGCCTGATGGACGCGCTCGAAGAGAACGACGACGTGCAGGACGTCTACTCGAACTTCGACATCCCCGAGCAGGTGCTCGAGGCGGTCGCGTCCTAGCGCCTACTCGAACCGGAAGGCGGCGAGGGGGACGAATCGGACACGGCCGTACGGCCGGAGGCTGACGTTGTACGCGTAGAAGAGGCCCGACGGCTCGAGCTGAACGAGCACCGGCGGCCGGTAGGGCGTGACGACCGCGCGCACGCGGAACGTCGCCTCGCGGCCGTCGCTGAGCCGGAGCACGTGGACGACGCGGCCGATGGCGTAGGCGACGAGCCCGCGCTCGGCATCCAGAACGCGCGCGAGCGGAATCTGGTCGGCACGGACCGGGCGGATCGCGCTCAGCGTCCCCGCGACGATCGGCAAGACCCGTTCGAGCCTTCCCGACCGCACGTCGTAGACGCGCCAGGTCCGGTTGCGGTCGAGGACGACGAGCTCCGAGTCGTCGACCACGGCGCTCCGGACCTCGCCCGGCTCGAACCGGAACGAACGGAGCAGCGCGCCGCCCTCGCTGCGGAGCTCGAGCGAGCCGTCGGCGCGCCGAACCAGGATGCGTCCCGCCGCGACCCCGAGCACCTCGAGCTGGTTCGGCGTCTCCATGAGCAGCCGCTTCCGGCCGCCGGCGATGCGCCACAGCTGCTCCCGGTACAGGGTCGGCGTGCAGATCGGGATTCCCTTCGGGCAGGCGGCGTAGTCGCCGTTCTCGGGCTCGGTCAGGCACCACGACCAGAGGCTGAAGACGAGCAGCGATCCGTCGCCGAAGACGTTCCCGACCGAGTCGCCGAGCCCGCCGTCCGAGGCTCGCGCGCGTGACGCGAGCTCCGCCACGGAGCGCGGTTTCCCGATCGTCTCCGTGAGCACTGTCGTGCTGGTGAAGTTGCCGCCGCTCGCGTCGACCCACGCGACCTCGCGACTTGCGACCGTAGCCTCGATCGGATTGTGCGCATCTCGGCACTTCGGGCGCGAAACGCCCGTCGAGACGTCCTGCACGGGATCCCACGCGACGAGGACGTCCGGGCAGCCGGTTGTGGCGACGGCGGCGACCTCACCGTCGGCCGCGAGCGCCTGGATCGGCGCGGCGAGCTTCAGCAGCTGCCTGGTCGGCGGGTTCGACGCGGGCGCGTCGGCCGTGAGCGCGGCGGCGCAGGCTGCCACCAGAAGCCACCGCCCGCGGAGCATGCGCCGAGTGTACGACCCTCGGCTACGTCCACACCTCGCGCCGCTGTGTCTCCCACTCCTCCGCCGCGGCGGCGGCCTCCGCGCGCGCCTCGCGACCGGCCTCCGTTCGCTGTGCGAACACGAGCTCCGAGGGGCCGAGCCAGCGCCGCCAGGCTCTCGCGTATGTCTCGGCTCGCGCGCGCGTCCGGCCGAGGTCGTCCGGAACGGGTGAGAGGCGCCGTGCGAACGGCGGCCGAAGCAGGAGCGTGCGGCCGAGCAGCGCGAGCGCCGAGCGCCGCGGGTCGGGGACGAGGCGCGTCACGAGGTACCGCGGGGCGTCGGCGACCGAAAGCGCCTCGTCGAGCGCAGCGGCGTACCGCACGCTCTCGTCGGGTGAGGCGTCGCGGAGGAAGCAGCGAAGGTAGCCGGAGGCCCGCGGCTCGATCGCGAGCGAGGCGGCAGCCTTCCGGCTCAGCTCCCCGAGCTCGACGTACGCGTCGGCGACGGCTCGGGCGACCAGCTCGAGCGGCGGGACGTTGGGAAGCCGATCGCGCGACGCCCGAAGCCGCGCTGCTGCCCACGCGAGGGCGACCGGCGCGGCCGCGAGCCCGGCGAGGAGCTCCGGCGTGTGCGCAGACACCGCGATCGCGGCGGAAGCGACGGCGACCGCCGCTCCGGCGGCGAACGGGCCGCGCTGGTCGACGGGGTACTCCGGCGGCGACTCGGACGCGCGTGCAGCGGCGGCCTCGCGCTGCGGCCGGACGACCAGCGTCTGGAGTACCTCCGCCGAGTACGGCTCGCCGATCCGCCAGCGGCGCCTCGCCTCCGCGTGCGCAGCGGCCCGGGCGGCCTGCGTCCGGTTCAGCTCGTCGAACGCGGACGGGGGCGGCGGCGCGAACGGCGAGAGCGCGGGGTGGACGTGCGAGGGTCCGGCCTCGATCTCGCCGTCCTCGCTCGGCGCGAACAGGTGCAGGTGCTTCCGCACGAAGCGCTCGTAGTCGGCGGTGCCTCGGGCGAGGCCGGGAGCAAGGCAGACGACGTCCCAGTTCGACGCGATCTTCTCCAGGTCGGCGGGGTCGAGCCGGAGCGAACGGCCGCGCATCTGCTGCACCGAGACGCCCGTGGTCGCCGCGGAGAGGTCGACGAGCACGTTCACGCACAGCGCGTCCCAGCCTTCGCCGAGGAGCGCGCGCGTGCCGACGAGGACCTGCGTCGAGCCGCGCTCGAAGGCGCGCGTCGCGGCGGCGACCCACGTGCGCGGCTGCCAGCCCGGACCGGAGCCGACGAGCTGCACGAGCCCGTGCTCCGGCTGCGCGCGCACGCCGTCGATCGCGAGCGCAGCGATGAGCGCGTCCGCATCGCGCGGCGCGCAGCGGAGGCCGCGCCCGGACACGAGCAGCGGGCGGAGCGGAGCGGTGCGGAGATCGTCGGCCAGCGCGCGAAGAACGCCGGGCGCGGTGCCGGCCGCCGCGTCGAGCACGCCGACGAGCTCCTCCGACGTCTGGCGCCGCTCGAGCTCCGCGTCGACGAGGACGAGCGCGCGGAGAGCGTCGCCGCGCGCGTCGGCCTCGCATGCCACGACCTCGACGAGCCCGAGCGCCTTCGCGCCCGAGCTCGTCAGCAGCCGGTCGACCTCGGAGGCACCGCGCCGGACACCACGCCGCGTGAGCTGGAACCCGAGGTCGCGGAGCGCGGCCGCGATCGCGTCGTAGCGCGCGGCGGCCGCGGGAGCGGGGTCGGCGCGAAGGCGCCGCAGCGCGTAGTCCTCGAGCAGCGCGACCCAGTCGTCGAGGTCGGGCTGCTCGCGGTAGCCCTCGCCACGCGGCACGCCGGGCGGCAGCGCCAGCCCCGCGGACGCGAGGAAGCGGACTCCCGCGCGCGCGAGCGAAGGGTTCGCGCGCTGGAAGCCGGCCCACGAGACCTCGCCGTGATCCCTCTCGCTGCGCGCCCGCTCGCGCAGCCGCGTCAGCACCCAGGCCGGGAACGAAAGCGGCCCCTCTTCGTCGTCGTGCAGCCGAGTGACGAGCTCCTGGAAGCGGAGGTCGTGCTCGCGCAGCCACTGCTCCTCAGACTCGAGCGGGCGCGTCAGCCACGCGAGCTCCTGGTACGGCGCGAGGTAGCCGTCGCGCACGACGGCCGGCGTCGGCACGGTGAAGTCGACCGGCCCGAGCAGCTCCGCGTACAGCTCCGACTCCTCCGTCGTCAGCGCGTCCGGCGGCGTCGCCGTGAGGCCGACCACGTAGGCGCCGCCGAGCTCCGTGAGCAGTGTCCGGACGACGTAGCCCCAGAGCGACGCGAGGTGGTGGCACTCGTCGAGCACGATCGTCCCGACCCCGTGGAGGTCCCCGATGCGCTGCCGCGCCGTCGGCGAGAGGAGGTCGGCCAGGTCGACGCCTGCGAGCTCGCCGCGCGCGATCTCGCGCTTGATCGACGCGGTGATGCGAGCGAGGTCGCCCGCGCGGCGTGCCGACGCTGCGCCGGTCCACGCGCGAGCGTCTGCCTCCACCCGCTCCGGCACGTCGCCTGTGGCCGCTGCGCGCTCGGCGACCCAGCGACGCTCCGCGAGCCGGGCCAGCGCCGCGCCGGGATCGTCGAGCTGCGCGAATGCCTGGTACGTCAGGCAGGCGACCGGCGCCGTGGGATCGGCCGCGACGACGCCCGCTCCGCCGGCGAACTTCGCTGCCGCCTCGGGCCACTGCGCCTGGATCGCCGAGTTCGGGACGAGGACGAGCGCCCGCTCTCCGAGCCGGCGCACGATCTCGACGCCGAGCAGCGTCTTCCCCGATCCCGGCGGCGCGACGATGTGCGTCCGCCGCTTCCCGGCCGCGCGGTCCCGCTCGAACGCGTCGAGCGCGAGCTGCTGGTAGCGCCGCCACTCGCCGCGGAACGAGAGGCTCGCGAGCTCCGGCGCCGGCACAGAGCGGAAGGTACTAACGCCCTTGCCACTGGCGCGTTGTCCACGGAGAAGCGAAGATGGTGGTGAGGGGACGCCCTCCTCGGCTGTGCTGACTGGAAGCCAGGCAGCTGCGGCAAGGTGCGTCCCCTTCCTTTTCCTCGTTTCGATCCAGGTTTTCCGGGTAGCCGTTCCGTGCTTCCAGTCAGCACAGCCCCGGCCCAGCCGGGGACAGCCAAGGAGGGAAAGATGAAGCTACGGCTCTGCTTACCGGTACTTGTTGCGGTCGTCGCTGCGTTCACGTTGACGGTCGCGCCCGCGGCGAGCCCCGCGACGACGGCTAGTCCCGACCCGTCGACGAGCGGTCTCGTCCAGAACCTGACGGGCACCGTCGGGAATCTGCAGTACGACCTGACCGCGACGATCACCCGGTTCGCCAATCAGGGCGGCCAGCTCGTCGCGATCGGCACCGTCACAGGCACCGTGACGAACACGCTCACGGGCGCCATCACGAACGTCAACCAGGCCTTCAGCGTGCCGGTCACGCTGCTCCAGGCGAACGGGTCGTGCACGATCCTCGACCTCACGCTCGGGCCGTTACACCTCGACCTGCTCGGGCTCGTGATCGACCTGAACCAGCTGCACCTGACGATCACGGGGCAGACGGGCCCGGGGAACCTGCTCGGCAACCTGCTCTGCGGGCTTGCGAACGCCCTGAACGGCAACCAGGCCGGCGGGCTCGCGAGACTCCTGAACCAGCTGCTCGGGCTTTAGCAGGTCCGGCGCGGGAGCGCGGCTCGCCGTCGCGCTCCCGCACTGCCGGAGGAACGTCCGCGGGGGCGCCTAATGTCTGGCCGTGAAGGTAATCGGCATCGATCCGGGGACGGCAGCGTGCGGGTACGGCATCGTCCAAGAAAGCGGCGGGCGCCTCAGGGCGATCGACCACGGCTGGTGGCGGACGTCGGCCGCCGACCGCCCGGAGGTCCGCCTGAAGACGATCTTCGACGCGGTGGCCGCGCTCGTCGCCGAGCACCGGCCGGATGCCGTCGTGCTCGAGGAGTCGTTCGTCGGCGTCGACGCCCGCACCGCGCTCTCCGTCGGCCAGGCGCGCGGCGCCGTGCTCGTGGCGTGCGCGGCCGCGGGCGTGGCGTGCGCCGAGTACGCGCCGGCCCGGGTCAAGCAGGCGGTCTGCGGCTACGGCCGCGCGGAGAAGGCGCAGGTGCAGCGGATGGTGAAGACGATCCTCGCGCTCCCCAAGCTGCCGACCCCGAACCACGCCGCCGACGCCCTCGCGGTCGCGATCTGCCACGCGCTCGCGCCGCCGCTCCTGCGCATCGCCGGCTAGCCGAGAATCGCTCGGACGCGGTCGACGGCCGCTGCGAGCTCGCGCTTTCGGCCGCGCGGGAGCGGGAG
>DASUZD010000086.1:0-3114 GCA_036377055.1 Gaiellaceae bacterium | reverse complement strand
GGCCCGAGCGCGGCGAGCTTCGGCGTCATCGTCTGGATGCCGGCCGCAGTGACCCCGGTTTGTTGGCTCCGCGCTGCGAAGAGGTTCTGGTTGTACTGGGCGCCGAACCCGTCGAATCGAGCCACCAGCACGTCGCTCGGGGTGAAGGTCAGCGCCACGCTCGAGCACGACTATACGACCGGAAATCGTGTGGTGACAAGGCGCGCGCTAGGTTGCGCGGGTGGCCCTCCACCTCGGGCTCGTGCTTCCGAACTACGGCGCCGCGCAGGCCGCGGAGCGTCTGGCGGGAGCCGCGGTCGCGGCCGAGGAAGCCGGCTTCGACTCCGCGTGGGTGACGGACCACCTCGTCGCGCCCGCGGAGTACGCCGGCACGTACGGCACGATCGCGGAGGCGCTCGTCTCGCTCGGCTTCCTCGCCGGCCGGACGCGGCGACTCGAGCTCGGCGTCTCCGCGCTCGTCGTCCCGCAACGGAACCCGCTCGTCGCGTTGAAGCAGCTGACGACGCTCGACTTCCTCTCGGGCGGACGGATCGTCACCGCCGTGGCCGCGGGCTGGCTGGAGGCGGAGTTCGCGACGCTCGGGGCGCCGTTCGCGGAGCGCGGGCAGCTGTTGGACGAGTGGCTCGATCTCGCCGCCGCCGCGTTCGCGCAGATGCCGGGACGCGTGCGATACGACGGCCGCTTGCTCTCGCTCGACGGCTGGCTGGCGCCCGCGCTCGTCCGGCCCGGCGGCCCTGAGCTGTGGGTGGCCGGCGTCGCGCGCGCGACGCTGCGGCGCGCGGCGAAGACGGGCGTCTGGCACCCGGTGGCGCTGCCGCCCGACGAGCTCCGGCCGATGGCGGCCGAGCTCCGCCAGCGGCGGCCGGACGCGCGCGTCGTCCTCCGGATCGGCGTCTACTTCGCCGACGAGCCGCAAGAGCGCGCCGACGAGCGCGGCCGGCACGCGATCGCCGGCCCGCCGGAGTGGATCGCGGAGCGGCTGCGGGAGTACGTGGAGTGCGGCTGCGACGGCTTCGTCGTGAATCTCGACCACGACGCGTCGGGCCTCGAGGAGCGCGTGCAGCGGTTCGCGGAGGAGGTGGCACAGCACGTCCGCGACGGGTGAGATGGAGCGCGTCCTCCGGTACCTCGCGGACATGGACGACTGCTTCGCGGAGCGCCGCGTCCCGCTTCCGTTTGGGACGGCGTTGTTCTGCGACGCGCTCCGCCGCGTGTGGGACCTGAACTTCGTCCGCGTCGAGAGCCGCGACGTCGAGATCGAGGCCATGCTCGCCGAGACGGAGCGAGTGCAGGCCGAGGCCGGGCTCGCGCACCGGAAGCTCAAGCTCCCGTTCGAGGCGCGCGTCCCGGACGGCTGGAAGCCGACGCGCCTCGTCGTCATGGTGCATCGCGGCTCCGTGCCCGAAACGACCGGGCCGGTCGAGGAGGTCGATGCCGGAGCGCTCCGCGAGACGTGGGAGCACGAGACCCGGTCGACGTACCACGACGAGGAGACGGTGCGGCAGCTCATCGCGGCACGGCTCGTCCGGGACGCAGCGGCCGGCCCGCGCTACTTCGCCGCGCGCGTCGACGACGGCCTCGTCAGCGAGTGCAGCCTCTTCTCGGACGGACGGATCGCGGAGGTCGACGCGGTGACGACGATCGAGGCGTACCGCGGCCGCGGGCTAGCGAAGGCGGTCGTGGCCCGGACCGTCGAGGCCGCGTATCGCGCCGGGCACGACCTGGTCTTCCTCCTGGCCGACGCTGACGACTGGCCGAAGGAGCTCTACCGGAGGCTCGGCTTCGAGGAGATCGGCTCCACGTGGGAGCTCTTGCTCGAGGCTCAGCCGTAGGTCGACAGCCCGACCTGGAGCGACGCGTTCGGCGGGTAGGGCTCGAGGTCGTCGACAAATCCCGGCTGCGCTGCGACGCGATCGAGCCACGCGCGGACGGCGGCGTACGGCGCGAGGTCGATTCCCGCCTCCTCCGTCACGTGGGTGTACGCGTAGACGGCGATGTCGGCGATGGTGTAGTCCTCGCCGGCAAGGAAGCGTCGCGATGCGAGGTGCTGGTCGAGGATCCCGAGCGCCTCGTCGGCGCCGCGCCTGCGCCGCGTGGCCTCCTCGCTCTCGGGCTCGATCCGGCCGGTGATCAACCGGAAGCGCAGCCCGCCGATCATCGGCATGACGTCCGTCTGCTCGTAGATCAGCCAACGGAGGACGTCTGCTTGCGCGGCCGGGTCCGACGGAAGGAACGCAGTGCCGGCCGCGAGGTACCAGAGGATCGCGTTCGACTCGATCAGCGTTCGCCCGTCCGGAAGCTCGAGGACGGGCGTCGAGCGGTGCGGGTTGAGCCGCTCGAACTCCGGCGTGAGCGTGTCGCCGCCGAAGATGTCGATCGGGACGCGCTCGTAGTCGCGGCCGAGCTGGGCGAGCAGGAGGCGCACCTTGTAGCAGTTGCCGGAAGCGGCGTAGTCGTAGAGACGTAGAGCGTTCATGTCGTCTATAACGCTACGACGAGAGGTGGTGTGAGATGAGCGACCCCAGCTGGACGACGGGACGCCTCGACGAGATCCCCGCTCGCTCGGAGCTGCCGGGGTTCTCGGCGGAGGAGTACCGAGAAGGCATGGCCGAGCGGGCGCCGCACATCCTCGAGCGGTGGGCCGACGCGGGCGAGCGGTTCGCGCACGACCACCGGAAGACGCACGACGTCCGCGGCTTCCTCGGCATCGAGTCCTTCGGCGTCAACGCCTTCGAGGCGCACGAGGGCGAGCTCCTGGTCGTGCCCCACGACGAGCTCGGCGAGGGCGAGCAGAACGAGGAGCTGTACGTCGTCGTCGAGGGACGAGCGCGCTTCGTATGCGACGGCGAGCCGGTCGAGCTCGGTCGCGGCGAGCTGCTCTACGCGCGCCCTGGCGTGCGCCGCGAGGCGGTCGCGCTCGAGAGTCCCACGATGCTGCTGATCCTCGGCGGCCGGCCTGGCGAGGCGTACTCCCCGCCGATCTGGGCGAGCGACTGGACCGACCCTAGTTGATCGTCAGAGGCAGGCTGTCGGTCCCGCCGGGGCCGGTGGCGGCGACGCCGTCGGCACGGACGGCGACGATCTTCGTGGGACCGAGCCCCGCCGCCAAGGTCG
>DASUZD010000085.1:0-16845 GCA_036377055.1 Gaiellaceae bacterium | reverse complement strand
GCGGGCCTCGGCTACTGGGGCCCGAACCTCGCGCGGAACTTCGAAGACCTCGCCGAGCTCGCCTGGATCTGCGACCTCTCGCCGGAGCTGCTTGCGAAGTACGGCGACCGCTATCCGCAGGCGCGCGCGACTGCCGACTTCGCCGAGATGGTCGCCGACCCGGAGCTCGAGGCGGTGGCGATCGCCACGCCGGTCCCGACGCATTTCGAGCTCGCCAAGGCCGCGCTCGCGGCGGGAAAGCACGTCCTCGTCGAGAAGCCGCCTGCGATGCACGCGGCCGAGATGGACGAGCTCGTGCGGATGGCGACGGAGCGCGACCGCGTGCTCATGCCCGGCCACCTCCTCCTCTACCACCCGGGCGTCGTGAAGCTGAAGGAGCTGATCGACGCGGGCGAGCTGGGCGAGGTCCTGTGCGTCTACGGCAACCGGCAGAACCTCGGCATCGTGCGCACGAACGAGAACGCGCTCTGGTCGCTCGGCGTCCACGACCTGTCCGTGATCCTGTACCTCCTCGACGAGGAGCCCGAGGAAGCGATCGCACAGGGCCGCGACTTCCTCACGCGCGGCGTCGAGGACGTCGTCTTCTGCTACCTGCGTTTCCCGTCCGGGAAGATCGCCCACATGCACCTGTCGTGGCTCGACCCGCACAAGATGCGGCGGATGACGGTCGTCGGGAAGGAGAAGATGGTCGTCTTCGACGACATGGAGCTCGAGCGGAAGGTGACGATCTACGAGAAGTACCCGTGGCAGCGCGCCGAGACGTACGGGGAGTGGCAGACGCGGAGCGGCGACATCTACGTCCCGAAGATCGCGAACGACGAGCCGCTGCGGCTCGAGTGCCGGCACTTCCTCTCGCTCGTCGAGGGCGACGGTGACCGCGCCAAGGTCGCGCGCGACGGCGCGATGGTCGTGCGCGCCCTGGAGCGCCTGACCGAGTCCCTGCGTGCCTGACGTCCACCCGACCGCGATCGTCTACCCGGGGACCGTGCTCGGCGAAGGCGTCCGGGTGCTCGAGCACGCCGTGGTCGGAAAGGAGCCCTCGCTCTCGCCGCGCTCGACGGCGAAGCGCGAGCCGCTGCCGCCCGCCGAACTCGGCCCGGGTACGATCGTCTCGACCGGCGCCGTCGTCTTCGCAGGCACGCGGATCGGCGCGCGCGCGATCGTCGGCGACCAGGCCTGCATCCGGGAGCGCTGCGAGGTCGGCGACGACGTCGTCGTCGGCCGCGGCTCGCTGGTCGAGAACGACACGTCGATCGGTGCGCTCACGAAGATCCAGGCGCACGCCTACATCACCGCCTACTCGACGCTCGAGGAGCACGTCTTCATCGCGCCGTGCGTCGCGACCACGAACGACAACTTCATGGGGCGGACGGAGCGTCGGCACGCGCTGGTCAAGGGGCCCACGATCCGGCGCGGCGCGCGCGTGGGCGGCGCGGCGATTCTCTGCCCCGGCGTGGAGATCGGCGAAGAGGCGTTCGTGGGCGCCGGGGCCGTGGTCGTTCGGGACGTGCCCGCGCGGGCCGTCGTGGTCGGAAACCCCGCCCGTCAGATCCGCGAGGTCCCGGACGACGAGCTGCTCGAGAACCAGTAGCGCGCCGTCGGCGCCGCGCGGTGGCGCAGGTGTACACCTGCGCGTGATGTAGGTGTACACCTACATCACCTCGCGCACGGTTACGTCTTCGAGAGCGAGAGCGTGTAGGGCCCGAACCCGCCCTGCGCGACCCTGACGGCGACGTAGTACCACCCCGCCCGCCGGGCGCGGAAGACGATCCGCTCGACGGAGGCCGGCCCCGTCGCACGCGCGACGCGGTTGCTCAGAACCCTCGCGGGCGCCTGCACGGTGGCCGTCCCGGGCCGCCAGAGCTCGAGGTTCAGGTTCGTCGCGGCCGGACCCTGGACACGAGCCGCGAGCGCCTGCCCGGCCGCGAGCTTGACCGAGTAGACGTCGAGCGGGTCGTCCCAGTAGTCGAACGTCGCCTGGAGCTCGCGCGAGCGGCCCCAGATGCGCGGCGCGCTCGCGCCGGCGTCGTCGTTCGTCTCGTACCGGTCGGGAGCCGGGAGCGGCCCTGCGAGCGCGCCGATCGCCCGCGCGACGTCGAGTCGGCCCCAGCCGGAGAGCGAGTCGCGCAGAAGCGGGCACCGGCGGCAGCCCGTCGTGGCGTTCACGTCGTCGGCCGAGCGCTCGAGCAGCGCTGTCACCTGGTCGGCGGTCAGCTCCGGATCGGCGGCGAAGAGGAGCGCCGCGGCCGCAGCGACCTGCGGCGCAGCGAACGACGTCCCCTCCGCGAGCCGGAAGTCGTCGGGACCGCAGTCCGAGTAGCCGACGTCCGGGCAGCCGCGCGTCGTCAGCGCCCGAGAGATCGTCGAGAAGATCCCTTGGCCGGGCGCGGCGAGGTCGTCGTAGACGGCGTCTCGGTTCGAGAAGAGCGGCACCGAGCCGTCGCGGCCGAGGGCGCTCACGCCGAGCACGTGCGCGAGCGCCGCGGGGTAGCTGGCGTACTGCCAAGGCGTCGTCGGCGCTTCGTCGGCGTTCCCAACGGCCGCGACGACGACGGCGCCGTTCCGCACGGCATAGTCGACCGCGCTCGCCTCGAGCGCCGAGAACGTGTCGCGCCGCGGGTCGCGCGGGTCGCGAAGGCCGCCGAGGCTGAGGTTGACGACACGCGCGCCGTGGTCGACCGCCCACCGGATCCCGGCGGCCTCGGCCGCGAGCGAGATCGTGCGGTCGGCGCTCACCACCTTCGCGATCAGGAGCTGGGCCGGGAAGGCGATTCCCGCGATGCCTTGCCCGTTTCCGACCGCGGCCGCGATCTCACCGGCGACGAACGTGCCGTGGCCCTGCTGGTCGGTGAGCGCGCTGCCGCCGACGAAGCTCTTCGCGGCCGCGATCCGGCCGGCGAACTCGGGATGGCCGCCGTCGATCCCGGAGTCGATGATCGCGACCCTCACGCCAGCGCCGGGAAGCGCCGGCAGCACCGGCCACGCGTCGAACGCCTTGTCCTGGCCGAGGTTCCACTGCCGCGGCGCCAGCGGGTCGTTCGGCACGAAGGCCGACCGCTCGACGGCGGCCGCTGCGACCCCGGCCGTGAGACAGGCGAGCACGGCGAGCGCGGCGAGCGCGGCCGCGTCCCGCCTCAACCGTTCACGACCTCGAGCACTCGAGTGGTTCCGGGGACGAAGCCACGGCCGGGGGTCGCGCGCGCCCGGTAGCTCCCCCTCGCGAGCTGGAGCGACGCGTCGAAGTCGCCCTTATCGTCGACCTGGACCCGCTTCATCGTCTTCCAGGCCGTCCCGTCCAGCCGTTGCACGTCGACCCGCGCGCCCGGAAGCACCGGCCGGACGAGCCCGCGCAGCTCGGTCGCCGCTGCGCGCAGCGGGTAGAAGCGGACGAGCGGCGCGACCGGCAGACGCACGGGCTGCGTCCGCGCGGCTCCCATAGCGACCCGGTAGCTCGTTGTGATCTTCGGCTTGACGGTGAATGCGAAGGCTCCGTCCTTCGGAGCGGGGATCGCCGCGAGCGGCGCCCAGACGCTCGATCCTGCTGGACGCTGCTCGACCGCGGCCCCGGTTGCGTTGCGCGCGATCCCCGTCAGCTGCGCAGCGGCCCCGAAGACGATCGAGCCCGGCGCCGCCGGAGCGGAGAGCCCGACGACGCCCACCGTGAACCACGTCGAGCGGAGACCGAGCGCACGGCGTACCTTCGCGGCCTCGGTCGTCGACTCGCCGTCCGCGCCGACCGCCATCACCTCCGCGACGCGCCCGGAGCCGTTCTGGGTCGTCTGGACGTCGAGCAGCCGGCCGGGGCTCTTGAGCGCCTTCGCGAGCTTCGCCGCCGTGAACGAGAACGGGCCCCAGTCGTGGTAGGGCGAGATCGAGTCGTAGGGGTCGGGCACGGAGACGAGATACGGAATCGGCTTGCCCCAAGCGTCCTCGGCGGAAAGCGTCCGCCCGCCGGAGGTCGAGAAGAAGAACGTCTGCGCGACGCGGCCGCCGTACGTGAGCACCTGGCCCGCCGTCGCCTGCACCGCGGAGCTCGTCTCGGGCTGCTCGGCGCGCACGCCGCCGTAGACCTGGCTCCGCACGTCGGGGAAGAGGTCGAACGCACCCGTCTGGAGGTGCGAGAGCGCGTACGACCGGGCCGCGACGGCCTGCGCCTTCAGCGCCTCCGGCAGCCACCGGTGCGGCATCTCCGACGGCACGACGGCATTGAGATACGCCTCGAGAGCGACGACGTTGATCGCGCGGAGCTTCCCGTCGACGACCGAGACGGCGATCTGCCCGCGGTACGGCTTTCCCAGCTCGAGCGGCTGCGTTCCCGGCGCGAAGACGATCGGGCCGGTCAGCGCCCTCGCGACCGGCTCCGGCTGCGCCGGGTCCTGCACCTTCACCTTCAGCTTCGGCCCCAGCGTGACGTCGCCGGGCGCGAGCGGATACGACGTGCCGTCGGCGTCCGTGACCCGAAAGGCCACGGTGGAGCTGATCGTCAGCTTCGCGCGCCCCTGCGTGAGCAGGACGCGGACGCGGCGCGGCGGCGCGGTCGCGAGCGTCGTCCCCGGGTAGTAGTGCGCGAGGATGCGGGCGTAGCCGTAGCCGTGCTGCGCGTAGCCGAGCGCGCCGTACTGGCCCATCCCGACCCCGTGTCCCCAGCCGTGGCCGGTGACGACGAAGAGCGGCGTCGGCGCGGGCGCGGCAGCCTTGCGACCAGGCTGCGCGGACGCGGCTCCTCCGGCGAGGAGCGCGATGGCGAGGGCGAGGAGCGTGAGGCGTCGCGGCATGGCGGGAGGCCGGCTTGCGTCGAGGCTAGCTGATCCCCGGCGAATAGTTCACGTCGATTGCGGAAAGCCCCTCGGCATGGCCGTCCGCACGGACATCCTCCCACCGCGGTATCGCGGCGCCAAGCGCATCGGCGTCGGCGGCATGGGCGAGATCTATCGCACGACCGACGAGACGCTCGGCCGAGCCGTCGCGATCAAGCTCCTCGCCGAGCGCTTCGCCGCCGACGAGTCGATCCGGCAGCGGTTCACGCGGGAGGCGCTGACTGCGGCGCGCCTCTCGGGCCAGGCGCACACCGTCACGATCTACGACGTCGGCGAGTGGCACGACCGGCCGTTCATCGTCATGGAGTACCTGAGCGGCGGGTCGCTCGACGCGGTGCTCTCGCGCGAGGGCGCGCAGCCGCCGCAGCGAGCGTTGCGCTGGCTCGAGCAGGCGGCCGCGGCGCTCGACCACGCGCACGCGAACGGCGTCGTCCATCGCGACGTCAAGCCGGGGAACCTCCTCCTCGGTCGCGACGGCAACGTGCACGTCGCCGACTTCGGGGTCGCGAGCGCAGCCGGGCTCGACTCCCTCACCCTGACGGGAACCGTGCTCGGGACCGCCGGCTACCTGTCGCCCGAGCAGGCCGAAGGGGTGCGCGCGACCGCGGCGAGCGACAACTACGCGCTCGCGGTCGTCGCGTTCGAGCTGCTGACGGGCGAGCGGCCGTACGAGCGCGAATCGGTGACGGCCGAGGCCGCCGCCCACGTGAGCGCGCCGGTTCCGTCCGCCTGCGACCGCCTGCCGCAGCTCCCGTGCGAGCTCGACCCGGTCTTCGAGCGCGCGCTCGCGAAGGACCCCGCGCGCCGCTACCCGACGTGCGCCGAGTTCGTGAACGCCCTCCACGCCGCTTTCGAGGAGGCGGCCGGGAAGACGCAGACCCTTGCGCCCGCGCCCACGCCGCGACCGCCCGCACCCGCGCGGGAACGGCGCTCGCGCGCACGCTGGCCGCTCCTGCTCGCGCTGCTCGTCGGCATCGCGATCCTCGGTGCGGTCATCGGCGTCGCGCTCACCTCGGGCGGCGGCGGAGAACGCCGGGCGTCGACGCTGGTGCGGACGGTGACGCGGCAGGGCGAGACGAAGACCGTCACTTCGGTGAGCCCGCAGCCCTCGCCGCCGCCGGCGGCACCGCCGCCCGCCGCTTCCGGGACGCCCGAGCAGCTCGTCGACCAGGCAACCGCCCTCGAGCGGCAAGGGAACTACAACGCTGCGCTCCCGATCGCGCAGCAGGCGCTGCGCCGGCTCCAGGGCTCGGGCCAGCCCTACGAGGCGTACGCGAACTACGACGTCGGCAAGGCGCTCGCGGAACTCGGCCGCTGCGACGAGGCGCTCGGCTACATCGACCGCTCGGAGCACATCCAGGGCCACCGGAGCGAGTTCGACGCGGTCCGCACGAAGTGCAAGCACTAGGAGCGGCCGGCGAGACTTAGTGGCTCAGAGCCACTAGCGGCCTCTCCGCTCTCGGAGATCGTCGCGCTTGGTCGCCGGAGCCGGTCTGTGCCCACGGCAGTCACGCCGGCTAGACTTTGTGGCTCAGAGCCACTAACGGCTTTGCGCTCTCGGAGCTCGTCGTGCTTGGCCGCCGGAGCCGGGTTGTGCCCGCCGGGAGGCACGCCGGCGAGACTTAGTGGCTCAGAGCCACTAGCGGCCTTTGCGCTCTCGGAGATCGTTGTGCTCGGCCGCCGGAGCCGGGCTGCGCCCGGCGGGAGGCTCACCAACGGAGAGGCAACCGTTGCGTCACGCCCCGATCCACCGGCTCCGACAACGGCAGGGCCGAGCTCCCGCTCGCAAGGAGGGGGCCCGCGGGGGAACCAGGCGGTTCCCCCGCGAGCGAGCCTAGGCGAGGCGTTCGGCGTACTGGCGCTCGTAGTACTCGCGGTAGGCGCCCGACTTGATCGGCTCCCACCAGTCGCGGTGCTCGCGGTACCACGCGACGGTCTCCGCGAGGCCGTCGTCGAACGACCGCGCGGGCCGCCAGCCGAGCGACATCGCCTTCGACGAGTCCACCGAGTAGCGCCGGTCGTGCCCCGGCCGGTCCGCGACCGGCCTGACGAGATCCGGGCTCGCGCCCGTTAGGTCGAGGATCCGGCGCGTGACCTCGATGTTCTCGCGCTCCTGGCCGCCGACGTTGTAGACCTCGCCGGAGCGGCCCTTGCGCAGGACGAGCTCGATCGCCGCGCAATGGTCGTCGACGTGCAGCCACTCGCGCCGCTGGCGGCCGTCGCCGTAGAGCGGCAGCGGGTCGCCGTCGAGCGCATTCGTGACGAAGAGCGGGATCAGCTTCTCGGGGTACTGGTTCGGCCCGTACGTGTTCGCGCCGCGCGTGATGCACGCGTCGACGGCGTAGGTGCGGACGTACGCGAGCACCTGGAGATCGCCGCCGGCCTTCGAGGCCGAGTAGGGGCTCGACGGCCGGAGCGGGTCCTCCTCCGTCGACGACACCCCTTCGGGCACGTCCCCGTAGACCTCGTCCGTCGAGACCTGGACGAGCCTCTTTCCGTGCTCCTTCGCCCACTCGAGCAGGACGTGCGTCCCGAAGACGTCGGTGTGGATGAAGTCGCCGGCCTCCAGGATCGAGCGGTCGACGTGCGTCTCGGCCGCGAAGTTGACGATCGCGTCGCAGCGCTCGGCAACGGCGGCGACGTCACGCGGCTCGCACACGTCGCCGTGGACGAACTCGACGCTCGCGCCGTCCAGGTTCGCGCGGTTGCCGGAGTACGTCAGCTTGTCGAGGACGACGACGCCCTCGCCCTGCGCGGCGAGACGCTTGGCGAAATGTGAGCCGATGAAGCCCGCGCCGCCGGTGACGAGGATGCGCACCGACGAAGCGTAGACGGGGCTCGCGATGCCCAGCCGCCTGTGCGACGATTGACCAACGAGCGCACGCCTCCGGATCGCCGTTGTCCTCGCCGCATTCGCGGTCGTCGGAACTGCGCACGCGGCCGACGCGCCGCACGTGCGGCTCTACGGCCTGGTCTATCCGACACGCCTTCCTAGCCCAAACCCGATCTTGCTTGCCCAGCTCGATCCTCGCACGCTCGCGCCGCTCGGACGAACCGCATCGCTCGGCCGGTTCTTCGGCTTCGCTGTCCCTTCGCCGGATGCGCAGCGCGTAGCCGTCGCAAGACCGCGGAGCAGCGTGCTTCAGCTGTATGAGGGCGTGACGCCCGTCCGGCGCGTCGTGCTCGGGAGCCGAGACCCCGAAGAGCAGGTTCGGCTGATCATCTGGACGGCGCCCGACCGGCTCGTCGCGATCGTCCAGCGGATGAGCGAGCCATACGCGCGGTACGTCCGGGCGCGGTACGCGGTGGGTGTCGACGCCGCGCACGGTCGCGTCCTCTTCCGCACCCGGTTCGACCGGCGCCTCTCGCTCACCGGCTCGGGAACCTCGGGCGGGCGCGTCGCGCTCCTCTACCAGTCCTCGAGTCTGCTCGCGCGGCGAGCCCGGCTGACGGTGATCGGCGCCGACGGCGCGGTGCGCTCGGCACCGCTTCGCTTCGGAGGCGGTCCCACGTTGCGCCGCATCGCCGGGCTTGCCGTGCATCCGGCCTTGCCGCGAGCCTACGTGGTGCTGAGCGGAGGACGCGTCGCCGTCGTCAGTCTCCGGACGCTTCACGTCCGCTACCACATCGTTCACATACTGCCGGGGCCGGCGAGCGACGCCCCGTTTGTCCTGCTGCAAGCGCAGTCGCTCGGCCGGCACGCGGTCGTCGTTTCCGGGCTCTTTGTGCGCTCGTCAACCGGCCGCGAGCATTCGGTCGGCATCTCCGTTCTCGACACGCGCACATGGCGCGTTCGACCGATCGACCCGCGCGCCTCGACGTTCGCAGTCGTCGGCAACACTGTCGTCACCGCGGGTCGAGGCGTCACCGGCTACACCGCGGACGGGGCTCGCCTCTATCACCTCCTCGACGCGACGCCCGTCTCCCGGATCCAGATCGTCCAGGGGCGCGCACATGCGTGGTTCGGGGGCACGCGGCGGCTCGGTTCTCCGACCCGCGTCATGATCTTCGGGCCGAGGTCGGGCACCGTCTTCGGGCGTGTGACGATGTCCGGGCGGATCCGGGTCGCAGTGCTCGACTCGAGCGGCTACTGAGCGATCCGCTCGAGGCAGGCGCGAAGACCCTCGCGCCAATTCGGTAGGCGGGGGGCGTCCGGCCGCTCGCTCCGGAGGACTGAATAGGCGGGCCGCGGAGCAGGGCGCCCGAGCTCGCTCGTGGAGATCCGGCGGACGCGGCACGAGAGCCCTGCCTCCTCGAAGATCGCCTCGGCGAATTCGGCCCACGTGCAGTCACCGTCGGCCGCGACGTGCCAGAGGCCCGGCTCGCGGTCGACAAGCTCGCGCGTCGCCTCGGCGAGGTGGGCCACGTAGGTCGGGCTGCCGCGCTGGTCATCGACGACGGCGACCTCGTCGCGCTCAGCGCCGAGCCTCAGCATCGTCCGGACGAAGTTGTGCCCGGTCGCGCCGAAAAGCCAGGACGAGCGGACGACCCACGACCTCTCGCCCGCTGCGGCCTCGCCGAGCAGCTTCGAGCGTCCGTAGGCGGAGAGCGGGTTCGGCGCATCCGACTCGAGGTACGGCACCCGTTTCGCCCCGTCGAAGACGTAGTCGGTCGAGTAGTAGACGAGCGGCGCGCCGAGTGCGGCGACGTTCTCCGTCCCGCCGACGTTCACCGCCGTCGCGCCTTGCGGATCCGCCTCGGCGCCGTCGACGTCGGTCCACGCCGCTGCGTGGAGGACGAGCTCCGGCTGGCGAAGCCCCGGCGGCGCGGGCATCGTCACGTCCCAGTCGGCGTGCGAGAGCGCGACGAGCTCGACGGCGGCGAAGGCCTCGGCAAGCGCGCGGCCGAGCTGGCCGCCGGCGCCCGTCAGGAGCACGCGGCGGCGTCTCGCTCCGACAGGATCGGCGATGTCGTGCTCCAGAGGTGCTTCACGCGCTCGTCCTTCCAGCAGACGCCGCGCTCGTCGGGGTCCGCGGGGTCGTACTCCTCGGTGACGTGGTAGACGACGAGCGCGTCCGTCAGCGCCTCGTACCCGTGCGCGTTGATCCCTTCGACGTAGATCGCGACCGGGTTCTCGTCGCCGATGTCCTCGCTGAACGTCTCGCCGGTCTCGCGGTTCAGGACGACGAGCCGGATCATCCCGCGCACACAGGCGAAGAGGTCGTCCTGGCCGCGCTCGTGGTAGTGGAGGCCTCGGATCGTCCCCTTCCGCGAGAAGACGACGTTCGACTGGCGGACCGGCTTCGGGAGCGCGCTCGCCCGCATCAGCTCGCCGAACCAGCCGCGCTCGTCCTCGGAGCGCCGGAGGGGGAAACGGGTGATCACACGCGGCGCCGCCCGCGGACGAAGTCGTTGACCTCGTAGTACGCGTCGATCGACTCCCCCGCGTCGCCCCAGAACCCCTCGATCACCTCGAACTCCATCAGGCCTTGGTCGACGTACCAGTTGTTCACGTCGGTGATCTCGAGCTCGCCGCGACCGGACGGGCGCAGCGTCGGCAAGACCTCCCAGACCTGGTCGTCGTAGAGGTAGACGCCCGTGACGGCGTACGAGCTCGGCGGGTCGGCCGGCTTCTCGACGATCCGCGTGACGCGACCGTCCTCGAGCACTGGCACGCCGAGGTGGCGCAGGTGGTCGGCCAAGTCGACCTGCGAGAGCAGGATTCGCGCGCCGCGGTCCTGCGCCAGGAAGTTCTCGATCGGCGCGCGGAGCGACGCTTCGAAGATGTTGTCGGCGAGCAGGACGAGCACGCGGTCGCGGTCGACGAACCGCTCCGCCAGGCCGAGCGCCTCCGCGATCCCGCCCGCCTCCTCCTGGTACGCGTAGAACAGGCGGTCGATCCCGTACTCGTGCCCGTTGCCGAGCAGCCGAAAGAACTCGCCCGCATGCGTGCCGCCGGTGACGACCATCAGCTCGGTCACGCCCGCGTCCACGAGGGCCTCGATCGCGTACGTCACCATCGGCCGGTCGTAGATCGGCAGCAGGTGCTTGTTCGTGATGCGAGTAAGCGGGTGCAGCCGGGTGCCGCTGCCGCCGGCGAGGATCACGCCCTTCATACGGGCGCGGATGCTAGTGCCTACCGCCCTTAGTGGATCGGCAGGATGAGGATGAGCAGCGAGACGAGCCCGGTGCCGATGACGAGCGCGCGCATGAGAATCACGGTACGACCGGCGTGTTTCGAGGTCGTGTCGGCTCTGTAAGGAAAGGGAAAGGAGCCCACGTGGACGAGGAGCGCGAGGTTCAGCACGACCCGCAGGTGCTCGAGGGCGAGGACGAGCTACCGCGGCAGCCGACCGCGCAACGAGACCCGTACGTGCCGGAGCCGGGGCCGCGCCCCGGCGAGGGACGCGCCTGGCGCGTGATGCAGTTCGCGTGGATCCCGGTGCTCGTCGCGATCGCGGTCGTGCTCTGGGCGGCGCTGCGCTAGCGCGGCACGCGCCCCGCCCGGCGACGCGGCTGCGTCACACGCCCCGCGTCGCACGCGACCGCGAGGACGAACCGGCACAGAATCGACACCCGCGGGCGGTGATCCGGACGCTACCCTCGGGTTGATCCCCAGGGTGGGTGGGGGATAGGGACGGACTCGCCCCGCGCCCCGAAACCGCCCTCGGCCGCGACCCTCGCCCGCACCCGGCGCCGTTACGCTGTGACCGTGGCGCGACGAGGCGACGAGGAGCGCGAGCGCGAGGAGATCGAGCAGCTCTTCTCCGACCTCTGGCAGGTGTTCCCGTTCGCTCGCGGGCGGCGCGGTTACCGGCCGCAGGTCGACTGCTACCGCACCGACGAGCCGCCCGAGATGACCGTGGTCGTCGAGCTTCCGGGCGTCGAGCCCGAGTCCGTCCACATCGTCGCCACCGGCCGGACGGTCGTCGTCGCCGGCGAGCGTCGCCGGCCGCGGTCGGAAGGCCGGATCTACCAGCAGATGGAGATCGAGTACGGGCCGTTCGAGCGCGAGGTCGTCCTCGCCGCGGACATCGACACCGCCGCCGCGCACGCGACCTACTCGCGCGGCGTCCTCACGATCGTGCTCCCGCTCGCGAAGCGCCGGCCGCGCCGCGTCAAAGTGGCGATCGAGGTGCGGACGCGGCCATGACCGAGGCAGCGACGACCACGGAGACGTTGAGCGTCCAGATCCCGCGGCAGCTGCCGGTGCTGCCGCTCAAGGAGACGGTCGTCTTCCCGGATTCGTGGACGCCGCTCGCGATCGGCCAGGAGCGCTCCGTCAAGCTCGTCGACGACGTCGTCGCGACCGACGACCGCCTGCTGGCGCTCGTGACGGTGAAGAACGAGGAGGCCGAGCAGCCGGAGTGGGACGACCTCTACGAGATCGGCACCGCCGCCGCGATCCAGAAGATGATGAAGGTCCCCGACGGGACGCTCCGGATCCTCGTCACCGGCCTGAAGCGGATCCGGATCGCGCGGCGGGTCGAGGACGACCGGTACCTCGTGGCCGAGGTCGAGGAGGTGCCGGACGTCGTCGAAGAGTCGCGCGAGCTCGAGGCGCTGACCCGGAACGTCCAGAACCTCTTCGCTCGGATCATCGGCCTCGTCCCGTACTTGCCGGAGGAGCTCCAGATCGCGGCCGCGAACGTCGAGAACCCGAGCGCGCTCGCGCACCTCGTCGCGTCGACCCTGCGGCTCCGGACCGAGGAGAAGCAGCGGCTGCTCGAGCTGACGGACGTGGCGGCGCGCCTGCGCCAGGTCTCGGTGATCCTGAGCCGCGAGCTCGAGGTCTTCGAGCTGGGGACGAAGATCCAGTCGCAGGTCCAGTCGGAGCTGGAGAAGGGGCAGCGCGAGTTCTTCCTGCGCCAGCAGCTGAAGGCGATCCAGGAAGAGCTCGGCGAGGGCGACCCCGAGCAGGCGGAGATCAACGAGCTGCGCGAGCGGCTCGCGGAGCTGGACCTGCCGGAGGAGACGGCGCGTGCCGCGGCGCGCGAGCTCTCGCGCCTGGAGAAGCTCCCGCCCGCCGCCGCGGAGTACGGCGTCATCCGCACCTACCTCGAGTGGATCCTCAGCCTCCCGTGGGACAAGACGACGCCCGACAACCTCGACCTCGAGGAGGCTCGGCGCGTGCTCGACGAGGACCACTTCGACCTCGAGAAGGTCAAGGAGCGGATCATCGAGTACCTCGCGGTCTCGAAGCTGAAGTCGGAGCTGACAGGGCCGATCCTGTGCTTCGTCGGCCCGCCCGGGGTCGGCAAGACCTCGCTCGGCCAGTCGATCGCGCGCACGCTCGGGCGGAAGTTCGTCCGCATCTCCGTCGGCGGCGTGCGCGACGAGGCCGAGATCCGCGGCCACCGGCGCACGTACATCGGCGCGATGCCGGGGACGGTGATCCGCGCGATCCGCGACGCCGAGTCGAAGAACCCGGTCTTCCTGATCGACGAGATCGACAAGATGGGCGCCGACTTCCACGGCGACCCCGCCAGCGCGATGCTCGAGGTTCTCGATCCCGAGCAGCACTCGAGCTTCCGCGACCACTACCTCGACCTGCCGTTCGACCTCTCGAAGGTGCTCTTCATCTGCACCGCGAACCAGCTCGACACGGTCCCCGGCCCGCTCCTCGACCGGATGGACGTCATCCACCTCGCGGGCTACACCGAAGACGAGAAGCTGGGGATCGCGAAGCGCTACCTCGTGCCGAAGCAGCTCGAGGCCCACGGGCTCCGGCCGCGCCAGCTGAGCTTCAAGGAGTCCGTGCTTCGGCTCGTGATCCGCGAGTACACGCGCGAGGCGGGCGTACGGAGCCTCGAGCGGCAGATCGCCGCGCTCTGTCGCAAGGCGGCGACGCTGATCGCGACCGGCCAGGCGAAGCGAACGTCGCTCGCCGAGGCGAAGGTGCGCGAGTGGCTCGGCCCGCGCCGCTTCTCCGGCGAGGTCCGCAAGCGGACCGCGGACGCCGGCGTCGCGACCGGGCTCGCGGTGACGGCCGTCGGCGGCGACGTCCTCTTCATCGAGGCGACGGCCTATCCGGGCAAGGCCAAGCTGACGATCACCGGCCAGCTCGGCGAGGTGATGCAGGAGTCGGCGCAGGCGGCGCTTTCGTGGGTTCGCAGCCATGCGGTCCAGCTCGGTCTCGAGCCCGACTGGTTCGAGGGCCACGACGTCCACGTGCACATTCCGGCCGGCGCGGTGCCGAAGGACGGTCCGTCCGCCGGGATCACGATGGCGACCGCGATCGTCTCGCTCGTCCGCGGCCAGCCCGTGTCCGACCAGGTCGCGATGACGGGCGAGCTCACGCTAACGGGTCAGGTGCTGCCGATCGGCGGCGTCCGCGAAAAGGTCCTCGCGGCGCAGCGAGCCGGGATCCGCAAGGTCGTCCTCCCGCGCGAGAACGAGCCCGACCTGGAGGAGCTGCCTGCGGGTGCGCGGAACGCCGTCCGCTTCGTTTTCGCGGACTCGATCGACGAGGTCCTCGCGGCGGCGTTCGACGGGGGGCGCAAGACGGCCGCGCGGCGGCCGACGCGGATCGACCGCCAGGCCGCTATGCCGGCCTGAACGACGCGAGCAACGCGTCGCAGCCGTCGGACCCGCCACCGCCCTGCTTGAAGCGGCAGAGGAGCTGGTACTCCCGCAGCCCTTGGAGCAGGAACACGATCCGCTCCACGAAGTCGTGACCGTCGCGCTCGAACGCGAGCTCGTAGCTCCGCGCGCGCCGGCCGGCGACGACGGCGGTCTCACGTGACTCGACGGAGCCGCCGAGGCCGCGCGCGAGCTGCGCCGCGACCCCGTCGAGCACCGGCACGACCTTCGGCCAGAGCTTCGGCGTGTACGGCTTCGCGAGCCGGAACCGCGTCACCGAGATCAGCTCGTCGCCCGACGAAGCGCTGACGGTGTGGCCGGCTCGGACGACGCGCCAACCTCCCGGAGCGACGAAGCTGTAGCCGTTCCCGTCGACCCGCTGCGTTGGCTTATGCTCGCTCGACACGGAGCCGCAGCCGGCGGCGAGCGCCGCGAACGCGACGAGGCACGCCGGTTTGTATGGCCAGGGCCGTGGGAAAGAGCGGCTAAACAGCGAGCGAAAGGACACTTGGGGCATGGCCAAGACGAAGGACAAGGTCATCGAGTCTGCGGGGACAGTCAAGCCGTACATCGACCGTGCTGTGCACGACGAGGACCTCCGCCAGAACGTCCTCACCGCCTTCACGGCGGCGAAGGAGGTCTACGACGAGCTGATCGGCAACCGCGGCGTCACTACCGTGGCCCGGCGAGTCGCGACCGACAAGGACATGCAGGACAACCTGAAGAAGGCGCTCGACGAGCTGCGCGAGGCTGCGTCGCGGGTTCAGGGGAAGAGGGATCGCGGCGGCAAGGGGCGCGCGCTCCTGATCGCAGGGATCGCCCTCGGGATCCTGTTCAACCCGGCGACAGGGCCGCAGACCAGGAAGTGGCTCGCGGACAAGCTGTTCGGCGGAAGCGACGAGTTCACGTACGAAGGGTCGTCCGGCAACTCCAAGTAAGGGACGCGGCTCGGCGTAGGCCGAGCCGTCAGGGGCTGCGCGTGGGCGTCTCGTAGACGGGCCCGCGCGGCGGGCGCTGCTGGATTCCGAGCAGGCCTGCGCTGCCCTCCTCGACGAGGGGCGCGGCCGCCTTCTCGAGCGCGCCCGGCTCGAGGCCGGTGGCGTTCGAGATGTCCGACGCCTGGAGCAGGATCGCGCCGGCCTGACGTGCGCTCGAGCCGTCCGCCGGCCCGGGCGCCCAGCCGGCGGCCGCAGCGAACCGTACGTCCTGGAGGTGCTTCCAGCTTTCGAGGATCGGGGTCGGGTCGACGACGCCGTCGTAGCCGAGCCCGAGCAGGCTCACCGGGTGGACCTCGAAATGGAGGTGATACGGCGTGCCCTCCGCGTCGCCCGTGTTGCCGACGAAGCCGAGAACCGTGCCGGCGCGAACGTGGGCGTTGTTCACCGCGGCCGGCGTGTAGGCCGACAAGTGCGCGTAGTAGAACTGGTTCCCCTCCCCGTCGCGGAGCCAGAGGCGGTTGCCGCCGACGTCGTTCCACCCCACGGAGTAGACAGTTCCCTTCGCGACCGCGAGCACCGGCGCGCCGAGCGGAGCGAAGATGTCGTCGCCGTGGTGCCAGTTGCCGGGGACGTCACCGCGGAACGCCCCGAACGAGTCGCCGAACGACGACGGACCGTAGACGGGGAAGACGTACTGCCCGGCGGTCAGCTTGACCGTGATCTGCGGCGGCGTCTGGCCCGGGAGCAGTGACGGCGGGACGCCCGGCGTCGTCTTCTTCGGCTCGGGCGGCTTCGCCGACTTCGGCGCCTTCTTCGCCGGCTTCGTCGGCTTGGGCGTCGTGCTCGTCGTCGTCGTGGGCGGCGCCGCGGGCGGCGCCTGCGTCGAGACCTCCGCATAGCCGACCTGGATCTCTGTGCCGGCGGGAAGTCCGCCGTGGTCGGCAGTCAGGCGAATGTCGAGAGCCGTCACGAAGCCGTGGTAGCTCGGCGGTGCGCTCCCGGGAGCGCTGGTCTGCCCCAGCACGGTCGCGTAGCCCCAGTCGCCGAGCGCGATCCGGCCGCCCGGAGTCGCCGCAACGGCCTGACCGTCGACGACGAGGCCCGAGACGCCGCCACCGGTCAGGTCGCCGGTAGCGGAACCCGGCTTCGCCGACGCCTTGGCCCGCGCGACCACGTCGGCCGCGGTCACCTCGCCGCCGAAGAGCGACAGCTCGATCACTTCGGCCGAGGCCGTTCCGAACGCGTTTCCGGACGCGTCCGCATTGGACGTGGCCATGTACGCGCCGGTCGTCACCACCAGCGTCCCGTCCGCCGCGTTGAACGTGAACCCGGCGCCGGCCGAGGCGATCTGCGCGGGCGGGGACGCCACGACCGGCGTCGACGACGGGGCGAGGCCGGGCGCGACGACGCGGATCGCGTACGCGCGCGCGCTCGCGCCTGCACCCCCCGCGGGGGACTGTGCGCCTGCGGCGCCCGCGGCGAAAAGGGCAAGCGCCGCCGCAAGGGCGATCGGGAGCCGGGCCGACACCTGGCCTCACAGTATGCGAAAAGCGGCTCCTGTCCTGCCG
>DASUZD010000084.1:0-20376 GCA_036377055.1 Gaiellaceae bacterium | reverse complement strand
GCTCGGGCCAGGTCTCGGCTCGAGTCTCCTCGACCTACGGCTTCCTCAGCACGTGCAGGTCCTGGTGCGGGTTCCCCGCCGCGCCTTCGGCGACGAACTCCGCCGGTCGTAGTCCCGTCGCGAGCCGCTGTTCCACGTACGAGCGCGGGTGGAACGCCGAGCACAGGTTCGTGCCGGCCGCGTCGCTCCACCGGACGACGACGTCGCCCGCGTCGAAGCGCGCGCGTTCGGCCGGCGTGAGCCGTTCCCGGTACCGGTCGCCGTGCGTCGTCAGCATGAGCAGGCCGCCGGGCCGGAGCACGCGCTCGAGCTCGGCCATCCACCGCTGCTGAAGGTCCTCCGTCAGGTGGGTGAAGACGGAGAGTGCGTACACGAGGTCGAAGCTCGCGGCCTCGTGCGGGAGCGGCGGGGCGAGGCCGTTCGCCTCGAAGCGCGCGAACGTGAGGTTGCGACGGCACCAGTCCACCGCGTCGGCGTTCGCGTCCGTGCCGTGCACGCGAGTTTGCTCCAGGTCGGCCCAGTAGCGGGTCACGCGTCCGCAGCCGCAGCCGAAGTCGAGCATCGCGTCGAGCCGTTCGAGGGGCCGTCCCTGGCGCGCGAGCGCGGCGCGGATCGTCTCGGCGCCGAGGTGTCCGCCCTCGAGGAACCAGTCCGCGCTCGCGGTGCCGGCCACGCGGACGATCAGCCGCCTCGGCGGGACAGGGAGCCCGTCGGCGGCGACGCGGCGTCCCGGCCGCTCCGGCCGCGCGGACTTCGCCAGCTCGTACAGCCGGTAGGCGCGACGGAGCACGCCGCCGCGCTCGAGGACGCGGAGGAGCCGATCCTTCACCGCAGGTCGCGCTCCCGCAGGACGGTGGTGTAGATCTCCTTGTCCAGCCTCCGGTCGCGGCGCGAGTCGGTCCAGAACGGGTGTGCGAGCCCGTGCTCGACCGCGAGCCCCGCGTACTCGCCGTAGTCGAGCTCGTCCGTGTCGTCGCGGCTGACGTCGGAGGCCCGCGAGGCGGCGGCGCGCGCCGTCGACCAGTGCGCGGCGCCGTCCGACGAGATCGCGCACGAGAAGACCGCGCGCCTGCGGGTCGGGTCGCGGCGCGTGTCGTAGAAGCAGACCCAGAGCGTTCCGCGCGACTGGTCGACCGCGGCGACCGGCAGGAACTGGTCCGAGAGTCGACCGCCGTCCGGCGGGTTCACCCGCGCGCCGCGCGGGACGACGCGATCGCCGACGACACGGCGGCGCAGGCCCCGATCGAACGCCGCCACGAACACGTCCTCGGCGGGCGTCTCCGTCAGCGCGGCGTACGTGACGTAGACGCGCCCGTCGAACTGCCCGCCGGAGCGGTCGACGACGACGGTCGTGGAAGGACCGACGCACCTCGTCGGCTGCGCGGGAATCGGGACGCGGCCGCCGCAGCCGCGCTTGCTCACGAGCAGGTACGGGGCGACCTCGCGGTCCGGGCCGAAGGGGTCTGTCCCCCGGGTCGACCGGTCGAGGAGGATCTTCCCCTGAAGCACGTCGTCCCACGCGACGTAGACGGTGCCGTCGCCTCCGATCGCGACGCTGGAGTTGATCGGCAGCGCCGGGATCCCGCTGACGCGGCGCGGCTCCGTCCACGTCGTGCCTCGGTCGTCGCTGTGGCTGAGGAGGAGCTGGCGGTCGTCGGGGCCGATTTGGCGCGCCCACACGACGTAGACGCGCCCTCGGTGCGGGCTCCCCGGGGCGAGGTCGACCGCGAGTGCCGGCTTGTCGTCGTCCTCCGCGACGCCGGCCGGCGAGACGGGCGCCGTGGGCGTCGTCCACGCGCCGTGCGGCCCCGGGCGGGTGGCGACATAGATTTGGCCGCGGCCGCCCAGCATGCATTCGAAGGGCGTGGCCAGGAAGGCGTAGTACTCGCGCCCGGCTGCGTCGATGCCGAGGCTCGGATCGCCGAACGGGCACCACGCCTTCGGGAGCCCGAGGCGGGGCGCGAGCGCGCTCGACCAGCGCACACCGCCGTCGGTGGACTGGTAGACGCGCATCGCGTTCGCGAGACCCTCGTTCGAGCCCGCGACGAGGATGTGATCGTCGCGCGGGTCGATCGCCGCCGCGACCTCCTCCTGCGGGCCGGGCGCGCGTGAGACGTCGACCTGGCCGAACGCTCGCGCCGGCAGGTCCGGGGCGCCGGACGACCCGCAGCCGGCGGCGGCGATGGCCGTCGCGACGACGGCCGCGGTCACGGCGCAGAGGCGGCGCACGGGGCGCAACCGTAGACGACTGCGGCCGGTCTAGACTTCGTGCGATGGCGAAGGCGCCCGTCCTCCCGCGCGGTTTTGAGCTGCCGCTCGAGCCACGGCTGCCGCGCATCGGCTCCGTAGACGCGGTAGCGCTGGAGGAGCGCGCGGCGACGCTCGCGAAACGGTCGATCAAGAAGGACGCGAAGCTCTGGGCGCTCGAGCTGGCCGTTCGCGTCATGGACCTGACGACGCTCGAGGGCGCGGACACGCCCGGAAAGGTCGCCGCGCTCTGCTCGAAGGCGTTACGTCCCGACCCGGCGGACGGGACGGTGCCCTCGGTGGCCGCGGTCTGCATCTACCCGAACCTCGTCGCGGCGGCTGTGGAGCGCGTTCGCGGCAGCGGCGTTCGCGTCGCCTCAGTCGCGACGGCGTTTCCCTCGGGACAGTCCCCGCTGGACGTGAAGCTCGCGGAGGTTCGGGACGTGGTCGATCTGGGCGCGGACGAGGTGGACATGGTGATCGACCGCGGCGCGTTCCTCTCCGGCCGCTACGCGAAGGTCTACGACGAGATCGTCCGCGTGAAGGAGGCCGCCGGGGAGGCCCACCTGAAGGTGATCCTCGAGACCGGCGAGCTCGGCACGTACGACAACGTGCGCCGGGCGTCGCTCTTGGCCATGGCGGCGGGCGCGGACTTCATCAAGACGTCCACGGGCAAGCTCTCGTCGGCCGCGACCCTTCCGGTCGCGCTCGTGATGCTCGAGGCGATCCGGGACGTGTACGAGGAGACGGGGCGGATGGTCGGCATGAAGCCGGCCGGCGGGGTTCGCACTGCGAAGCAGGCGATCCAGCACCTCGTGCTCGTCCACGAGACGCTCGGCGTCGACTGGCTCACGCCGGACCTCTACCGGATCGGCGCGTCGTCGCTCCTGAACGACGTCCTGCTCCAGATCCGCAAGCAGAAGACCGGCGTCTACCAGAGCCCCGACTACTTCACCATTGACTGAATCGGCGCACTTCCGGCACACGCGGGACGGAACGCCCGCTGTACCGTTTCACGCCCCACCCTGGGTGGGGGGAGGGGGGAGGGAACGCCCCGCGCCACGGCTCGAACGACCGGCGCAGCGGCCCGCCCGAACAGCGCGGAGCCGCGAGGAGCGGCCGTGAGCGAGCTCGAGCGGAAGCGGAGCGCAGCGCCGGTCCCGTCCGACTGGACGTACGCGGCCGCGCCGGAGTCGCGCGAGATCGTCTCCGTCGACGAGCGGTACGGCCTGTATGTCGGCGGCGAGTTCGTCGAGCCGCGGTCGGCCGAGCACTACGCGACGCTCGATCCCTCGCGTGAGGAGCCGCTCGCCGAGATCGCGCAGGCGGGCGCCGAGGACGTCGCGCTCGCGGTCGACGCCGCGCGCGATGCGTTCGCGAACGGCTGGTCCGAGCTGCAGCCGGCGGAGCGCGCGAAGTACCTGTTCCGGATCGCGCGGATTCTCCAGGAGCGGTCGCGCGAGTTCGCCGTGCTCGAGTCGCTGAACGGCGGCAAGCCGATCCGCGAGTCGCGCGACGTCGACCTGCCGCTCGCGGCGGCGCACTTCTTCTACTACGCGGGCTGGGCCGACAAGCTCGAGTACGCGTTCCCGAACCGGCGGCCGCGGCCGATCGGCGTCGCCGGGCAGATCATCCCGTGGAACTTCCCGCTGCTGATGCTCGCGTGGAAGATCGCGCCCGCGCTCGCGGCGGGGAACACCGTCGTCTTGAAGCCGGCGGAGACGACGCCGCTGACTGCGCTCCTCTTCTGCGACGTCCTGCGCCAGGCGGAGCTGCCGGCGGGTGTCGTGAACATCGTCACCGGCGACGGCCGTACCGGCGCGGAGCTGGTGAAGCATCCGGGCGTCGACAAGATCGCGTTCACCGGCTCGACGGAGGTCGGGAAGGCGATCCAGCGCGAGCTCGCCGGGAGCGGGAAACGGCTCACGCTCGAGCTCGGCGGCAAGGCCGCGAACATCATCTTCGACGATGCGGCGCTCGACCAGGCGGTCGAGGGGATCGTGAACGGCATCTACTTCAACCAGGGCCATGTCTGCTGCGCCGG
Organism: Gaiellaceae bacterium; assembly: GCA_036377055.1. GTDB lineage: Bacteria > Actinomycetota > Thermoleophilia > Gaiellales > Gaiellaceae > DASUZD01. The sequence continues at coordinate 16,085 of DASUZD010000084.1, read as the reverse complement.
GTCGCGTCTGCTCGTCCAGGAGTCGATCTACGAGCCCGTCGTCGCGAAGCTGAAGCGGCGGCTCTCGACCCTCCGCGTCGGCGACCCGCTCGACAAGAACACGGACGTGGGCGCGATCAACTCGCGCCAGCAGCTGGAGAAGATCCAGGAGCTCGTCGCGGCGGGCGAGGAGGAGGGCGCCGAGATCTACCAGCCGCCTTGCCGGCTCCCGGAGAAGGGGTACTGGTTCGTCCCGACGGTCTTCACGAACGTCGCGCAGAGCTACCGGATCGCGCAGGAGGAGATCTTCGGGCCTGTGCTGAGCGTCCTCACGTTCCGCACGCCGGACGAGGCGGTCGAGAAGGCGAACAACACGCCGTACGGCCTCTCGGCGGGGGTGTGGACCGAGAAGGGCTCGCGGATCCTCTGGATGGCGCAGCGGCTCCGGGCCGGCGTCGTGTGGGCAAACACGTACAACCGCTTCGATCCGGCCTCGCCGTTCGGCGGCTACAAGGAGTCGGGCTTCGGCCGCGAGGGCGGGCTGCACGGGCTCGAGCCGTACCTGGAGCTCGAGGCATGACGCGACTGCCGGTCCGAAAGACGTACAAGCTCTTCGTAGGCGGGGCGTTTCCGCGCTCGGAGTCGGGCCGGACGTACGAGGCGCAGAGGCAGAACGTGGCGCGCGCGTCGCGCAAGGACGCGCGGGACGCCGTCCGCGCGGCGCGCTCGGCCCAGCCCAAGTGGGCGGCGACGACCGCCTACAACCGCGGCCAGGTGCTCTACCGCATCGCCGAGATGATGGAGGCGCGGCGCGCCGAGTTCGCCGAGCTGTCCACCGGGACGCGCGAGGTGGACACGGCCGTCGACCGCTTCGTCTGGTACGCCGGCTGGGCGGACAAGCTCGCGCAGGTGCTCGGCGGGTCAAATCCCGTCGCGGGGCCGTACTTCGACTTCACGGTTCCGGAGCCGACCGGCGTGGTCGCGGTTCTCGCCCCGGAGCCGCCGCTCGCGGGGCTCGTGACGCGGCTCGCGCCTGTCCTCGTCGGCGGCAACGCGGCCGTCGTCGTCGCGTCCGAGACACACCCGCTCGCCGCGATCGAGCTCGCCGAGGTGCTCGCGACCTCGGACGTTCCCGGCGGCGTCGTCAACGTGCTGACGGGGCTGCGTTCCGAGCTCGCGCCGGTGCTCGCGGCGCACATGGACGTGAACGCAATCGACCTGGCCGGCGCGGACGGAGACGTCGCCGAGCTCGAGCGTGCGGCGGCGGCCAACGTCAAGCGCGTCGTGCGCGGGCGGGCCGACGTGCAGAGCCCGTACGAGGCCCTGTCATTCCTCGAGCTGAAGACGGTCTGGCACCCGATCGGCGCCTGAGCGGCTCCGAACCTCGATGCCGCCCATGAACGCGTAGCCGGCGATCCGGATCAGCGGCGCGCCGGGGCGGCTCGGGACATCGCGCACGTTCAGGCTCTTGCCGCCCATCACCGCGAAGCCGGTGAGGTCGACCTCGACCCCCTCGGGCACCACGATCTCGATGCCGCCCATGACCGCGATGCACGTGAGCTCGACCTCGGAGCTCTCGATCTCCGCGCGGCGCAGGTCGAGCTCGACGCCGCCCATCACTGCGATCACCTTCGCTTTCGGCGCTAGGCGCCAGCGCCGCGTCTTCTCGACGCCGCTCATGACCGCGACGATGCGGGTCGTCGACTTGACGCGTGCCGGGGCGGACGCGGTCCCGGCGGGGAGGTCGGCGACGAGCTCCTCGAGCTCCGTCTGCGTTCGCGCGGCGTAGGCGCGGTCGAGCCGCTCGGTCAGCTCGTCGAGCGTGAGTCGGCCGTGAGCCGCGGCCTCGCCGAGCGCGGTCGCCGCGCGCTCCCGGTCGGCGTCGCTCGCGCGGACGGCGGGGGTGCCTTCTCCGGACACAGGATCGAGTTTCGGCGAAGCGGCGAGCGCTGTCCACTCGTCCGAGGGACGCACCGGCGCCGGTCCGCGGTCGATGACGCATCTGGAGGATGGTCGCCCGCGGTCACACTCGGCTCGTCGCTGTGCTCGCCGCCGCCGTCGTTTCGGCTGCGCTGTTTGCCGGTCCGGCCGCCTCGTCACAGCTCATCGACCGCAACGCGCAGGGCGTTCGGCTCGCCGTCAACGGGAAGGGCGAGGCGCTGCTCACCTATCGCGTGGGCGGACGTGTCCGGCGTGTGCTCGTCTGGGGTGCGCTCGACGCGCGTGCTCCGAACCCGAACGTCCCGCAGGTCAGGTTCAAGAGGGACTACGCCGGCGGCTGGGGCAAGTACCGAAGGGATTACTGGAAGACCTTCAGGAACTCGTGTCGGAGGTACGACGGGCCGAGGCTCGCGTGGTTCGTCGCCGGGTGCAAGGCGGCCGACGGCTCGTACTGGGCGCTCCAGAGCTGGCAGGCGCCGCTTCCCGACCTCGGGTTCTCGCCGTGGCTTCCGAAGCAGAGCGCATGGGAGCTCCACCTCTCGCACTGGACGGGGTCGCTCGCGCGAATCGAGGCGTACACCGACTGGGTCTACGGCGGCCGCTTCCACAGCATCTTCGGTCGGCTGACCTACCGCGGGAACCCCGTCTACGGCTTTTCGACCACGAGGTACGGGGCGCCGAGGGACGGGTACGGCCGGCTGCTCTATCTGGACACGTACGGTTCGGCCTACGGCTCCGGGTGGCGACGCGAGAACTCCTTTGTCGCGCACAACCCGACGGGGGTCTTCTGCTACGGCTTCTACCCGTTCGACCCGACGAAGAGCGGCTACGTCCACCCGCCGGGCCGCACCGCGATCCGCGGCCCCGGCAACGGGTCGAAGTACCGGATCACGGTCAACGGGCCGGGCGTCACTCCGGACGTGGTGTGGGTCGGCGCCGGGCTCCACGACTACAACGCCAGGAACCCGGCCGACGTCAGCTACGAGCAGGAGCGGAACGCGGAGCTCGACCAGCTCGTCGGCGTCGACAAGCTCTGCCGCCAGCACTAGCTCGGGCGGACGTGGTCCGTCGAGCCAGCGGGGTCTGTCCCCGCCCGTCCTAGCAGGACCTTGGAGCTGTGGTGGTCGTTCGGGCCGGTGGGGTCTGTCCCCGCCTTGGGGCGGCGGAGCTTCGGGGCGTGGTGGTGGTTCGGGGCGGTGGGGTTTTTCCCCGTCGGGCCGTGGTGGTGGTTCGGGGCGGTGGGGTTTTTCCCGGTCGGGCCGTGGTGGTGGTTCGGGCCAGTGGGGTCTGTCCCCGCCGCCCCGGCGCGCGATACCATCGCGGGTCCGTGACCGGCTCCCGCCGCTTCAGCCAGGCGATCTCCGAGGGAGACGGGATCTCGCTCGTGGCCGCCGTCGGCGCGCCCGAGGAGGCTCGAACGGCCGAGGGCGCCGGGGCCGAGGCGGTCCTCGTCTGGAGCGGACTCGAGCGCGACCTACGCGCGATCAGGGAGGCGACCTCGTTGCCGATCCTGTTCTACTGGGACGGCGAGCGCGCCGCCTCGCTCGAGGGGGCCGACGCGTGCCTCGTCGAGGCGCGCGGCGAGCGCGACCGCGAGCTCGTCGAGCACGCCCACGTCGAGCTCGCCGACCGGTTCGAGCTCGCGCTCCAGATCGAGGACGAGGAGCACCTCGCGTCGGCGCTCGAGGACTTCGACCCGGAGGTCTTCGTGCTCGCGGCGCGCGAGGACGGCGACGAGGAGCCGCTCGAGCAGGTGCTCGACCTGCTCCCCGACGTCCCGGCGGGCAAGCTGGCGATCGCGCAGCTCCCCAGCCTGAGCGCCGACGACGTCGCTGTGCTCGAGCGCGCGGGCGTCGACGGGGTGATCGTCGGCGCCGGCGACGTCGGGGAGCTCACCGGCGACGCCTCGCGCATCGCGTAGCCGCTTCGATTCGGGTCTACCATTTCCGAACGCATGAAGCGTCTCTGGGCGATCGGTCTCGTCGCGGCCGCACTTGCGGCGAGCGGCTGCGCCGGCGAGCGGGCGGTCGAGCCCGCGGCGCGTGCGGCCGCGAAGCCGCGCTGCGCACCGGCGGCGCTCAAGGGCTGGCATCGCCTCGCACGACGCATCCACGCTCCCGTCTACTGCCCGTCCTGGATGCCGGACCCGCTCGACGGCCTGATCGGCAGCCGCTGGAACAACATCGACGCCGTCTCGCCCGACCGCAGCTACCTCGAGAGCTGGGTCTGGCAGGAGACCGGGCCCGGCGCCGCGGGCGGCGAGCTGCACGTGAACCTCCGCGGCTACCCGGGGGTGACGAAGATCCCGACCTGCGAGGACACGCAGACGGTGAACGGCGTCGTGCGGCATCCGAAGCTCCCGTGCTTCGCCGACTCGCACGGTCGCAGGCGCGCCGGCCCGATCGTCGCAACCGTCTACACCGTGAACCAGGGAGCAGACCAGTGGCACGTGCTGTACGCGTGGCGCCGGGGTGGGTCGCTCTACACGATCAGCGAGCACGTCGCGCCACCGCTCGACTACGCAAAGGTCGTCCGGAACCTCGACCGGATGTTGCGGAGCCTCGTGCTCGTCAACCCGTAGCGTGCGCCTGACGCGACGACAGGCGCTGGCCGGTGCCGCGACGGGGGCGCTCGGCGCGGCCGGGATCTACGAGCTCGTCGACCGGCTCGCGGGCTCGCCGGCCGAGCGCACCGCGACCGACACGCACCCCCCGCGCGCCGAGCAGCACGTCCTCGGCGGAATCGAGATCGTCGAGGTCGACGGGGTCGAGGTCGTCGTCCCGCCGCTCCACCACGAGGTCGTCACGGCGCGGGTGACCGCCGATACGAACCGCAAGGCGCTCCGCCAGGCTCAGGCCGAGCTCGAGCACGTGCTCGCGGGCCTGGAGCGCCGGTTCCCCGCGAATCCCGCGGGCCTCGGCCTGGCCGTCGTCTGGGGCCGCCCGTACTTCGACCGCTACGTGCCGGGCCTCGCGAGGCGGCACCTGCCGATCGACCGCCGCGCGTCGACGACGAAACGGCGGACGGTCAGCGTCCTCCTCGACGCGATCCGCTTCCCGAGCGACCCGCAGGACGTCCTGCTCGAGCAGAACGACCTCGCCGTGCACCTACGCAGCGACTCCCGCGACCACGTCGACGCCGCGAGGAAGGCGATCTTCGGCGGCGCCCTCGACGGGATCCTGAAGCCGACATCGATTCGCAAGGGCTTCGTCGGCGGCGGGTTCGGCGGGCGCCAGAGCCTGCCGAAGCAGATGGCGATGGCCGCGGGCGTCCCCGGCGCCGACCTGATCCCGGAGACGGCGCAGCTCTTTCTCGGGTTCACGTCGACCCAGAAGGCCGCGCTCGGGCCGCCGCAGATCGTGAACTTCGAGACGCTCGGCTTCGTCGACCTTCGCGGGGGCTACTTCAGTCACGGCACGACAATGCACGTCTCGCACCTCTTCGAGGACCTCGAGGCCTGGTACCTGAACTTCGACTTCCGCGAGCGTGTCGATACCGCGTTCCGTCCGGGCCAGCCCGCGCGGCCCGACCAGCAGACGCTTCGCCAGGCGCCGGAGGACGTCTCGAGCGAGGCGCGGGTCGAGTCGACGTACCGTCGCGACGGCGCGATCGGGCACTCCGCCGCGATCCAGACCGCGTCCAGGCTGCGCGCCGACCACGTCGCGGAGGACGGCACCGTGTACGCCAAGGGCACCGCCATCCCGCAGCGCGTCGACTTCAACACGCTCGACAACCCGTTCTTCTGGAGCGCCGAGCCGAAGCGCGACGGGATGGCCTCGACGCCTCAGGCCGGAATCCACTTCGCCGTCTTCCACCCGACGAGCGACGACTTCCACCGGTCGCGGCTCGCGATGGACGGGGTGCTTCCGGACGGAACGCACCTCCGGTTCCCGCCGCGCGCGCGCGGGCAGGGCTTCAACTCGGTGCTGCGCGCCACGCACCGCCAGAACTTCCTCGTGCCACCTCGCGCGCACCGGTCGTTCCCGCTCGCGGAGCTCTTGTGACGGGCGGCGCCGACTCGCTCCCCGAGGTGCACCGCCTGCTCGCCGTCCTCGCTGCGGGCCATCGCACGGCCGAGATCGGGACCGCCTACGGCGCTGGAGCCGAGGCGATCGCGTCGACGGCGCGGTCGCTGGTCACCGTCGAAGTCGATCCGGAGCGAGCGGCCGCGGCGCGAGAGAGGCTGGCGCCGCTCGCGAACGTGGAGCTTCTCCTCGGCGACTGGCGCGACGTCCTGCAGCCGCGGGCGCCGTTCGAGGTCGTCTTCGTCGACGGCGGCGGCCGGGAGACGAAGACGGATTCGACGATCCTGGAGCTCGTCGTGCCAGGCGGCCTCCTCGTGATGGACGACCTCACGCCCGACTGGCCCGGCCCTGACCCGGTGCGCGAGCTCTGGCTCTCGCACCCGCGCGCCGTCGGCGTCGAGATCCTCACGACGCCGGAGAGCGCCGCGCTCATCGTCGCCCGCCGGTGACCGGGCGCACGAGCCGGCTCGGCTTCGGCGTCGCCGTCTTCGTCGCGGGCGCCGTGCTGCTCGGGCTCGAGATCGCCGCCAGCCGCGTGCTCGCGCCCTTCTTCGGGAGCTCGCTCTACGTGTGGGGCGCGCTGATCGGCGTCGTCCTGACGGGCCTCTCGATCGGCTACTGGCTCGGCGGCGCGGTCGCCGACCGCGTCCCGAGCCCGCTGCTCATGCTCGGCGCGCTCGGCCTCGGCGCGGCCGGCGTCCTCGCGATCCCGTTCGTGGACGACCCCGTGCTCGAGGCGATCGTTCGCTGGGACCCCGGCCCGCGCGCGGACCCGCTCGTCGCCGCAATCGTCCTGTTCGGGCCGCCGAGCGTCGTGCTCGCGACGGTGTCGCCGATCGCGGTTCGCCTGGTCACGCGCTCGGTGACGACGCTCGGGCGCTCGGCCGGGCGCCTCTTCGCGATCTCGACCGCGGGGTCGATCGCGGGCACCTTCGCGACCGCGTTCTGGCTCGTGCCCGACTACGGGACCGACCAGCTGCTCGGATTCGGGGCAGCGGCGCTGTTCGCAGCCGCGACGCTCTTCGCGCTCGCGCAGCGCCTCGTGCTGCCGTCGCTCGTCGGCCTCGCCGCGCTGGCCGTCGCGGCGGTCGCTGCGGTCGCGCTCGCACCCGAGGCGGGAGGCACGCTCTCGGGTGTCGAGGCGCGGAACTGGTCGCCGCTCTACCGGCTCCAGCGCGAGCGGACGGCGTCCGAGCCCGTCGCGTCGTCGGATCTGAAGGTCGTCTTCCGCAAGGAGTCGCGCTACCACCGGATCACCGTCGCCGACGACACCGAGTCGCGCTACCTGCGCTTCGACAGCTCGTTCCAGAGCGGGATGATGCTCGGCCACCCGTTTCGGACGCGCTTCCGCTACACGGACTGCCTCGACCTCGGGCTCGCGTACGAGCCGAGCGCGCGCGACGTCCTCTTCATCGGCCCCGGCGGCGGCTCGGCGCCGAAGCGCTTCTGGCGCGACATGCCGCGCCTGCGGATCCAGGTCGCCGAGCTCGATCCGGTGGTGGTGGACGTCGCGCGGCGGTACTTCGCGCTGCCGCGAAGCCCGCGCCTGCGCGTCGCCGTCGAGGACGGCCGGCGCTATCTCGACCGGCACTCCGAGCGCTGGGACGTGATCGTGATCGACGCGTTCTACGCCGACTCGATCCCGTTTCACCTGACGACGCGTGAGTTCCTCGAGCTCGTCCACGAGCGCCTGCGGCCGGGCGGCGTGGTCGTCGTGAACGTCGTCGGCGCGCTCGCCGGCCCCGACTCGCGCCTCTTTCGCTCGCTCGCCCGGACGTACGGCTCGGTCTTCCCGACGGTGGTGGTGCACCCTGTGAAGGAGGCTGGCGACACCGGCGACATCGACGTCCGGAACCTGATCCTCGTCGCTTCCGACCGGCCGCCGCCCGCCACGAGCTTCCTCGCCGAGCGGTGGCAGCGGATGCGGCGCGCGAATCCGCTCCTCCCGGATCTGGGCGGTGCGATCCGCGACCGGGCGCCTGGCGTGATTCGGACCGACGACGTGCCGCTCCTCGCGGACGACTACGCGCCTACGGACGCGCTGCTTCTGGACTAGCGCTAGCCGAAGAAGGCCTTCGCGACCGCGTACCAGTCGTCCGGCACCGTCTTCAGCTGCGCCGTCGCCTCCTCGAGCGAGACGTCGACGATGCTGTCGCCGCGGAGCGCCGCCATCCGGCCGAACTGACCGGTCGCGACGAGGTCGGCGGCCTTGAGCCCGTAACGGGTCGCGAGGACGCGGTCGCGCGGCGTCGGAGTCCCGCCGCGCTGGACGTGGCCGAGCACTGTGACGCGCGACTCGAAGCCGGTGCGCTCCTCGATCTCGTGCGCGAGCGCGTCGCCGACGCCGCCGAGCAGGACGTGGCCGAATTGGTCGGATGCGCGCGCCTCGCCGGCGACGAGCCGCGACTCCCCCGACTCGTACGTGAGCTCGTAGCCCTCGCTGACGACGACGATCGAGAAGTCCTTCCCGAGCTGGTGTCGTTTCTGAATCTCGGCGCAGGCCGCCTCGACCGTCATCGGCTGCTCGGGGATGAGGATGACGTCGGCGCCCCCGGCGATCCCGCTCATGACGGCGATCCAGCCGGTGTGGCGGCCCATCACCTCGACGACCATGACGCGGTTGTGCGACTCCGCCGTCGTGTGGAGGCGGTCGATCGCCTCGGTCGCCACCCAGACGGCCGTGTCGAAGCCGAAGGTGTAGTCGGTCGCGGACAGGTCGTTGTCGATCGTCTTGGGGACGCCCACGACCGGGAAGTCGTGCTCCGCGAAGAGGCGGGCCGCGACGCCGAGCGTGTCCTCGCCGCCGATCGCGACGAGCGCGTCCAGCCCCTCGCGCTCGAAGTGCTCGAGGACGCGCTCGACACCCCCGTCGACCTTGTAAGGATTTGTCCTCGTCGTCCCGAGGATCGTTCCGCCTCGCGGAAGCAGCCCCGAGATCTCCCGCGGCCCGAGCGGCATGAAGATCCCGTCGACGAGGCCCCGCCAGCCCTCGCGGACGCCGATCACCTCCCAGCCGCGCGTGAACGACCGGCGCCCGACGGCGCGGATGACGGCGTTCAGCCCAGGGCAGTCGCCGCCGCCTGTGAGGATCCCGACGCGCATGGTCTCGTGATCCTACGAGGAGCCCGTGCCCGCATGGCTGTTCAAGCCGGCGGGGTCTGTCCCCGGATTCGCTGGGGCCGTTGCCGTGGCCAGATGCCGAAGGTGGGAATCGAACCCACACGGCCCGAAGGCCACCGGATTTTGAGTCCGGCGCGTCTGCCAGTTCCGCCACTTCGGCGCGGAGCCATGGTATCGGCGCCGCGGATGCGGGCTTTGCCCGCGTCCGCTCACGGACGTGGTTGGAGGGGGTGGAAGGAGGGGGCCTGCGGGGGAACCATGGGTTCCTCCGCGCTGTTCGGCGCGTCTGCCAGTTCCGCCACTTCGGCCGCGGCCATGGTATCCGCGGCGAGTCGTCAGGATCGGCGAGCGGGGTCTGTCCCCGCCGTTTCGCCGGTGGGGTCTGTCCCTGCCGTTTCGGCCGGCGGGGTCTGTCCCTGCCGTTCTGGGCGGTGGGGTCTGTCCCTGCCGTGGGCCGGGGCGGCGGCCGCTTTGGCCGGCGGGGACTGTCCCCTCAGGGGGTCGTCGCGGCGCTACGGCCGTGTCGGCAAGCGGTGGTCCGCAGGCAGCAACTTCACGAGTTTGCGGTCGTAAAGCCGGTTTGGGCTTGCAATCGGGCCGAAGGTCGTCGGATACTTCCGGCCACGGTGCGGCGGAAGCCCGCTCGGCAGGACCCATCGCGTGACGGAGGAGGCAGTGTGAGTAGACGGTTATTCCTAGGGGCGCTCGCAGCGATTGCTGTGATCCTCGCGCTCGTCGCGGCCGGCTGCGGCGGCAGCAAGAAATCGAGCAGCACGACGACCGGAGGGGGCGGCGGAGGCGGCGGTGGCGGCAATGCCTCGGCTCTTCCGGCCTCGTCCTGCTCGCCCATCTACTACGAGGGCAGCGGGAAGCCCGAGTTCATCTTTGCGTCGGATCTCCCGCTCCAAGGATCGGGTCGCACCCAGACGGTGCAGATGACCGAGGCGATCAAGTTCATCCTCAAGCAGCACAACTTCAAGGCGGGTGACCACACGGTCGGCTACCAGTCGTGCGACGACGCGACGGCGCAGGCCGGGAAGTGGGCATCTGAGAAGTGCTCTGCGAACGCGAACGCCTACGCGAACAACAAGAGCGTGATCGGCGTCATCGGCACCTTCAACTCGGGCTGTGCCGAGATCGAGATCCCGATCCTGAACCGTGCACCCGATGGGCCGATCGGGATGATCAGCCCGGCGAACACGTACGTCGGCCTCACGCACGCGGGGCCGGGCACGGCCGCCGGGGAGCCCGACAAGTACTACCCGACCGGGAAGCGCAACTACATCCGGATCGTCGCGGCCGACGACTACCAGGGCGCCGCGGACGCGACGCTCGCGAAGCAGCTCGGCCTGAAGAAGGTCTACATCCTGAACGACAAGGAGGCGTACGGTCAGGGCGTCGCGACCGACTTCAAGAACTCGGTCTCGAAGCTCGGCCTCACCGTCGCGGGCTTCTCAGCCTGGAACGGCAAGGCGGCGAGCTACGAGGGGATCGCGACGAAGATCAAGCAGACCGGGGCGGACGGCGTCTTCCTCGGGGGTCTGATCTGCGAGAACGGCGGCAAGCTGGTCAAGGACCTGCGGGCGGGCCTCGGGGCGAACGTGAAGCTCCTCGCTCCCGACGGCTTCACGCCGATCTCGGCGGTCGTCCAGGGCGCCGGCCAGGCGGCCGAGGACATGACGGTCAGCGTCGCCGGGCAGCCGAACGAGAACCTCGGCGCGACCGGCAAGAAGTTCGTCAAGGACTTCGGCGCGACGCAGTCGAGCGGCCAGGTCGATCCGTACTCGTCCTACGCCGCACAGGCGGCCGAGGTGCTCCTGACGGCGATCGAGAACTCTGACGGCACTCGCGCCGGCGTCTCCGACCAGCTGTTCAAGACCGACGTCAGCGACGGCATCCTCGGCGCGTTCAAGATCAACGCCGAGGGCGACACGAACGCGAACCCCGTCACGATCTACTCGATCAAGGGCGGAAAGCAGACGACCCTGAAGGTGATCACCCCGCCGACCTCACTCGTCAAGGCGGCCTAGCAAGTCCGAAAGCAACCGGTCCGGGGGAGGGCGCCCGCTCTCCCCCGGATCACCGGCCGAAATCCATGAGCGCCAGCGCCAGCACCGAAGCCCTACCCACCCGGTGGGTGCCGCGGGTCGGGCTCCTGCCGGCGATCGGGCTCTTCCTCGTCCTGCTCGTCCTCGTCTGGCTCGGCGTGAACCTGGTCAAGGAGCCGTCCGCGTTCGCGGCGACCTTCCTCGACGGGCTGACGCTCGGCCTCGTCTACGGGCTCGTCGCGCTCGGCTACTCGCTCGTCTACGGAATCCTCGAGCTGATCAACTTCGCGCACGGCGACGTCTTCATGCTCGGGAGCGCGATCAGCTTCGGTGTCGCGACGAACTGGTTCTCGCTCCACGACACGAACTCGCTCGGCAAGCTGATTCCCGCGCTCATCGCCACCCTCGCGATGGCGATGATCGTGTGCGCGTGCCTCAACGCGACGATCGAGTTCGTCGCCTACCGGCCACTCCGGAGCGCGCCGCGCCTCGCGCCGCTGATCACGGCGATCGGCATGTCGTTCTTCCTCCAGAACGTCGGGTTGCGCTTCATCGGCTCTGCGCCCGTCTCGGTGCCGAACATCCTCTCGCACAAGGCCGTCTTCTCCATCGGCGGCCACGAGTACCGCTGGTACCAGCTGATCGTCGGCGTCTCGACGCTGCCCGTCCTCTTCGGGCTCGTCTACCTCGTCCAGCAGACGCGGCAGGGGAAGGCGATGCGGGCGACGGCCCAGGACCAGGACGCGGCCGCGATGATGGGCATCAACGTGAACCGCACGATCTCGTTCACGTTCTTCATCGCCGGGGCGCTCGCCGGCGTGGCCGGGCTCCTGTACGCGATCTACACCACGAACATCGCGTACGACCAGGGGTTCACGCTCGGCCTGATCGCGTTCACGGCCGCCGTCCTCGGCGGGATCGGCAACCTGCCTGGCGCCGTCCTCGGCGCGGTCCTGATCGGGCTGATCCAGCAGTTCAACGAGGGCCTCTCCTGGCACGCGCCCGGTAGCGACTGGACCCAGTCGATCGTCTTCAGCATCCTGATCCTGATCCTCGTCTTCCGGCCCGAGGGCCTCCTCGGAGAACGGACGCCCGAGGGCGGCTAGTGACGTACCCGTCCGGCACCGAGGGCGGCTTCGACGCCCGGGCGCTCTGGCGGCAGCAACGCGACCGCTGGCACCACCTCCCGGAGCGGACGCGGACCACGATCGTCCTGGTCGTCCAGGTTCTGATCGTGCTGCTGCTCCTGCCGTGGTGGTGGGGCTTCGCGGTCCTGCTCGCGATCTTCTTCGCTCTCTACTGGATCCCCGAGGACCTCGCCGTGCCTCTCGGGACGCGGAAGCTACGCGTGCGGGCGTTCGTGACGCCGCTCGTCGCGCTCGCGCTGGCGATCCTGTACCCGTACGTCCGCGACCACATCGACTCGCTCCCCGGTGTCGGGCCCTGGCCGCAGATGGACACCGCCGTGATCATGACCGTGTACGCGATGATGGCCGTCGGCCTGAACATCGTCGTCGGCTACGCGGGGCTCCTCGATCTCGGCTACGTCGCGTTCTACGCGGTCGGCGCGTATACCGCGGCCTGGTTCGCCTCCGTCCAGTTCGCGAAGCAGAACATCCACTTCGGCTCCGTCGGCGTCGGCGCCACGGTGCCGGGGATCCACATCTCCGTCTGGATCCTGCTGATTCTCGCCGGGATCGTCACGGCGTTCATCGGGGTGGTGATCGGCCTGCCGACGCTCCGCCTGCGCGGCGACTACCTCGCCATCGTCACGCTCGGCTTCGGGGAGATCCTGCCGCAGGTCGCGAGGAACGGCGACAACCTCGGCGGCTTCAACCTGACGAACGGCCCGAACGGGATCACGCCGATCGATCCACCGGGATTCGGCAAGACGCTGCACGACGCGACGGGCGGCGCCCTCCCGGACAACTACCTCGCGCTCGCCGACCGCAACAAGGCGTACTTCTACACGGGCGTCGTGCTGCTCGCGATCACCGTCTTCGCGAGCCTGCGCCTGCGCGACTCGCGCCTCGGCCGCGCGTGGATCGCGATCCGGGAGGACGAGATCGCGGCCGCGGCGATGGGCATCCCGCTGATGCGGACGAAGACCTGGGCCTACGCGAGCGGCGCGTTCTTCGGCGGCGTCGCAGGCGCGTTCTTCGCGAGCTTCAAGAGCTCGACGTTCCCGAACGACTTCTCGTTCAACATCTCGGCCTTCATCCTCTCGATGGTCATCCTCGGCGGCATGGGCAACGTCTGGGGGGTGATCGTCGGCGGCGCTGTGCTCGCCTACCTGAACCAGGAGGGGCTCGCGAACATCGGGGCGAAGCTCGGCATCGCGGACGTGCCGCTGTACGCGTCCGGGATCTTCGGCGCGATCCTCGTGATCATGATGCTGCTCCGCCCGGCGGGGCTGCTGCCGAGTGCACGCGTGCGCGCCGAGCTCGAGGAAGGCGTCCACGACCAACCTCTCTACGACGCGTCCGGATGAGCGAGAACGGCGCACCGAAGGACGACCTCCTCGCCGCGACGGGGATCCGCAAGGTCTTCGGCGGGCTGATCGCCTCGAACGACATCGACTTCACCGTGCCGCGCGGGTCGATCGTGTCGCTCATCGGCCCGAACGGCGCCGGCAAGACGACGTTCTTCAACATGCTCACGGGTGTCTACAAGCCGACGGCGGGGCGGATCGTCTTCGACGGCGCCGACGTGACGGGAAAGCCGCCGCACGCGATCACCGAGCGTGGCGTCGGCCGAACCTTCCAGAACATCCGCCTCTTCCAGAACATGACTGCGCTCGAGAACGTGCTCGTCGGGATGCACTGCCGGCTGCACAAGGGCGGCCTGATGCGAAGCATCATCCGCACCCCGGCGCAGCGCCGGGAGGAACGCGACGCGACGACACGGGCGCGAGAGCTGCTCGTCTTCTCCGGACTGCGCGGCAAGGACACTGCGATCGCGCGGAACATGAGCTACGGCGACCAGCGCCGGCTCGAGGTCGCCCGCGCGCTCGCGACGCAGCCGAAGCTCCTCCTCCTCGACGAGCCGACCGCCGGCATGAATCCGCAGGAGACGGCCGACTTCACGGCGTTCGTCGAGCGGCTCCGGGGCGAGCAGGGGCTCACCGTCCTCCTGATCGAGCACGACATGCGCGTGGTCATGGGCGTCTCCGACCGCGTCACGGTGCTCGACTACGGCGAGAAGATCGCCGAGGGCTCGCCGCAGGACGTCCAAAAGGACGCGCGCGTGATCGAGGCCTATCTCGGAAAGGCGGCCACGCAGTGAGCACGCAGGCCGTGAACGGCAACATCCTCGAGCTCAAGGACGTCCACACCTACTACGGCTCGATCCACGCCCTCAAGGGGATCTCGATCACGGTCGGCGAGGGCGAGATCGTCACGCTGATCGGCGCGAACGGCGCGGGGAAGTCGACGACGCTCCGCTCGATCAACGCGCTGAACCGGCCGCGGCGCGGGTCGATTCGCTTCCAGGGCCGCGACATCACCCACTCGACGCCGCACGACGTGGTCAAGCGCGGGATCTCGCAGTCGCCGGAGGGCCGGAAGCTGTTCCCGCGCATGACGGTGCTCGAGAACCTCGAGATGGGGGCGTTCCAGCGCTCGGACCGCTCGAAGATCCGCGAGGACCGCGATCGCGTCTTCGAGCTCTTCCCGCGGCTCGCCGAGCGGCGCTCGCAGAAGGCGGGGACGCTCTCGGGCGGCGAGCAGCAGATGTGCGCGATCGGGCGCGCGCTGATGGCCCGGCCCAAGCTGCTGTTGTTGGACGAGCCGTCGATGGGTCTCGCGCCGATCTTCGTCGAGAAGATCTTCGAGATCGTCGTCGAGATCAACCAGCAGGGGACGCCGATCCTCCTCGTCGAGCAGAACGCGCTGATGGCGCTCGACGTCGCGGCCCGCGGCTACGTGCTCGAGACCGGGCGGATCGCGCTCGCCGACGACGCGAAGAAGCTGCGCGAGAACGAGAAGGTGCGCAAGACCTACCTCGGCGAGGAATAGGTCGCGCGCCACGCCGTCGGGCGCTCGGGCTCGCCACCGCATGAGGTCGGTCGCGGCGGGTCGAGCGGCTCGGCCCGCACGTCGAAATCGTGGCTGCCGGGGTCGTCGTGTAGGCGGGTGAGGCCCTCGCGTTGCCGGGCGAAATGCTCGACGGCCTGCTGCTCCGGTTTTCGGGTGGTGCGGCCGCGGAAATGGTCGAGCTCGATCCGGCCCGCTTCGTACGCGGCGACGACACGCGTGGCGCTTTCGGGGTCGAGGCGTCCGAACACGAGCCCGTGCGGCAGGGCGACGAGGTTCGCGGCGAAGCGGTGACCGCCGACGTGTGAGGTCTCCCAGAGCCGGTCGCCGAGCTCGCGGCCGAGCGCGCGCACGACGGCGGCGCCGGCTCGGCCGCAGCAGACGTCGCGGCGGCCGTTCGTGCAGACGAGGTAGATCGGCCCGTCGACCGGCTCACCGCGCGGAAGGCGGGCCGGATCGAGCGCCTCGAGGTCCGAGTCGACGAGCCGCTCGAGCGTCGGCTCGGCGCAGCGAGCGACGAGGACCGTGCGGCTGGACTCGCCGGTGCGCCTTCGGGGGCGCCGGATCAGGTTGACGCGGACTGCGTGCTCCTTCGCCTGCACCTCGAGCTCGCCGAGCCCCGCCTCGCGGACGGCCTTCCGTCCCCAGGCGCCGACCTCCTCGACGAGCAGCCAGGTCGGCGCGTAGGGCGCCGTCGCGTGGAGCGGCTCACCGAGCGACTCCGAGAGCACCGAGCACCTCGTCACGCCTCGACCATACGTCTCCGGAGCCCGCGCCCGCCGACCCGGGCGGGGACAGGAGGTGCTAACGGAATGAAGGGACCCGTGGTGGTCTGGCGAATCCGTCCGCTGTCATTGTCGAAATGGAGGGGTGATGGCGGCGAGGCGGTGGCCGTGGCGGGTGCCTGATCGGTTGTGGGTGGAGGTGGAGCCGTTGAT
>DASUZD010000083.1:0-2265 GCA_036377055.1 Gaiellaceae bacterium | reverse complement strand
TGCCGGCGCTCAGCATCAACTCGCACGCCTACGTCGCGGACACGTCCGAGCGCGCGGCGGAGGAGTTCTTCCCCTCGTACTCCGCGATGATGAACGCGATCGGGCGCGAGCGCGGCTGGCGGCCGATCGCGCGCCCCGACTTCGACGCTCTCCGCTCCCGGCGCGGCGCCCTCGTCGTCGGCACCCCGCAGGATGTGGTCGACAAGATCCTCTTTCAGCACGACGTCTTCGGCCACGACCGCTTCCTCGCGCAGATCAGCGTCGGCGACCTGCCGCATGACCGCGTGCTGCGCGCAATCGAGCTGCTCGGAACCGAGGTCGCGCCGGTCGTGCGGAAGGCGGTCGCCGAGCGGGCGGCCGCCGCATGAGCAGGCTCGGAGACGCCGCGGCGAGGCTCGACCGCCCAGGCGGCCGTACGGTCCTAGGCGTGCTCGCGTCGCTCTGGTTGACGACGAAGCTCCGCCGGCCGACGCTGGTCCGCTGGCGCGAGGGCGCCTGGATCTACCGGTGCCGGGGCGCGACGCTCCCCCATCCGTCGATCGGCGCCGCCGTCCACCCCGACGAGGCTCGCGACGTCCTCCTCTACGGCTACACGCCGCAACCGGGAGACGTCGTCCTTGACGTGGGCGCCGGAATCGGCGACACGACGTTGCTCTTCTCCGAGCTCGTCGGGCCGACAGGCCGAGTGGTCGTTCGCGCTCGGCGGCCCGACGACGTCGTCCGCGAGCTCGGGCTCGAGGGGATCGACCTCGTGAAGATGAACATCGAGGGCGCCGAGCGCGTGGCGCTTCGCGGGCTGGAGGAGACGCTCCCGAGGATCCGCCACCTATGCATCTCCTGCCACGACTTCGTGGCCGACCGCGGCGGGCCGGACGAGCTGCGCACGCAGGCGTTCGTCGTGGAGTTTCTCGCCGCGCACGGCTTCGAGCTCACGACGCGCGACGAGGGAGCCGACTGGGTCCAGTCGTACGTCTACGGGACGAGGCGGCCCTAATGGTGTTGGTGCGCGACCGCGTGGCCACGGCCACGCGCGATCAGGAGCCGGTTCACCGGGAACGCGGCGACGAACGCGAGCGCTAGGCCGAGGGCGAGCGACCACCAGAAGACCGGATCGGCGAGGCCGGCCGCCATCGCTCCCGGCACGGCGAGGACGATCGCGTTGTCGACGATCTCCATGACCGTGATGGAGACGGTGTCGGCAGCGAACGCGACCCGCAGCGCGCGCCGGAGCGGGACGCCGCCGGCGACGAGCGGCCGGAGCGTCAGCGCGTAGCCGAAGCAGAAGGCCAGCACGACGGCGATCGCGATCGACGCGACGTTTCCCCAGCCGAGCGCGCTCGCGATCGCGAGGCCGAGGATCTCGCCGATCGAGCAGCCTGTCAGGCAGTGCCAGGTCGCGGCGAGCGCGACCCGGTTGAGTGACGGCTCAGCGCGTGTGGGCGAAGCGACGGACAGCGTCGATCAGCTCCTCGGTCTTCGTCTGCGCGTCGGCGTCGTCGCCGGAGGCGAGCGCGTGGGCGACGCAATGGCGAACGTGGTCGTCGAGGATCGTCAGCGCGAGCGACTCTAGCGCGGTGTTCGCGGCCGCGATCTGCGTGAGAACGTCGATGCAGTACCGGTCGTCATCGATCATCCGCTCGATCCCGCGCACCTGGCCCTCGATGCGGTGGAGGCGCCTGACGAGCGACTGCTTGTCCTTCGCGTATCCGTGCGTCATGCGGCTCCTTCCCGTGCGCTGCGGAACCGCCGCAGGCGCAGGCTGTTCGTGACGACGAAGAGGCTCGACGCGGCCATCGCCGCGGCCGCGATCATCGGGTTCAGCAAGCCGGCGACCGCGAGTGGGACCGCCGCCACGTTGTAGGCGAAGGCCCAGAAGAGGTTGCCCTTGATCGTCTTCAGCGTCCGGCGGGCCAGCCGGATGGCGTCGGCGGCGGCGCGCAGGTCGCCGGAGACGAGCGTGAGGTCGCTCGCCTCGATCGCGACATCCGTGCCCGTGCCGATCGCGAGCCCGAGATCGGCCTGGGCGAGCGCCGGCGCGTCGTTGACGCCGTCGCCGACCATG
The DNA here is from genome assembly GCA_036377055.1 of Gaiellaceae bacterium. Classification (GTDB taxonomy): domain Bacteria; phylum Actinomycetota; class Thermoleophilia; order Gaiellales; family Gaiellaceae; genus DASUZD01. The sequence goes on along the minus strand of DASUZD010000083.1, from coordinate 203 downwards.
GCGACCTGGCGGCCTTCTGCCTGGAGCCGCTCGATCTCCGCGACCTTGTCGGCCGGGTAGACCTCGGCCAGCACGCGGTCGATCCCCACCTCACGGGCGACGCGCCCCGCGGCCTCGGCGGAGTCGCCGGTCAGCAGCACCGGGGTCAGCCCGAGCTCCTCGAGTTCGCGGATCGCGTCGGCGCTCGTCGGCTTGACGGCGTC
>DASUZD010000082.1:0-21072 GCA_036377055.1 Gaiellaceae bacterium | reverse complement strand
CGGGTCGACGAGGCGCCCGAAGTCCTCGGCCTTGAGCGACGCGGCCATGGCGTTGATGGTGAAGTCGCGCCGGAACAGGTCCTCGCGGATCGTGGCGTGCTCGACCGTCGGGAGCGCCGCGGGCGCGTCGTAGAACTCCGTGCGGGCGGTGACGACGTCGACGCGCTTTCCGTCGCCGTACAGGACGACCGCGGTGCCGAAGCGGCGGTGCGCGCGAAGCCGTCCGCCGAGCGCCTCGGCCAGCGCCTCGGCGACCGCGACCGCGTCCCCCTCGACGGCGACGTCCACGTCGAAGCTCTCCTCGCCGAGCAGGATGTCGCGCACGGTGCCGCCGACGAGGTACGCGCCCTCGCAGGCCTCGGCGACCTCCGCGAAGGCCTCGAAGACCTGCCGGAGGTCGGCGAGCTTGCGAAGGTCGTCCGCGATCGAGACGTGCACGGCGGCGGCCTCCTCCGCGCCGGCGCCGAGCGCGCGCAGGAGGTCGGTACGCGTGACGACGCCCACGACGCGGTCGTCGCGGACGACGGCGACCCGCCCCTCCCCCGTCCTCGAGAGCAGCCGCCGCAGCTCGGCCACCGGCGCATCCTCGGCGCAGGTCGGCGGGTGCGAGCTCATGATCCCCTTGACGGGCGCGTGCGCGAGATCGTGGCCGACGGCCTTGTCGAGGTCGCCGCGCTCGACCGAGCCGACGAGCCGGTCGCCCTCCAGCACGAGCGCGCCGCTCTGGCCGTAGCGCCGGCACAGCGCGATGACGTCCTCCACCGTGTCGTCGGGAGAGACTGCGCGAACCGGCGTGGACATCACGTTTCTCGCGCGAGGCGGCTCGCGGACAGCGTTGCGGAGGCCGCTGAGGACGCGGTCGCGCGCTTCGGCCAGCGTGCCGCGGTAGGTCGCCGAGGCCGCCTGCCGGTGCCCGCCGCCGCCGAGCGCCGCAGCCGTGGCGGCGGCGTCGAGCTCCGGGGCCGAGCTTCGCACCGCGCAGAAGACCCGCTCGCTCGTCTCGACGAGGCAGACCAGCGCGCGGCAGTCGTGCAGGTCGACGAGCTTGTGCGCGAGCGTCGAGACGCTCACGTCGGTCGCCTGCGTCACCGCGCCCGTCACGAGCACCTCGACCCCGGCGACCTCGACGGTCGTCGCCGCGTCGAGCAGCTCGCGCAGGACGTCGCTCTCGACGTGCGAGAGCGGCGTGTGGAGGTACGTCGCGACCAGCTCCTGGCTCGCGCCGTGCCGGAGGCACCACGCCAGTGCGTCCGCGTCGCGCTGCGTCGTCCCGGGGTACGTGAGCGAGCCGGTGTCCTCGTGGATGCCGAGCGCGAGCGCGGTCGCCTCGAGCGGCGTCGGCGTCAGCTCCCGCTCGGCAAGGATGCTCGCCATCGTCGTCGAGAGCGCGGCGTCCTCGGAAACGAGCACGTGCTCGGCGGGCGCCCAGTCGGGCGGCTCGTCGCCGTGGTGGTCGAACACGATCTTCTCGACGGCCGGGTCGCGCGCGACCGCCTCGAGCTCGCCGAGCCGGCCCGCGTGGACGGTGTCGACGACGATCAGGCGCCGGATCGCGTCGGCCTCGAGCCTGACCGCCTCCACGACCCCGAGCTCGTCGGAATGCAGGCGCGCAAACTCGCGCACGTTCCGGCTCAGCGAGCCGGAGACGTAGACGGCGGCCTCCGGATAGAGGCGCCGCGCCGCGAGCATCGACGCGAACGCGTCGAAGTCGGTGTTGCCGTGGGTGGCGATGACCTGCTCGGCCCGCATCGGCTCATTGTGCCCGCCCGCGATGCCGGCTTCGGTCCGCCCGCAGGGCCGAACCCCATTTTTTTGGCTCTGAGCCACAAGCTCGACCCCGCCCCGGCAGAACGGCTTCCCGAGGCGGTCGCGGCGGGCCGTGGAGGACTTAGTGGCTCTGAGCCACTAAGTGGTGTCCGGGCTCAAACGTGCGCGATCGCCTCGATCTCCACGAGGGCGCCCGATGGGAGCTTCGCCACCTCGACCGTGGAGCGGGCTGGCGGCCGGTCGCCGACCCGGCGCGCGTAGACCTCGTTCATCCCCGCGAAGTCGTCCAGGTTCTGGAGGAAGACGGTCGTCTTCACGAGCTTGTCGAGCCCGCTCCCGGCCTCGTCCAGGATCGCCTCGAGATTCGTGAAGATCTGCTCCGTCTGGTCCTGAATCGACCCGCCCATGAGCTCCTTCTCTCCCGGCCGCAGGGCGAGCTGGCCCGAGACGAAGACGAGGTCGCCCACGCGGATCGCCTGCGAGTAGGGCGCGCCCTGGAACGGCGCGGGCGCCCGCTCCGTCCGGACGACCGACTTCTCAGCCACGGCCCGGCGCCTTCGGCTTGCGCGGGGCGCATGCCTCGCCGAGCGCGACGCCGAGCGCCTTGAAGATCGCGTCAAGCACGTGCTGCGTGTCCTTGCCCTCGACGAGGCGCACGTGGAGCGTCAGGCCGGCGCCTTCGGCGAGCTCGCGCAGGAAGCGAGCCGCGAGGTCGGTGCGGAGCCCGGCGACGCGGGCGTCCGAGAGGTCGAAGTTGGAAACGACGAGCGGCCGGCCCGATGCCTCCAGCGCCACGTGCGCGAGCGCCTCGTCCGCTGGCACGACCGCCGAGCCTTGGCCGCGAGCCCCGGGCACGTCGAGCGAGTCCGCGAGCGCCTGCCCGAGCGCGCGGCCCGCCTCGCCGATCTCTTGGTCCGCTCCGCCCGGCGCGACCTCGAGGGCGAGGTCGAACGACGCGTGCTCGGCGAGCAGCGTCAGCAGGTGGTCGAGCACGGGCAGCCCGGTGGCGACGTTCGTCGACCCGCCGCCGTCGACGACCACGCGCGCGACGTGCCGCTGCTTCTGCGCCGCCGGTCCGCCTTCGGCCACGCCTACGCCTCGACGCGGTCGATCCGAGCGCCGAGCCCACGGAGCCGCTCGTCGATCCGCTCGTAGCCGCGGTCGATCTCGCCGATGTTCCCGATCGTCGAGACGCCCTCGGCGCACAGGCTTGCGAGCAGCATCGCCATCCCGGCGCGGATGTCAGGGCTGGTCAGGCGCTCGCCGTAGAGCTTGGCGGGGCCGGTGACGACCGCGCGATGCGGGTCGCAGAGGATGATGCGCGCGCCCATCCCGACGAGCTTGTCGACGAAGAAGAGCCGGTTCTCGAACATCTTCTCGAAGATGAGGATCGTCCCCCGAGCCTGCGTCGCGACCGCGAGCGCGATGGAGGTCAGATCCGCGGGAAACGCAGGCCACGGGCCGTCCTCGATCTTCGGGATCTGGCCCCCGAGGTCGTCCTGGACGACCAGCACCTGCCCGTCCGGGACGTGGACGCTCGACTCGCGCAGCTCGAGCTGGACGCCGAGGCGCTCGAACGCGAGCAGCGTCGGCGCCACGTCCGCGGCCACGACGCCCTCGATCACGATCTCGCCGGGAGTGACGGCGCCGAGGCCGATGAAGCTCGCGACCTCGATGTGGTCCGGCGCGATCCGCCACTCGCCGCCGCCGAGCCCATGGACGCCGTCGATTCGCAGCACGTTCGAGCCGATCCCGGTGATTCGCGCGCCGAGCGAGACGAGGAAGCGGCAGAGATCCTGCACGTGCGGCTCGCAGGCGGCGTTGCCGATCACGGTCTCCCCGGCAGCGTGGACGGCGGCCATGACCGCGTTCTCGGTGCCCATCACGCTCGCCTCGTCGAGGAAGATGTGCCGGCCCACGAGCCGGCCGGCGCTCATCTCGTAGATGCGTGTGATCTCGATCTCGGCGCCGAGCTGCTCGAAGGCGTGGATGTGCGTGTCGAGGCGCCGGCGCCCGATCACGTCGCCGCCCGGCGGCGGCACGGTCGCGTGGCCGCACCGCGCGAGCAAGGGGCCTGCGAGCAGGAACGACGCGCGGATCCGGCGCGACAGCTCCTCGTCGAGCTCCGTCTTCTCGAGCTGCGCCGCGTGAACGCGTACCTCGTTCAGGCCCGTCCACTCGATCTCCGCGCCGAGGTCGGCGATCAGCTCGATCATCGTCTCGACGTCGCGGATGCGCGGCACGTTCGACAGGTGCACCGGCTCGTCGGTCAGCAGGCACGCGGCGAGGATCGGCAGCGCGCCGTTCTTGTTTCCGGCGGCGCGAATCGAGCCGTTGAGCGGCCGCGAGCCCTCGATCACGAAGGCTTCCACGAGCGCGTCGGCGACGGCAGTTGTCATCGCGGCGGAGGCTATCCTAGCCCGTCGATGGTGCCGACCCGTGACCGCGCGTGGGAGACGCTGACGCGCTATACGAAGAGCGAGGCGCTGCGCCGCCACGCGCTCGCCGTGGAGGCGTCGACCCGCTTCTATGCACGGAAGTTCGGCGAGGACGAGGAGCGGTGGGCGGTCGTCGCGCTCCTGCACGACTTCGACTACGAGATCCACCCCACGCTCGACCAGCACCCACAGGACGGCGCGCCGATCCTGCGCGAGGAGGGCTGGCCCGAGGACGTGATCGAGGGTGTCCTCTCGCACGCCGAGCACCTCGCCCTGCCGCGCGACACGCCGCTCAAGAAGACGCTCTTCGCCTGCGACGAGCTCTCCGGCTTCGTCCACGCGTGCGGGCTCGTGCGCCCCACCGGCCTCGACGGGCTCGAGCCGAAGTCGGTCCGCAAGAAGCTGAAGCAGCCCTCGTTCGCGGCCGGCGTTCACCGTGACGAGGTCTACGCGGGCGCCGAGCTGCTCGGCCTCGAGCTCGACGAGCACATCGCGAACGTCGTCGAGGCGCTCCGGCCGATCGCCCCCGAGCTCGGCCTCCGTACAGCCGCCTAGTGTTCTCGCGCAGCGCGCGGCTCTACGACGCGATCTACCACTGGAAGGACTATCCGGCCGAGGCCGCCTCGCTGCACGAGCTGATCCAGGCGCGGCGGCCTGGCGCCGCGACGCTGCTCGACGTCGCATGCGGCACCGGGGCGCACCTCGCGGAGCTCGCTCGCTGGTACAGCTGCGTCGGCGTCGACCTCGACCGCGAGCTCCTCGCGATCGCGCGCGAGCGGCTCCCCGCCGAAGTCGATCTCTACCAAACGGACATGCGCGCGTTCGACCTCGGGCGGGGCTTCGACGCCGTCATCTGCATGTTCTCGAGCGTCGGCTACGTCGGCGACCGGACCCAGCTCGAGCGCGCCGTCGCGTCGATGGCGCGGCATCTCGAGCCGGGCGGCGTCCTCGTCGTCGAGCCGTGGCTGTCGCCGGACCGGATCGAAGTTCCGCACGTCGGCGCGGTCTTCGTCGACGAGCCGGAGCTGAAGATCGCGCGGATCAACACGGTGGAGGTCGACGGCCGGCGTTCGATCCTGGAGCTGAACTACCTCGTCGGGCGGCCGGACCGCGTCGAGCACTTCACCGAGACGCACGAGCTGACGCTGTTCGAGGTCGACGAGACGCTCGAGGCCTTCCGGGCCGCGGGCCTCGAGGTCGAGCACGATCCGGAAGCCGGGCCGATGGGTCGCGGCCTCTACGTCGCGAAAGGCTGATCTCCGCGGGCCCGGCGCCCGGGGGACAGTGCCGCTTCGGCCGCCAGTACGCCTCGCAAAAGATCGTCGAAACCGGATCGTCCCACTCGGCCTTCGTGATCGGGGCATTCGGACCGCCTCCCGTACAGCGCTCCTTGCAGTCGGATCGGCCGTACGGCGCGCCCCACAGGATGGTCAGATGTTCGCCGGAGGACCAGCCGCCTCGGAACTTCACCCACGGCTGGCGCTCGCCGGTTATGTCAATCACCCGTGGGCCGACCGCCCGGGCCTTGCGACCGGCCAACCGCTCCTGAATTCCGATTGACTGCGACGGCCCCCACGACGCGGCCCAAAAGAGCGGTGGCGCATGTTGACACGTCGTCCAGTCAGGTGGACGCGCCGTCGGCGTCGAGTACATCGCATGCGACCCACGGCCGACATAGACGACGAGATGCGGGCTCGGGGCGATCCCGCCGACCCTGAGATGCTGACTGGCGTCCCGATGCCCAGGTGCCATCGCCAGCCGGTCCCAGGGGGTCCACGTCCCACCGCAGTGAGACGAGAACGCCGCGAACGTCGGCTCGGTCCCTGCTAGGCCGATCCCGACCCACTCCCAGTCGCCGTCATGCCACTGGTCGAAACCGCGGTGCGCCCACGTGAACCAGTCGTCGTACCGATAAAAGACCCAGTACTCGATCACCTTCGTGAGTCCGTTCAGCGGCTTCGGGAGTGTCGACTGGAGCCTCTTCGGGACGTGCGCGCGATCGAGCGGATTCGGTACGACACGGGAGTAGACGACCGGATCGCTCTTTTCCGCGCGCTCGGGCTCGGCGCACCCGTACGTCGGCAAGCGGCACGTGGCGAGGGTCTGCGTGCACGGCCCGCGCGGGCCGCAGGGATGACCCGACGCCTGCTCGCATACGACCCTTGGAAAATCGCACCGACCGAGCGCCACCGTGCAGCGCCGCCCATGCCGGACGCACGTTCGCGTTTCGAATGACCCTCTGAGAACGTCGTCGCCGGGCCAGAGCCGTCCGTTGGCGTCGACGAAGACGGCATCGTGAACGTACGGCTCGACGCGGGTCGGTCCCCACCGCTCGTCGCCGGTCAAGATCAGGAACGGCGCGAACGCGCGTGCAAGCTGGATCGATCCGGCGTTCGCTGGAACGATCGGTGCCGACCCCATTTGCGAGGTAAATCGCAGAGGCCCACCGAGATCGAGCAGGCTCCGGTGGATCATCCCCGCCACGACTGCCCAAATGAAGACGATCCCTACCCCAGCTGCACCCGGTCCCGCGGCGAGGGCGAGGGCGGCGCACCATCGCATAAGGCGACCCCACGACGTGTCTCCTCCCGCCAGAGGCCGGCGCTTTCGGAACGAAACAACGGCTGCCACATAGACGCCGAGCGGAAAAACGCGACCGCGAACGGGATTCCAGCAACGAGCAGGGCGAAGGCATAGGCAGTCGCGCCGCCCGTGAAAGTCGAAGCGATGCGAACGGTCCAAGCGTGGACCTGCTTTCCCGGCAGGCGCGTGATCACGAACCAGATCACCGCAACGAGAGCAGCCACGCCACCGAAAGAGGAGAGCGCCGTCGGGCCCGAGAGCGCGTACAAGTAGAGAAACAGCGCGAGGATCGCGCTCCAGAACGCATCGCGCAACGGCTGCGGCCCCGAGAAGACGACGAGGCCGACAACGAAGACCGCGGCCGTCGCGAGGAAGACGCCGGCAACAGCGCTTGAGATGAGGTGCTTGGTGAGGAACAGCGCAATCACGATCGCGATCGCGAGCACCGGGAGCATCTTGGTACGACGCTGGTCCTCCGCACTCGACAGGCTTCCGCCGGGCACGGGCCCACCCGGCCTCGGATACGTCGGCACGATGACGACGAGGAGCGTGAAAGCGGCGAGCGAGCCAGCCTGGAGAAGAGTCGTCCCCGTGTCGAGCTGACGCGCGGTCGGGCTGAGCCACGCCAGAGCCACCTTCAGACCGCACGTGACCCACAGGACGTCTCGCACAAATGCGTAGAGCGCGAGCCGCTTCATCGCCCGAGGCGATAATGTCGCGCGCCGGCCGCGTTGACAAGACGTTATGCCAGCGAAGTCACAAGCCGCTCGACGTGCTCGTCGGTCGTCCACCAGCCGCAGGACGCGCGCAGCCAGCCCGTCCCCGGCAGGTCGCGGACGATCACGCGGCGGTCGTACAACCGCGCGGCGTCCTCCGCCGCGTCGCCGGGCGCTACGAACGAGACGAGCGTCGCCTGCTCTGGCTCTGTCACGACGTCGTGGCCGGCAGCGACGAGCGCGTCGCGGCACGCCCGCGCCGCACGCGCCGCCAGCTCGAAACGAGCCTCGGGCGCGGTGTCGAGCGCGGCCTCCAGCCCCGCGAGGGCAGGCGGCGCCAGCCAGCCGAAGTCGAAGCGCAGCGCGCCGTCCTTCGGCACGAATGAGCCGTCGCGTTCGATCCGCTGCTGCGAGAAATACGTCGGCAGCGCGACCCTGAGCTCCTCCGGGTCGCGCACGTACAGCGCGCCCGTCGGCTCGGGGCCGCAAAGCCATTTCTGGCACGAGACGGTGTAGAAGTCGAGCTCGCCGACGTCGACTGGGATCGCGCCGACCGACTGCGCGCCGTCGACGAGGATCGGCAGGCTCGTCTCCGCCTTGAGCTCGTGCACCGGAATCACCTGGCCGGTCGTCCAGATCACGTGCGAGAGGGCGAGCAGCCGGGTTCGCGGAGTGACCGCCGCGAGGATCGCCTCGAGCGCCTCGGCCGCCGGGCGCGTCGTCACCTCGGCGACGCGGACCGTCGCGCCGGTCGCGTGCAGCGGCGCGAGCAGCCCCGGGTGCTCGGAGCTCGTTGTAACGACCTCGTCGCCCGGCCCCAGCGGCAGGCCGGCGAGGACGATGTTGCAGCCGTCCGTCGTCGAGCCCGTCAGCGCCACGCGATCCGCCGGCGCGCCGATCGCGCCCGCGAGCCGCTCCCGCATGCGCGCGCGCAGCTCGAGGACGGTGTCGAACCACTTCTTTCCGCCGCGCCCGTGCTCCTGGTCGAACCGCAGCCGCTCGTCCATCGCGGCGAGCGTCGCCCGCGAGAGCGGGCCAAGCGTCCCGGCGTTCATGTACGCGAAGCGTTCGAGCACCGGGAACTCACTCATACAGCTCCACCTCGAGGGGCGCGTGGTCGGAGAGGAGGCGGCCGTCGAGCGTCCGCCGGTCGTCGGACCAGGTCCGCGGCGCGGACGCCTTCACGCCGCGAACGAGGATGTGATCGATCCCCGGCCCCGGCCCTGCGAACCCCCACTCCGGGCCGCAGAGATCGGCGAGCGTCCGCGACCGCGCTGCTTCGACGTTGAAGTCGCCGCAGAGGAGGATCGGCTCGCCGGGCGCGGCGAGGCCGTCGACGAATGCTGCGGCGCGAAGGAGCTCCGCGTCGGCGAGGCGCTCGTCGCGCTCGAAGCTCGTCGCGTGGAGGTTCGCGACGAGGAGCGTCCCACCGTCGCGGACGACCCGCACCGCCTGGCACACGCGCCGCTCCTTCGCCCAGGCGAGCCGCGCGACGAGCCCGAGCCCGAGCCAGCGCGCCTGCGCGCGCCGGAAGCGCCGCGAGTTCAGGACGATCGACGGCTGCTCGACGGCGCGCAGGTGCGGCGACACGAGCACCGCGTTCGCCTGCCCCGTGAAGGCCGAGCGCAGAAGGCCGTGGTGGATGGTGAGCGCGCGCCCGATCGCGGCGGTCGAGGGGAGCGGCCCGATCGACGGTCGCGCCGCGACGGCGCCGAACGCCTGCATCCCGCTCCAGGCCCCTAGCTCGGCGAGCGCCCACACCGGCACCTCCTGGAGGCAGACGACGTCGGGCGAATCCGAGGTCACGAGCTGCACCATCTCCTTCAGGAACGCCCGTCGCTCCGACCGCTTCGCGTTGCCGTGGAAGACGTTCCAGGTCCGGACGACCACGGCGCGCAAGTCTAGGGTCCGTCCTATGCGTGTCGTCCTGGCAGACCCGCCCGCGTTCACGCCGCCCTACGACCACGAGCTCGCGGCCGCCCTCGCGCGCGCCGGCGCCGAGGTCGAGCTCGTGACGGCGCCGTTCCGCTTCGGCGAGGCGCCGGCGCCCGACGGCTACCGCCGGAGCGAGGTCTTCTATCCGCTGTCGTCGCGCCTATTCCGCCGCTCCCCGCTTCGGCTGCCGCTGAAGGCGCTCGAGCACCCGGTCGGGCTCGCGCGCTTGCGCGCCCGCCGCGCCGACATCGTCCACCTCCAGTGGCTCGCCCTGCCGGAGCTCGACCGCTTCCTGCGCCTGAGTGCACCGACAGTCTTCACGGCACACGACCTTCTCCCCAGGCGGACGGCCGCGAAGCGCTTGCTCTGGCGCCGGATCCTAGGCCGCTTCGACGGCGTCGTCGTCCACAGCGACCACGGCCGTTCGGCGCTGCGGGAGCTCGGCGTCGAGACCCGCGTGATCCCGCACCCGGTCTTTCGGAGCGACCCGCCGCGCCATGACGACGGCCGGACGCTGCTCGCTCTCGGCGTCATCCGCCCGTACAAGGGGCTCGGCGACGCGGTCGACGCGCTCCGGCGACTGCCGAGCGCCCGCCTCATCGTCGCCGGCGACCCGGTCGAGCCGATCGCGCCGTACCGCGAGCGCGCGCGTGGCCTCGACGTCGACTGGCGCCTCGGGTTCCTCCCCGAGGCCGAGCTCGACCGCGCGCTCGGCGAGGCGACGGTCGCGCTCTTTCCGTACCGCCCCGAGCTCGACCAGAGCGGCGCGCTCCTGCGCGCCCTCGGCGCCGGCGTGCCGGCCGTCGCGTACGACGTCGGCGGAATCGGCGAGCCGATAACGCGCTTCGGCGCCGGACGCGTCGTGCCGCCGGGAGACGTCGAGGCGCTCGCGGCGGCCGCGCGCGAGCTGCTCGAGGACGACGACGCGCTGGCAGCGGCGCGCGCCGGCGCACAGCGAGCGCGCGACGAGCTCACCTGGGACGCCGCGGCGCGAGCGCACCTCGAGCTGTACGAGGAGCTGACGTGATCCGGCGCCGGCGCTTCGCCGAGGTGATCGCGAGCCAGCTCGACCTGTTCGAGCGCGAGGAGGCGGCCCTCATCGCCGACTGCGAGGCGGCCGAGCGCGCCTACGACCGCGCGCCGCGCGACGAGGCCGAGGAGCGCTACGGCGACTACGTCGACCTCGTCGAAACGGGCACCGAGGCCCTTGCCGCCCTCCGGGACAACTACGCTTCGACGCTTCCCGTGGACACCGCCGACGAGTACGAGCACGCCTTCAACCGCGCCGTTCAGAAGCGGCTGCCGCGGTTCGCGCTGGAGATCGAGGACACCTGATGCCGCGGATCGAGGACTACGCTAAGGCGCCGACTCGGCGGCGCCGACCATCAGGGCGTGCGAGCTTTGCTCGCGCGCCCGTCTGAACCGACCGGTCGAGCGAATCGGCCGCCTTCCCGAATACGCTCCACGCATGCCCCGAATCGAAGACTACGGAATGGTCAGCGACCTGCAGACGGCGGCGCTGATCTCCAGCGAAGGGTCGGTCGACTGGCTCTGCTTCCCGCACTTCGACTCGGGCGCGTGCTTCGCTGCGCTCCTCGGCACCCCGGAGCACGGCCGCTGGCGAGTCGCCCCGCGCGGCGACCACTGGCGCTGCGACCGCCGCTACCGGAAGCACACGCTGGTTCTCGAGACCGACTGGCAGACGGACACGGGCTCCGTCCGCGTGATCGACTTCATGCCCCCACGCGGAGAGGCGCCCGACATCGTCCGGATCGTCGTCGGCCTCTCGGGCGAGGTCGAGATGAACTCGGAGCTCGTGATCCGCTTCGACTACGGCTCGATCATCCCCTGGGTGCGGCGGATCGACGACGCACGCATCGCGGTGGCCGGCCCCGACGGCCTGTGCTTCCGGACCCCTGTCGAGTCGCGAGGCGAGAACATGCGCACGATCGCCGACTTCACCGTCTGCGAGGGCGACCGCGTCCCGTTCGTCCTCACGTGGTACCCGTCGAACGACTTTCCGCCGGACGCGATCGACCCGGAGGTGGCCCTGGACGAGACGGAGCAGTTCTGGCGCGAGTGGGCGGCGCAGTGCACGTACCGCGGCGAGTGGCGCGACGCCGTGCTCGAGTCGCTCACAGTCCTCAAGGGGCTGACCTTCGCGCCGACCGGCGGGATCGTCGCCGCGCCGACGACGTCGCTGCCGGAGCAGATCGGCGGCGTCCGCAACTGGGACTACCGGCACTGCTGGCTCCGCGACGCGACGCTGACGCTGCTCGCGTTCCTGAACGCCGGCTACCTCGAGGAGGCGGCCGCGTGGCGCGTCTGGCTGCTCCGTGCCGCCGCCGGCGACCCGGCCGACCTCCAGATCATGTACGGGCTCGCGGGCCAGCGCCGGCTGCCCGAGCTCGAGCTGTCCTGGCTGCCCGGGTACGAAGGTTCTCGTCCGGTTCGAATCGGCAACGCCGCGACCGAGCAGCTCCAGCTCGACGTCTATGGCGAGGTGCTGGACGCGCTCCACCAGGGGCGCGTGCACGAGCTCGGCCTCTCGAAGGAGGCGTGGGCGCTCCAGCGCCGGCTGCTCACGTACCTGGAGAACATCTGGAAGGAGCCCGACGAGGGGATCTGGGAGGTCCGCGGCCCGCGCCGGCACTTCACGCACTCGAAGGTGATGGCGTGGGTCGCCTTCGACCGCGGCGTCCAGGCCGTCGAGCGCTTCGGCCGCAACGGCCCCGTCGATCGCTGGCGCAACGCCCGCGCCGAGATCCACGACGAGGTCTGCCGACGCGGCTTCGACACCGAGCTCAACTCGTTCACGGGCTTCTACGGGTCGAAGCGGGTCGACGCGAGCCTGCTGATGATCCCGCTCGTCGGCTTCCTGCCGGCGCAGGACCCGCGCATGATCGGGACCGTCGCGCAGATCGAGCGGCAGCTCATGCTCGACGGCTTCGTCCAGCGCTACCGGCAAGACGAGCAGACGCAGGCGATCGACGGGCTCCCGCCCGGCGAGGGCGCGTTCCTCCCCTGCACGTTCTGGCTCGCAGACAACCTCGCGCTCCAGGGGCGTCTCGACGAGGCGCGCGCGCTCTTCGAGCGGCTGCTCGCGCTCCGGAACGAGCTCGGCCTGCTCGCCGAGGAGTACGACCCCGCGCAGCGCCGCCAGCTCGGCAACTACCCGCAGGCGTTCACGCACGTCGCGCTCGTGAACACGGCGTTCAACCTCTCGCAGGCGATGCACCCGAGCCCGATCGAGCAGCGCCGCCCCGAGGAGCAGCCGGCGTGACCGGCGACCGCCTGCTCGGCGGCCTCGGCGCCCTTGCGCGTGGCGCCCGCGCGGCCGGGCTCGGCCGTCCGTTCGACGCCGTCCGGGACGCGTGCGACGCGCCGTTCGTCCGCTTCGGGCGTCCGCCGCTTCGCGCCGAGATCGAGGGGCTGCCGTTCCGGGGCTACCTGCGGCACCGCAGCTTCCTCGCGAACGGCGCCCGGCGCGAGACGTCGTACATCGAGCTGTTCGCACGCACGCTCCGGCCCGGCCTGACCGTCGTCGACGGAGGCGCCCATCTCGGCGTGTACACGGTTCTCGCAGCGCGCGCCGTCGGCTCGACCGGGCGCGTCGTGGCGTTCGAGCCCGACGCCTACAACTTCGGCGCGCTGAAGTTGAACGTCAGGCGGCTCGCGGGCGACAACGTCCGCCTGAGCCGGCGCGCGCTCGCTGCGGCGCCCGGCCGCGCAGAGCTCCACGTCAGCCGCAGCACGATCGGCAGCTCCTTCGTCCGCCGCGGCGACACGACGTCGGTCGCGAGCGTGGAGACGACGAGCGTCGACGACGAGCTGGCCGAGCTCGACCTCGACGGAGGGCTGCTCGTCAAGCTGAACGTCGAGGGCGCGGAGGGGCTTGCGGTCGAGGGGATGCGCCGAACGCTCGAGCGCGTGGAGGACGCGACGCTCTTCGCGGAGGTCCACCCCGCGCTCATGCGGGCCGTCGGGGCGGAGCCGGACGACCTCGTCGCGGAGCTGCTGTCGCTCGGCTTCGACGTGTCGTGGATCGCGCACAGCGCCCCGACGGCCGTTCCGCTCGACGAGCGGACGGCCGAGGACCGCGGCCATCTCTTCGCGGTTCGAGTCAGCGATGCCCGAAGTGATGCGCCGGCGGGAGGGCACCGTGCACGTCCGCGTCGTCAGCCACACGTCGGGCGAGCGGACCCAGCGTCTCGAGCCTCCTGACGAGCACGTTCCGGTTCCGGTCGATGCGCTCGAACCGGCCGTGCGCGAGTACGAGCGGCTCGCCGCGGACGACCGCACGGAAGCGCTCGTAGACCGTCGGCGGAACGATCAGGTTCATTTGGCCGAACTCGTCCTCGAGCAGCATGAAGACGACGCCGTTCGCTGTCGCAGGCCGCTGCCGCGCGACGGCGAGCCCCGCGACGCTGACGCTGCTCCGGTTCGGCGCGTCGTCGAGGTCGCGGCTCGAGAGCGTGCCCTGCGGGAGGTGCGGGCGGAGGAGGTCGAGCGGGTGGACGCCCGTCGAGAGGCTCGTCGTCCGGTAGGCCGCGAGCATCCGCTCCCACTCCGTCTGCGCCGGTAGCTCGGGCGTCTCCACGGTGGGATCGAGCGGAAGCGCGAGCTGGCGCTCATCGCCGCCCGAGCCGGGGACGCTCTGCGACCGCGGCACGAGCCCGAGCTCCCAGAGGAGCTCGCGGCGAGGCGCGCCGAACGAGTCGCACGCGCCCGCCGCGATCAACGATTCGAGCGCGGACTCCGGCACCGGAGCGCGCTGGGCGAGCTCGCGGACGCTGCGGTACGGACCGGCACGCTCCCGCTCCGCGACGATCGCCTTCGCGTCGTCCTCCCCCACTGACTTGACGTAGTCGAGGCCGACGCGGACACGGCCATCATGGAGCTCGCAGGTCGCGCCGCTCAGGTTCACGTCCGGCGGGGCCACGTCCACCCCGCGCCGCTGCGCGTCACGAACGAGGCTCGCGGGCGGGTAGAAGCCCATCGGCTGCTCGTTCAGGAGCGCGCACAGAAACTCGGCCGGGAAGTGGTGGCGCAGCCACGCCGACTGGTACGCGAGCAGGCCGAACGCCGCCGCGTGCGACTTCGGGAAGCCGAAGCCCGAGAAGCCGACGACCTTGTCGTAGATCCGGTCCGCGAGCTCCGCCTCCACGCCCTTCTGCTCGGCGCCAGCCACGAACCGCGCGCGAAACGCCTCGATCGCGGCCTCGCTGCGCTTGCGGCTCATCGCCCGGCGCAGCCCCTCGGCCTCCTCGACGCTGAAGCCTGCGAGCGCCATCGCGACCTCGAGCACCTGCTCCTGGAAGACGATCACGCCGAGCGTGTCCCGCAGCGGCTCCGCGAGCAGCGGGTGCTCGACCGGCGGGACGAACGACGGGTCCTCACGCAGCAGCTGCCGGTGCTTCACGTACGGGTGCACCGCCTTGCCCTGGATCGGCCCCGGCCGGACGAGCGCCACCTGGACGGTCAGGTCGGCGAGGTTCTCCGGCCGCGTCTGGAGCAGGCTCTGCATCTGCGCGCGGCTCTCGATCTGGAAGACGCCGACGGTGTCGGCCTGCTGGATCTCCTCGTAGACGGCCGGATCGTCGAGCGGGATCCGGGAGAGGTCGATCGTCTCGCCGCGCGTGCGCGCGATCTGCTCGACGCAATCCTCGACAGCCGAGAGCATCCCCAGCCCGAGCAGGTCGATCTTCAGGAAGCCGGCGTCGCCGCACGAGTCCTTATCCCACTGGCACATCTGCCGACCGGCCATGGCGCACGGCTGCACGGGGACGAGCTCGACCAGCGGGCGGGACGAGATCACCATCCCGCCTGGGTGCTGCGAGATGTGGCGCGGCAGCCCGGCGATCTCGCGGCACGCCTGGCCGAACGCGCGCCACCGCGGCGACGCGAGCTTCGCGACCGAGTCCGGGAGCGTCTCGAGCTCCTCGGCGATGCGCCGCGCGTTCCAGCCGTCGGTGACGCGCGCCAGACGCTCGAGGTCGGCGAACGGGAGCCCGAGCGCCTTGCCCACGTCGCGGATCGCTCCGCGCGAGCGGTAGGTCGCGAAGCTCGCGACGAGCGCCGCGTGCTCGCGGCCATAGCGGTCGGTGACGGCGACGATCAGCTTCTCGCGGATGTCGCGCGGGAAGTCGAGGTCGATGTCCGGCACCGAGTTCAGCTCGCGGTTCAGGAACCGCCCGAGCGCGAGGCCGGCCTGCACCGGGTCGACGTGCGAGAGGCCGGTCAGGTAGCAGACGATCGAGCCGACCGAGCTGCCCCGCCCACGCCCAGGGGGCAGCACGTTCCGCGCCGCAGAGCCGTCGCGCACCTCGAGCGCGACCTCGCGCGCGAGCTCGAGCACCTCCCAGTGCAGGAGGAAGAAGCCGGCGAGGCCGAGCTCGTCGATCAGGGCGAGCTCTTCGTCTAGGCGTGCCTGGGCTTTGCGTTTATGGCCGTTCGCGCTGGAATAGCGCTCCGCGAACGCCCGCTCGCAGACCTGTCGCAGCTGGACGATCGCGGGCACCGCGCCGTCGGAGAAGTCGGGGTAGCGGTAGCCGAGCTCCTGCGTGAGGTCGAACCGGAGCCGGTCGGCGAGCTCGACGGTGCGCGCGACCGCGTCGGCGTCGTCGGGGAACCGCGCGGCTGCGTCGTCCGGCGCCACGAGGACGCTCTCGTGGTTCCCGCGCCGCTCGCGCTCGCAGCCCTCGAGCGAGGTGCGGTTGTGGATCGCGACGAGGACGTCTTGCAGCGTCGTCCGGCTGTCGTCGTGCGCGTGCGGGTCGCCGGTCGCGACGGTGGCGACGCCGAGCGACGCCGCGAGGTCGCGCAGCGCCGCGTTCCGGCGAGCGTCGCCGCGCTCGTACGGGCGCTGGAG
This sequence comes from Gaiellaceae bacterium, assembly GCA_036377055.1. Classification (GTDB taxonomy): domain Bacteria; phylum Actinomycetota; class Thermoleophilia; order Gaiellales; family Gaiellaceae; genus DASUZD01. The sequence goes on along the minus strand of DASUZD010000082.1, from coordinate 4,762 downwards.
CTCGACGAAGAAGCGGTCGCGGCCGAACGCGTCGGCCACGCGCGCAGCCGCGTTCGGATCGCGAACCGCGAGCCCATGACGCGCGCAGCCCGAGAGGCAGACGAGGCCGTTCGAGTGCTCGAGCAGGAGCTCGACGTCGAGCGAAGGCGGAAGGAGCTCGTCTTCGCGCCCGGGAAGACGTGTCCCCGCGTGCGCCGTCGTGAGCAGCCGGCAGAGGTTCGCATATCCCTGCGGGGTCTCGACGAGGAGCGTCAGGTGCGAGCCGTCGGCGAGCGTGACCTCGGCGCCCGTGATCGGCCGCACGCCGAACGCCTTCGCCGCGTGCGCGAACTCGAGCGAGCCGTAGACGCCGTCGTGGTCGGTGAGCGCGAGCGCCTCGTAACCGAGCTCCGCCGCGCGCACCGCGAGCTCCTCGGGCAGCGACGCCCCGTCGAGGAACGAGTAGGCCGAGTGCGCATGTAGCTCTGCGTACGTCAGAATCGCCCTCCGTGGACGCCATCGTCTTGGGCCCCGGCGACGGCGAGGTCGTCGTCGACACCCCAGAGCGCTCGATCGTCCTCAAGGCGGGGCTGGATCAGCTGACGCTGTCGGAGTTCCGCTACGGCCCCGGCATGCGCGGACCGGTCCCGCACGTCCACCACCGCCACGTCGACGGCTTCTACGTCCTCGAAGGCGAGCTCCAGGTCCTGCTCGGCCATGACTGGAAGCGCGTCGTCGCGGGCCCGCGCACGCTCGTCCTGATCCCGCCTCGCGTCCTCCACACGTTCGCGAACGACAGCAACGCCCACGCGCGGTTCCTCAACATCCACGCGCCCGACGGCGGCTTCCTCGACGTCCTCCACGGGGACCGGTCCGGCTTCGACAACGAGGACTGGCCCGACGACCCGGGTCGACCGGCGGCCGACGCGACCGTCGCGAGCCCGACCGGCGGCGAACGGCTCGAGCGCGACGACCGCGTGGTCACGATCAAGGGAGACGCGGGCGACGTCTCGATCCTCGAGATCGAGTTCGAGCCGACCTTCAGCGTCGACCCGCACGAGCACGCCGACCACGTCGACGCGTTCTGGGTCCTCGACGGCCAGGTCGAGTTCACGGTCGGCGACGACGTCGTCCTCGCGGGCGCGGGAAGCTTCGTCGCCGCTCCTCCGGCCGTCAGGCACGGGTTCGCCACCCCAGGGCCCGGTCGCGCGACGCTCCTCAACCTCCACGCGCCCGACGCCGGCTTCGCGGCATCCGTCAGGAGCCAGTAGATGGAGCCGCGAGCGCGTTATGAAGAGATCACCGACGACCTCGTCGCGCGGAACGACGACGTCGAGCTCGCGAAGATGATGGGCATGCCGTGCGTGAAGCGCGCGGGGAAGATGGTCGCCGGCTTCACGGCCTCGTCCGGCGCGATGGTCTTCAAGCTGCCCGACCCCGACCAGCGCGACGCTGCCCTCGCGCTCGCCGGCGCCCAGCTCTTCGACCCGAGCGGCGAGGGCCGACCGTTCAAGGAGTGGGTGCAGGTGCCCGCGGCTCACGCGGACCGCTGGCCCGAGTTCGCCGAGGCCGCACTGGTCATGCCTTCTGGGTGAACCACCTCCCCTGCTCGTCGTCGTGAAAGACGACGGCGTTCTGCCCGCTCTCCAGCACGACGTCGAAGTAGCGCCGGCTCACCGGCTCCTCGGTCCACCAGCGGTCGACGACGCGCCACTCCTCGCGGACGAGAGCGACGCCCTGCCGGTTCACGTGCGTCGGCTCGCCGCCGAAGTGCGTCTCCACGAGCGCCGGCCGCGGCTCGTTGACGCGTCCCGCCGGCCGGGCGGCGGTGCGTGCGCGTACGCGGACGGTCTCACTCGTCACGCGGCACGAGCAGCGCGCGCGCCTCGGGGATCCGCGACCACGGCGCGACCTCGACGACTGTGCACACGGAGCCGGTCCCAGTGGCGGCGCGGACCTGGCGCAGCCCGTCCTGGAGGCGCTCGACGAGGTCGGACCCCTCCCGGACAAGCTCGAGCTGCCGTCCTGTCGACTCCGCGAGCTCGACGAACTCGAGCCCGAGCTCGACGACGGGCGCCGGCAGCTCGGCGAGCTTCGGGCCAAGCGCCGCGCGGAGACGCGCCGGCTCGGTGGTGGGATCGCGCAGCGTCACCGTTCGGCGCCACGAGCCGCCGCCGACGAGCCGCGCAGTCAGCGCGAGCTTGCGAGCGAACCTGCCTCGGCGCTCAGGCCGCCCGAGCAGCGTCTCGACGAGCGCCCCGAGCGCGCGCCTGAGCGTGAGCTCGTTGTCGATCGCCTCGGGGAACGCGAGCGCCTCGACGATCTCCGCCGGCGGCCGCCGGCCCCGCGGCTTCCGCCTCTCGCCGCCCCTCGCCAGGCTCCAGGCGCGCCGGCCGTCCGGCCCCAGACGTTCGGCAACGGCAGCGCCCGGCAGCCCGGCAAGCTCGCCAAGCCTTCGGACTCCGAGCTCGCGCAGCTCCTGTTGACGTGCGGGCTCGAGCGGGACGAGCCCCAGCGGGAGCGGCGCGAGGAACTCGTCAGCCCGGTCGTCGGCGACGACGAGAACCTGCCCGGGACGCGCGACGCTCGCCGCTGCGAGTGCGGCGAATCGGCGTGCGGCGGCGCCGACGCGCGCGTCCCAGGCAGAGCCGACGGCGGCGAGGGCACGCTGAAGCGCGCGCTCGAGCCCGCCGTACAACCGCTCGATCCCGGAAGTTTCGAAATAGACACACCCCGGCTCGGCCGGCTCGACCGCGAACCCCGCGTCCTCGAGCCGGCGCAGGATCTCCTCCCACGCCTGCTCGGCCCGCGCCGGATCCTGCTCGACGAGCACGAGCGCCGGGCACGTCGCGAGCGCCTCCCCCATCCGCATCCCCGGCCGCACGCCGGCCGCCTCAGCAGCGGCCGTGACCGGCCCGATCAGCGGCTCGGTCCCCTCGACGGGCGCCAGCGCCGCCGGCCGAAGCGAGAGCGAGGGCCTAGCCTCGAGCGCTGCCCGCAGCGGAAAACCGGGGATGAGAACGCACGCGATCATCTGCGAACACGTGTTCTATCACGAACACGTGTTCGCGTCAAGAACGGCTTAGATCACGCGTCCCACGACCAGCCGTCCGGCACCGAAGATTCGTCCGCCGCGCCTGTCGGCGTTCCAGGCGGCGGTCCGTGGTGGGTCCACTTCCAACCCGCGCCGACCGTCGCGAGCGCGAGGAGAAGCACGGCGAAAAGCAGCACGATTCCCTTCTTCATCAAGCTGTCGCTCCTTCCATAGTTGCCGACGCCACAGGCAGCTCGAACACGAACGTCGTGCCTTTGCCGGGGTTCGGCTCTGCCCAGATTCGTCCACCCATTCCTTCCACCAGCTCCCGGCAGATGTAGAGGCCGAGGCCGGTTCCGCTGACGCCTCGCATCATCTCGGGGTCGAGACGCGTGAACTTGTCGAAGATCCGGTCTCGATCGTTGTCGGCGACACCGATCCCTTCGTCGCGGACGACGAAGCGGACGAACTCCTCCTCCGCCTCGAGCGCGACGGTGATCGTGCCGCCGTCAGGCGAGTACTTGATCGCGTTCTCGATCAGATTCGCGAGGACGCGCCGCACATGCTCCTCGTCGCCGACCGCGCTCGGAGCGTCGCCGTCGAGAACCATCGACAGCTCGACGTGACCCGGTGCCGCCGCTTCGGCCGACGCGACGACCTCGCGTACGAGTCGAGCCGGCGCGAACGGGGCCAGTCTCGCCTTTCTCCCGGGCCCGTCGAGGCGACTGGCCCACAGCACGTCGTCGACGAGCTTCGCCAGCCGCACGGCCTGCTCGCGGACGACAGCGAGCACCCGATCGCGCGTCCCCTCGTCGAGTGATTTCCGCTGAAGCGTCTCGACGCCGCCGTACACCGAGGCGAGAGGAGTCCGCAGCTCGTGCGAGACGATCACGACGAACTCCTCCTTCAGGCGATCGAGCTCACGCTGGCGCTCCAAGGCGGTGTGGAGCGACCTCTGGTAGACGGCGATCGCGAACAACGGCGGCGCAAGGAGCAGCGCTAGCAGCACGGACCGGCTCCATAGCTCGACGAGGATCGCCGTCGTCGCCGCCATGACGACGAACGGGGTCACGGTCGAAGCGGCGAAGCTGCGGATCACCGCCGAATATCGCGTCTCTCGAGCTCGGGCGATCACGGCCGCGAGCAGACCGACGTCGACGACGTAGAACGCGGCGGCGCCGGCGAGCACGGCTGCGTAACGGGAACCGACCACGGAGGCCATCGCTCCCGCGGCCGCGCCCGAGAGCGCGTACAACGCCGTGTTGTATAGGGACCGGACGATCGGCTTGCGACGCCAGCTCTCGATCAGGAGCATCGTCAGCAGCCCGACGAGCGTCGCGAGCTGCCACGAGTAGAGCGTCGCCGTCGCGACCATGAAGATCGTGGCGAGGGAGGTGGCTCCGGCCGCGACACCCTCGATCGGAACCGGAAACGCCTCAGCCAGGATCGATGCGACGAGGAGAACCGCTGCACCGGCGAAAGCGGCGCGCCCAGTCCCGGGCAGAAGCGCCAAAGCGGCCGCCGCAACGGCCGCTCCGGCAGCGACCACCGGAACCGCGACGACGGCTACGGCAGAGGCAGCAACCGACGGCATCCGCCATGAACGGCGGCGCGCGGAGCTACGGGCAAGGCTGAGAGCGAGGTGGATAACGGCGGCTCACTCTGGACGAACGGCCACACGAGTATCTCGCAGAAACGAGCCGGTTCAGACACCCGAAAGGGTGAGTTCCGCGCAAAGAGCGGCAGACT
>DASUZD010000081.1:0-2078 GCA_036377055.1 Gaiellaceae bacterium | reverse complement strand
CGACCGCGTCGGGACGGAACTTGCCCGTCCGCACGAGCACCGTCCGCAGGCCGAAGCGCTGTGCGCCCGCGATGTCCGCCTCGATGTCGTCCCCGACCATCCACGTCAGCTCCGGCTCGGCGTCGAGCGCCTCGAGCGCGGCCGTGAAGTACGTCGCGCTCGGCTTGCCGAGGACGATCGCCTCGACGTCGGCCGCGTACTCGAGGCCGGCGACGAAGGCGCCCGTGTCGAGGAGCGGGCCGCGGGCCGTCTGCCACCAGCGGTTCTTGTGCAGGCAGTACAGCTCCGCGCCCGCCTCGAGCTCGTGGAAGGCGCGCGCGAGGTTCGCGTAGCTGAAGACCTGGTTCGTCTCGAGGGTCTCGTCCGCACCGCCGATCAGCACGGCGTCGGCGCCCTCGCCGACCAGCTCGATCCCCTCCAGGTCGTCCACGATCCCGTGCATCGTCAGCGCGAGCACGCGCTTCCCCGCGAGCGCGCGCGCCGCGGCTGTCCCCGTCGTCTGGAGCTCGTCGTCGTCGAGCTCGACCCCGAGCTCGCGCAGCTCAGCAGCGAGCGTCGCGCGCGACCGCGTCGTGTTGTTCGTGACGAAGCGCAGCCTGTGCCCGTCACGTCGAAGCCGGTCGACGGCGGCCGCTCCGCCCGCGATCGCCTCGCCCGAGACCATCAGCACACCGTCCACGTCGAGGAGAATCGCGGGCATCTATGGACGGCGAGTCTATTCGCGTTACCCGCTCGGTCGCGATCCCCCCTCCGAGATCGAGCTCCGCTTCTCGCGGTCGAGCGGGCCGGGAGGACAGCACGCGCAGAAGAGCGAGTCACGCGTCGAGGCCGTCTTCGACGTCGAGGCCTCGGCCGCGCTGTCACCCGCGCAGAAGAAGCGGGTCGTCGCTAAGGCGGGCCCGGTGCTACGCGCGGTCGCTCAGGACGAGCGAAGCCAGTGGCGCAACCGGGAGCTCGCGACCGAGCGGCTCGTCGCCGCCTTGCGCGAGGCGCTTCGGGTCGAGCGGCGGCGGGTTCCGACGAGGCCGAGCGCGGCGGCGAGGGAGCGGCGGCTCGAGGAGAAACGAAGGCGGGGCGAGACGAAGCGGCTGCGCCGCGCGCCGCCCGAGTAGCGCTACCCCACCTGCGCGTCGCCGAGCACCGGCATCGGCACCGGCGCCGTCCGCTCGCCGACGATCTTCCCCGAGGCGAGATCGACGATCTGGACCGGCGGCGAGCCGCTCGACGTCGAGATCTGCACGTACGCGCGGCCCGCGAGCGCGGCGCTCACCCAGACCGAGCGGCCGGCGAGGAGCCTGAACCGCAGCGAGCGGTCGGCGCCGTACGCCGCGAGGCCCATGCCGGTCGGGTCGCCGCCGTTCGACGTCCAGCTGCTTCCGGTCGCGAGCAGGAGCCCGTCGACCGGCATGACCGCGGTCGCGCCCGGGTCGAGTGCGCGGATCGACCAGTCGCGGGTGTCGACGATCGCGAGGCCGGCGGGCGTGCTGCTCATCTCCAGTCCGCTGTCCTTCTTGACGGCATGCTCGTCGTTGCCCGTCAGCGCCAGCAACCCGTCGCCGAGCCACGTCGCGCTCCGCCATGGTCCGTTCGCGCCCTTGGCCTGGGCGGCGGGTGTCAGCCATGCCGCGAAGCGCCCGAGCAGCGACGACGGTCCGCGAAGGTCGTGGTACGCGACCGCGAGCGTGCGCAGGTCGACCTCGGCCGCGGGGCCGTCCGGCTGGAGGACGAACGCACGAGACCCGTCAGCGTCGGCCGCGAGGGCCGGGATGCGGGTCTGCGCGATCGGCTCGTTCGTCGTGGTGTCTGTGCCGTTCGGGTAGACGGTGCCCGCGCTCACGCGGGCGAGAGCGACCGAGCGGAAGGAGCCGTCGACTGCAACCACGACGAGCCGCGACGGACCGATCTGCTGGCGCGGTGTCACGAGGAGGACGAGCGAATCGGCAGCCCGCGCGACCGCGCTGACGTCGTCGTCGAGCTCGCTCTCGGAGACGATCCGGCGCGCACCAGGATCGACCGTCACCACCCACGTCCCTGGCGAGCAGCAGCGACCGACCAGCGCGACGACGCGGTCGGGTCGC
>DASUZD010000080.1:0-15794 GCA_036377055.1 Gaiellaceae bacterium | reverse complement strand
GGCAGAACAAGGACAACCCGCCTCCCGCTCCGACGCCGGCGGCTCCTCCCCCGCCTCCGCCGCCCGCAGAGCCGCCTGCGCCGCCGCCGCCGGCGGATCACGCGCCGCCGGGCCAGAGCAAGGACAAGAACGGGAACAACGGCAAGGGCAAGGGCCGGTAGTTACGATGCGGCCGTGCCTCGCCCGCTGCGTCTCCTCACCCGCCGTGCCGGCCCGGTCGGCATCGCGCTGACGGCCTACGACATCTGGCGCCGGATCCCGAAGCGCCAGCGCAAGCAGATCATCGCCGCGACCCGCAAGCACGGGCCGCGCGTCGCATCGCAGCTCATGCAGCGACGGCGGCGAACGCGTTAGCTGCGGCGGCCGAGCGCCTCGCGGACGATCCGGTCCTGCTCGCGCAGGTGCGCCGTCGGGTAACCCTCGCTCGGGCTCGCGCGCCACGGGCGGCCGACATAGCCGAGCGGCGTCCCCTCCGGCAGCGCCTCCTCGAGGCGGTGGCGGATCGCGCGCCAGGCGCCCATGTTCTGCGGCTCCTCCTGCGCCCAGACGACCTCCTCCAGCTGCGGATAGGCCTGCACCAGCGCGGCGGCCTCGCGGGCCGGGAAGGGGTAGAGCTGCTCGATCCGCGCGACCGCCACGGTCTCCGCGGCCGCGCGCGCCTCGTGGCCGACGACGTCGTAGTAGACCTTGCCCGAGCAGAGGACGAGCCGGCGGACGCGGTCGCGGTCGACGCGGTCGTCGTCGAGCACCGGCCGGAACGAGCCCTCGGCGAGGTCGGCCAACGTGGAGGTCGCCTGCTTCAGCCGGAGCAGGCCCTTCGGCGTCATCACGACGAGCGGGCGCGCGGAGACGTCGAGCGCCTGCCGCCGGAGCAGGTGGAAGTACTGCCCGGCGGTCGTCACGTTCGCGATCCGGATGTTCTCCTGCGCCGCGAGCTGGAGGAAGCGCTCGAGCCGGCCGCTCGAGTGCTCGGGGCCGTTGCCCTCGTACCCGTGCGGAAGGAGGAGCGTCAGGCGCGACGTCTGCCGCCACTTGGAGAGGCCCGAGACCATGAACTGGTCGACGATGATCTGGGCGCCGTTCACGAAGTCGCCGAACTGCGCCTCCCAGAGGACGAGCGCCTCGGGAGCGGCGGTCGAGTAGCCGTACTCGAAGCCGACCGCCGCGAGCTCGGACAGCGGCGAGTTGTGCACCTCGAACGCGGCCGTCGCCTCCTCGAGATGCTGGATCGGCTTGTAGACCGCGCCGGTGTGCACGTCGTGGAGCGCGATGTGGCGGTGCGAGAACGTGCCGCGCTCGGTGTCCTGGCCGGTGAGGCGGATCGGGATCCCCTCGCAGAGGAGCGACGCGAACGCAAGCGCCTCGGACTGACCCCAGTCGATCCCGCCGCCCTCGATCGTCTCGAGCCGCCGTTCGAGCTGCTTCAGCAGCTTCGGGTGGACGGAGAACCCCTCCGGCACCTCGAGCAGTTCGCGGTTCAGGCCGCGGAGACGGTCGGCAGCGACCGCGGTCACGACCTCGCCGCCGCTCGAGACCGGGATGTGCCCTTCGCGGACCGCGCTCGGCGCCGCCTGGCCGAACGACGACCGCAGCCGTTCGTGGGCCTCGCGCAGCCGTGATTCGACCTCGGCGACGAGCCCGTCGGCCTCCTCCTGCGAGACCACGCCATCGGCGATCAGCCGCTCCGCGAACTGCTCGCGGACGCTCGGATGCGTCGCGATCTTCTCGGCCATCAGGGGCTGCGTGTACGCCGCCTCGTCCTGCTCGTTGTGGCCGAAGCGGCGGTAGCCGACGAGGTCGACGACGACGTCCTTCTCGAAGAGCCGCCGGAATGCAAGCGCGAGTCGGATCGCGCCGATCGCCGCCTCGGGATCGTCGGCGTTCACGTGGAAGATCGGCACGTCGAAGCCCTTCGCGAGATCGCTCGAGTAGCGCGTGGAGCGGCCTTCGACGGGGTCTGTCGTGAAGCCGACCTGGTTGTTCGCGATCAGGTGCAGCGTCCCGCCGGTCGTATAGCCGGCCAGGTTCGCGAGGTTGAGCGTCTCCGCGACGATCCCCTGGCCCGGGAACGACGCGTCGCCGTGGATCAGGATCGGCAGCGCAACGCGCGCGTCGTGCCGCCCGGCGCGCTTCGAGCGGTCGGTCTGCTCCGCGCGGGTGCGGCCCTCGACGACCGGGTCGACGGCCTCGAGGTGGCTCGGGTTTGCGGCGAGCGTGACGCTGATCTGCCCGCTTGCAGTCGAGCGCGTGCCGGCCGCGCCGAGGTGGTACTTCACGTCGCCCGTTCCGCCTTCGGGATCGGCGCTGACGGCGTCGAGCGTCCGCTCGCCCTCGAACTCGCGCAAGATCGTCTCGTACGGCCGTCCGATCGTGTGCGCGAGCACGTTCAGCCGCCCGCGGTGCGCCATCCCGATCACGACCTCGTGCGCGCCGGCGTCGGACGCGAGGTCGATCGTCTCGTCGAGCATCGGCACCATCACGTCGAGGCCCTCGATCGAGAACTGCTTCTGGCCGAGGAACGCGCGGCGCAGGTAGCGCTCCATGCCCTCGACCTCGGTCAGGCGCGCGAGCAGGCGCTTCTTCTCGTCGGCCGTCAGCGGCGTCCGGTACCGGCCGGCCTCGATCGCCTGGCGCAGCCAGACCCGCTCCTCGTGGTCGGAGATGTGCTCGAGCTCGTAAGCGCTCGTGCCGCAGTAGACCTCCCGCAGCGCCGGCAGCGCCTCGCGGAGCGTCTCGGCCGGCACGTACGTCCGCAGAATCCGCGCGGGAACCTGCGCCTGGAGCTCGGGCGTGAGCCGCGGGACCATCCGCTCGGGCTCGAGCGCCGGGTCGCCGGGCGGCTCGGAGCCGAGCGGGTCGAGGCGCGCGGCCAGGTGGCCGTGCATCCGGTGCGCCTTGACGAGCGAGACGCCGGCCGCGACCGCCCCGAGCAGCGTCTCGTCGGGCGGCGCGGCGACGGGCGGCACAGCCGCAGGCGCGACCGTCGTCGCGCGGCCATTCGACCCGTCGCGAAGCGTCTCCAGCAGCCGCGCGAGGCCCGGCACCGCGGCCAGCAGCTCGGGATCCCCGCTCTCGAAGAGGGTGCGCCACTCGGTCGGCACCCCTTCGGGATTGTCCAGGTACTCCTCGAGCAGCGACTGCGCGTAGCCGGCGTTGAGGCCGTCGACGTCGCTCGTGCTCATGGAGTCAGTTGTACCAGCGGGCGTCCCCGGTTCAGTAGATCGGGTGCCCGGTCAGGATCGCGAGCGTCAGGCCGACGGCGAAGCACAGCGCGCCCGCGGCGGTCGCGAACGCCGCGAGCCGAGCGTTGCGACCTCCGATCCCGGCGGAGATGAGCGCGAGGAGGACGGCGAACGGGATCAGGCGGACGGGCCTGTACGCCAGCCCCACCAGGCTGACGAAGATGGACGCAGCGGAGAGAAAGCCCGCGACGACGTCGGCCGGTCGCTGGCGCTCGCCCTCGAGCGGCGTCGTCACCGGTTGGCCTCGGCGCGAGCAAGCGCAGCGCGCGCCGTCCGCGGATAGCCGCGCGAGGGCCCGCCGCGCGGGTCGCGCCGGCGCGGACCGAGGCGCCGCCGGAACCCGACCTGCGGCGGCGACAAGTGCGGAGGCGTCGGCTCGACGAGCCGCGCGGCCCCTTCCAGCGGCCGCGGTTCCGCTCGGATCGCCCACCAGACGACCAGGCAGAGGTAGACGATGGGGATCTTCAAGACGAGCATCAAGAAGATGAGCTCCCACACGACGCGAGGCAGTCTACCGCCTAAAACAGGGCGTAACCGCCGATCGCGAGCGCCATCGGCACCGTGGCGTCACCGCCGACGAGGAGCAGTCCGGGCGGCTTTTCGAACCGGAGTCCTGCGTCGACGGCAACCCGCACGAGCGTGGCCGCGCTGCCCGGCGCAAGCACGGCTACGGGAGACTCGGCCCGCGCCAGCTCGGCCCGAAGAGCATGCGCCGCAGCGGCTGGATCTCGGCCCGCGAGGGGGCCGATCCGCCCACCCGGCCACACGTACGAGTAGGCGCACGGCTCGCCGCCACGGAGCCAGAGCGTGCCGCGGCCCGGCCCGCCGCTCCAGTACGCGTGGTCGACCGCGCGGTCGAAGCCGTAGGCGGCGTCGTCGAGAGCCGCGAGCGCCGCGGGCTCCGGCGCCGTCGCCTCCAGCTCCGACGGCGCATCGACCCGCGGCTCGCCGTCCAGGTGCAGAACCGGCGTCACCGGCAGCAGGCCGCGCCGCGCGTAGAGGCCGTTCGAGACCGGCTGGATCGAGTCCGCGAGCGTCAGCCGGCTTCGGTAGCCCGTGCCCCACGAATGCTCGAGCAGCCGCCGCCCGATCCCGCGGCCCTGGGCTTCGGGAAGGACGAAGAGCGACGAGAGGAACCACGTGTCGCCGCGCGCGAACGCGGCGGTGAAGCCGACGACGCGGTCGCCCTCCTCGGCGACGAAGCAGCGCTCTCCGTCGTGCCCGAGCAGGTGCCTGTGCATCGCCGCGAACGCCTCGGGAGGCGGATCCGGCGGCTCGAACGCGTGCCGCCGGAAGAGCTCGCCGATCGCGGCTCGGAAGACGTCGTGCTCGGCCGGCACGTCCGCGACCGTCGCGTGCCGGATTTTCACGGCTGCGAGCATAGTTCTCCGTTTGCATCCGGAACGACGGTGGCAAGATGGAGGGATGACGAGGGAGCAGCTCGAGGCCCTGATCGAGCAGGGCGAGAGCGAAGGGTGCGTCAACCTGTCCGCGTTCTCGGAGCTCACCCAGGAGCTCGAGCTCCACGACGAGGAGCTCGAGGCGGTCTACGAGCAGCTCGACGAGCGCGGAATCTCCCTCACCGACGACTGCGGAGTCGGGACTCGCACCGAGTCGACCTACGTGAACGGCGACCTCGCCGTCGCGACCACGGACGCGCTCCAGCTCTTCCTGAACGAGGCGGGGCGGTATCCGCTGCTGACCGCGGCCGAGGAGGTCGAGCTCGCGAAGGGGGTCGAGCGCGGCGACCGCGCGGCGAAGGACCGGATGATCAACTCGAACCTCCGCCTGGTCGTCTCGATCGCGAAGAAGTACCAGGGCCACGGGCTCTCGCTGCTCGACCTGATCCAGGAGGGGATCATCGGGCTGATCCGCGCGGTCGAGAAGTTCGACTGGCGCCGCGGCTACAAGTTCTCCACGTACGCGACGTGGTGGATCCGCCAGGCGGTGCAGCGGGGAGTCGCGAACAAGTCGCGGACGATCCGTATCCCGGTGCACATCGTCGAGCGCGAGCAGAAGATCGCGCGCGCCGGCCGCGAGCTCACGCTGAAGCTCGAGCGCGATCCGACCGACGCGGAGCTCGCGCAGGCGACGAAGCTGCCCCTGAAGCAGGTGCGCGAGGTCCGCCAGGCGGCGAGGGCCGTCACGAGCCTCGACAAGCCGGTCGGCAGCGAAAGCGACGCGCAGTTCGGAGACCTGATCGCGTCGCCGACGCCCGCGTTGGAGGAGGAGGTTCACGTCAGCCTCGCGGAGGAGACCCTGCGCCGGGCGGTGGACGCACTGCCCGAGCGGGAGCGCGACATCCTGAAGCTGCGCTACGGGATGGACGGCGACCCCGACCCGAAGTCGCTCGAGGAGATCGGGCGAACGCTCGGCCTCACCCGCGAGCGCGTGCGCCAGATCGAGGCGCAAGCGCTCGAGCGGTTGGCCGTGCAGCGCGAGATCGAGGCGCTACAGCCGCACTGAGCTACTCGGGGCGGCGGCCGAGGCACTCGACGATCGACGCGAGCTCCTCGCTCTGCTCGTCGGTCAGATGCGCCCAGAACAGTCGGCGGATCCCGTCGAGGTGCGTCGGAGTCGCCTCGACGAGCTTCTCCAGGCCGGCCGCAGTGATCGTCGCGTAGACGACCCGCGAGTCGGCGTCGCAGCGCTCGCGGCGCAGCAGGCCACGCCGCGCGAGCCGGTCGACGAGGCGGGTGAGCCCGCTCGGGCTGAGGACGATCGCCTCGGCCAGGTCGCTCATGCGCAGCCGTCCGTCGTCGCGCAGAGCGAGCTGGGCGAGCACGTCGTACTCGCTCAACGGCAGGTCGTGCGCCGCGGCCAGCTCGCGGTCGAGAGCCTTCGTGATCCGCGAGTGCGCGCGCAAGAACCCTGTCCATGCGCTCCGCTCGGCCGGGTTCGGCTCGGCCCAGCGGTCGAGAAGCCTCTGTCGAAGCTCGCTCGGTGACGCCGGCTCGGTCGTGGCCACGAGTCAGACGCTAGCGAAGGCGCCGGGGGCGGGTGTTACGCGCCGGTGCTTCGCGGGCACCCTCGACCGAAGAAGGGAGGCCTTCGATGGCTACGTGGATCTGGATTCTGATCGGTGTCGGCGCAGCATGGATCGACCCCGACCGCGACGACTCATGAAGCTGCGACGCAACAGCGGTCGCGAGCGCGACCGGACCGACGACTACTACAGCGATCGGCCGCTGCCCGACGAGGCGCCGGCGCCGCAGCCGGAACGGGACGAGCCTCGGCTCTCGGAGCCCGGCCTCCGTGACCTGTCCGCGCGCGACTACCTCGCGATCCTGCGCCGCGCGATCTCGCGGTTCCGCCGCGAGAACATGACGACCATCGCGGCAGCGCTCGCGTACTACGCCTTCCTCGCGATCCCGTCGGCCCTGCTGGTCGCGGCCGGGCTCTTCAGCCTGATCGCCGACCCCCACAGCGTGACGACGGTGATCGCGAAGCTGCACGGGATCCTGCCGGCGCAGGCCGCGACCCTCCTGGAGGGCAGCTTGACGCGCCTCACCCAGCACCAGGGCACCGGCGTCGCGATCCTGAGCATCGGCGGCGTGCTCGCCCTCTGGTCGCTGACAGGCGCGATGCAGAACGTGATGTGGGCGATGAACATCGCGTACCAGCGCGAGGAGCGAAGAGGCTTCGTCAGGCGACGCCTGACCGCGCTCGTGCTGGTCGTCTTCGCGCTGCTCGGCTTCGCGCTCGCGTTCGGCGTGCTCATCCTCGGCCCGCACCTCTCGACGTGGATCGGTGACGCGACCGGCGCGAAGTCGGTGGTCAAGGCGGTCTGGTACGTGGCCGAATGGCCGCTGCTCCTCGCGGGACTGCTGGTCACGTTTGCGGGCCTGATGCACTTCAGCCCGAACGTCAAGCACCCGCGCTGGCGCTTCCTCACCTTCGGCTCGGTCCTCGCGATCGTGATCTGGCTGCTCGCGTCGGGCGCGTTCGCCTTCTACGCGAGCAGGTTCGGCTCGTACAACAAGGCGTGGGGCTCGCTCTCCGCGGTGGTGGTCATGCTGACGTGGCTGTGGCTGAGCGCGGTCGCGCTCCTCCTCGGCGCCGAGGTCAACGCCGAAGCCGAGCGAAGCCGCGAGCTACGCCGAGGCGAGCCCGCCGAAACCGAGCTCAGAGCACCGGCGAAGACGTAGGTTCACGGCCGATGCCGGCTCTGCCGGCGTCGGCTCACGAACGCTCTCCGTCCGGTCGAAGTCGTCATGCTCACGCGCGAGCGTGAGCGGACTTCGAGCGGCTATGGAGCCAGCCGGGCTCGAACCGGCGACCTCCGCCATGCCATGGCGGCGCTCTCCCAACTGAGCTATGGCCCCAGGCCGTGGAAGTCTAGCCACGGAGCGAGGATAAGGCCGGGCGGCGGCGGAGGAGGCGGTGGCGTCGACGTCGGCGTGGCCTTGAAGGTCGCTTCCGTGGAGAGAGGCCCCGTGACCGCGAGCTTGCACACGTACCGCTGTCCCTTGCAGGCGTCGAGCCAGCCGCTGAAGGTGTACCCGGCCTTTGCACGCGCGCTGAGGTAAAGGATGTGGTCCGCTGGGAAGATGTGATCACAGGTGGCGGGGCACGTGATTCCGGCGGGCTTGCTGTAGATCAAGTCTCCACCATCGCCAAGTTTGACGGACACCCGGTAGCCCGCCTCGAAGATGGCGCCGACGGACGCTGGCCGATCCATGACGACGCTGCACGGGCTGGTATCCGGGCAATGGGCGTCGTGCGTCTTCCATTCGACGAACGTGAAGCCTGAGCTGGCCGCCGCCGTGAGAGTCACGTTGCTGCCCCGCGGGAACGACGCGTCGCATGTGTCCGGGCAGTCGATTCCGGGCGGATCGCTCGTCACGCGGCCGCCGTGCCCGCCCGTCAGCTCGACGTGGAGACGCTCTTGCGGCACCGCGTTGAACGTTGCAACTACCGGCGCGACCCCCGCGCGGACCGTGACCGTGCACTCGTCGGCGTCCCCGCACTCCTCGCGACTCCAGCCAGCGAACGTCGATCCCGGATCTGCGTGCTGGATTAGCGTGACCGAAGTGTCGACCGGGAACAGCGCGCTACATCTGGCCGCGGGGCACTTGATCCCGGTTGGCTTGCTCTCGACCGTTCCGGTCCCGTTCCCGCCGATCTTCACTGTGAGCGTCTCGGTGGGCGTGGAAGCGCGACCGAAAGTCGCCGTGACGGCGCGCGTATCCGTCATCTGGAGGTTGCACGGCCCTGTGCCGGTGCAGTCGCCGCTCCAGCCGGTGAACTGGGATCCGTCCGCGGCCTGCGGTACGAGCGTCACGCTCGCCCCGGTCGCGAACGGCGCGTCGCACGTTGAGCCGCAGTCGATCCCGGGCGGAACGCTGACGACACTCCCGGCTCCCGCCCCCGTGACCGTCACCTTCAGCACCTGAGTATTCGCCGGGCGCACGAAGACGGCCCGAACGGAGACGGTTGCTGCATGCAAGCTCACGGTGCACGTGCGGTCCGAGGAGCATCCGGGAGCGTCTTGCCAGCCGACGAACTTGGACCCGGCCAGTTCCTTCGCCGCGAGGATCACGGAGCTTCCGCGCACGAAGCGCGCCTCGCAGCGCGAGCGGCAGCGAAGCGTTCCCGGACTGCTCGTCACGGTCCCGCGCCCCGTCACCGTCACCCGCAGGAGCGCTGTCCTCACCGGCACGAACGTCGCGGTGACCTTCTCGTTTCCGTCGATCTCCACGGTGCACGCGCCCGTCCCGGTGCAGCCGCTCCCACGCCAGCCAGTGAACCGCGAGCCCTGATCCGCCCGCGCTACCAGCTTGACGGTCGTGCCCGCGTCGGCTGTGTCCCGGCACGCCGAACCGCAGTCGATCGCGCCGGTGTCGCTCGTGACGGTCCCCTGGCCCTTCCCCGCCTTCACGACGACGAGGATGCCCTGCGGAGTCGTACCGTCGCCACCGCCGCCACCACCGCCGTGGTGAACCCCGTAGTAGACGCCCAGCGCCGTGCCTGTCGGCAGCGCGACGACCGACGCGGCCACGAGCACCGCCACGAGCAGCGGGAGCCGAAGGATGCCGTAGACGAGACGCATGAAAGGCGACGGGGGCTGAGCGGCGCGCACCGCCGTCACGAGGTTCGTCTCGCTCGCCTCCGCGCCGACGTGATCGCCAAGCTCCTCCCGCATGCGGCGGGCGTGTCGGAGATCCTCGGCGCCGGCGTCCGGCCCATGCAGTGCGGCGGCGTGTGTTCCTCGCTGGTGGAGCGCCCACGCCTCGGCTGCGCGGTCCTTCGTCGCACGCGCTGCGTGGAGCACACCCTCGTGGATCTCAGCGGCCGTTCCGAATCGCCGGGCAGCGGAGAACGAATCCGCCAGGCCCCGGCCGAGCGCGATCGCCTCGCGCATGCGCTGACCTCGAAGCGCCGTGCGTAGGAGCGCGAGGAGCGGCTCGGCCTCGACGAGCTGGGCGCCGAGCCGTCCGCGCGTCCGTTCGAGCCAGCCGACGAAATGCGAGACGACGCGCTCGAAGATCTCGTCACCCGGATCGCCGAGCCCGGTCGACTCGACCAGGTTCCCGGCGAGGCTGTAGCGAGGGCTATGCGACTCGACCAGCCGCCGCCGCTCGAGTGCCTTCAGATCCGCGGCGGGATCGGCGACGTCCGCTATCGGTCCGACGTGCTCGGCACCGACGGCGACGCCCCCGAACGCCGCCAGCGCCTCCAGGATCCGCCGCTGGTCTTCCGTCAGGCGGTCGAGCGCGAGCTTGGCGAGGGCTGAACCGCCGCCGCTCGACGGAAGCCCCGCCGCGACATCGGCCAGCGACGAGCCGTCCTCCCGGACGATCGCGGTCGCCTGGCGGATCTCGAGGGGATGGCCGGAGAGTGCGACGCAGATCCGCCTCGCCGGCTCCGCCTCGATCTCGTGGAGCGGCCGGCCGAGCTCCTGCTCGACAACCTTGAGCGCATCGTCTAGCTCGAGCCCGGTCAGCGAGATCCCCGCACCGTCCCAGAGAATTCGACTGCGCGAGCCGACCACGAACCTGCAGCCGGGAACGTCGGCGAGCAGCTGCTGGAGGTCATCCCGCTCGAGCTCGGCCGAGTCCAGGACGACAAGCGCACGCTTGCGCTCGAGATCCTTCCGGATCGCCGCTTCGGTTGCCTTGAACGGAGGCTTGCAATCGTAGAACTCCTCGAAGAGCGCCTGGAGGAGGTCCTCGCGCCTCTTGCCTTTCGCGTACAGGTAGACCACGCCGTCGGGAAGCGCGAGCGCCTCTTCTCTCGCGAGCGCAGCGGCGAGCACGTACGTCTTGCCGACGCCGGCCACGCCCGAGACGTTGACTGCGTCGGCTCCGGCGAAAAGCTCAGCGGTCTGGGACTGACGATCGACGAGATCCACGCATGGCTTCGGACGCCGTAAAAGCGGCGTCTTGCGCGCCTTCTTACGCGGTCGCCGACTCAGCCCGAGGAGGGAGAGGATCGCGCCGACGGGTGCCCCGAAACCAAGCCGGATCTCGGCGTTGTCGCCGGTGACGATGATGCTCTCGACGACGTCGCCCGCGACGGCGACAGCTCCTTCGCCGGTCGCCACCGCCGCGGCCTCGCTCTGCGGCCGAGCGGCCGAGGACATCGGTTACCTCCGGACGCTGCTCCGATCGCCCGTCACGATCGTGTTGTCGCTAGCGTCGCCGCCGATCGCGACCGACCGATCGCCCGAAGCGACAGTCGTGCGGACGCTTTCGCCTTGCTGCCAGAGCCGCTCGAGCTCCTGCGCGAGCACGGGGTCCGCCTGGAGCAGCGTCTTGACCTGGAACGCAAGCGCGGACCGAGCGAGCTCGTCGTCGGGTTCGGCGGCGACTGCCTCGACGGCCTCCTTCGCGGCCTCCTTGTCCTCGACCTTAGGCCTCAGCCGCGCCCACAGCTCCTGGGCTTGCTCCCACACCTCGCGCCCGAGCGCGTCGGCCGCCTTCACGGCGACGTCCTTCCCTGCCCGTACGAGGTATGGCAACGCCGGTGCGAGAAAGCTGATCAGGATCGAAGGATCGACGGCCCGGCTCCCTTCCGCGAATGCCTTGTGGAAACAGTCGCACAGAGCGAGGGCGCTTTCAAGACCGGCGAGGCTCTACGCTGTGGCAGCCTCCACCTCCACCGCAGGCACGTCGCCCCACAGGTCCTCGAGGCGGTAGAACGCGCGCGCGTCGGGCGTGAAGACATGCAGGACGACGTCGAGGTAGTCCGACACGATCCAGGTTCCCTCTGCCTGGCCGTCGACCGAGCGCGGCAGGATGCCGTCGTCGCGCTTGAGGCCGGCGTAGACCTCGTCCTGGATCGCCTTCGTCTGCCGCGGATTCTGGCCCGTGCAGATGACGAAGAAGTCGGTGTAGATGCAGACGGGCCGCATGTCGAGGATCACGACGTCCCTGGCCAGCTTCTCCTGGGCGAGGCCGGCGATGCGGCGGGCTTGTTCGAGTGAGGTCAGGTCGGTTCGGATCCTCTCGGGTCTACGAAACAGTGTAACCCTGCTCAGCGGCGATAGAGATCTTCGCGCCGCACGAGGTCCGCCACCGCTGGCGGAACCAGGCCGTCGATCGGCGCGCCGCGCGCGACGCGCTCGCGGACGTCGCTCGACGAGATCGGGCGCGGCTCGAGCTCGAAGAACGTCACGCGCTCCGGTGCGTCGAGCCGCTCGAGCACGGCATCCAGCCGCTCGCGCGGGTATCCCGGTCGCGTGGCCACGCCCAGCCGTGCGAGCTCGAGGATCCGGTTCGGCTCCTTCCAGGTGAGGAAATCAGCGAACTCGTCCGCGCCGACCACGAAGAGGGGGTCGGAGTACGGTCGCTCCTCGAGCAGGTCGACGGTGCGCGGGTGGGCGTCGAGCTCCACCTCGAGGCCGGGAAAGGCGGCGCGCGCGAGGCGGACGCGGGTCTCGGGATCGAGCACGACGGTCCTGTGCCCCGGCCGCTCCGCCACGACGACGACGAGCCGCTCGGGGTGGAACTGCGCCTGCGCGCGCCGTGCGAGCGCGACGTGCCCGTTGTGCGGCGGGTCGAAGGTGCCGCCGAGGATCGCGGTCACGCCCACTCGAGCGTCTCGTCCCCTACCTCGACCTCCTGGCCCTTCCGGACGCCCGCGCCGCGGAGTGCCGCTTCGAGCTCCTTCTCGTCCGGGACCTCCCCCGTCACCCGAAAGCCGCGGTCGGTGCGGAAGAGCCGGAACGCCGGCCCTCGCGCCGGCTTCGGGCGGTAGACGAGGAAGTCCGCGAGCTCGTCGGCGGGCTCGGCCGCGACCCGCGGCTCCTCGGACGGGACGAGGTCGAAGAGCGCGCGCCGGAACTCCTCGACGCCGGAGCCCGTCGCGCAGGAGAGCGCGAACACGCGCAGCATCCGCGGGTCGTCGACCGGAAACGCGGGCGCCTCAGTGACGAGGTCGATCTTGTTCAGGACGACGACCTGCGGCCGCTCGTCGAGCCCCGCCCCGTACTCGGCGAGCTCGCGGTCGATCGTCTCCCACGCGGCGACGAGGTCGCCGGAGACGTCGATCACGTGCACGAGCAGCCGCGCTCGCTCGAGGTGGGCGAGGAACTCGTGGCCGAGGCCGACGCCCTCGCTCGCGCCCTCGATCAGCCCGGGAACGTCGGCGACCGTGAGCTGGCGCCCGTCCGGAGAGTCGACCGTTCCGAGCACCGGCGCGATCGTCGTGAAGGGGTAGTCGGCGACCTTCGGACGCGCGTTTGAGATGCGCGCGAGGAGGGACGACTTTCCAGCGTTCGGCAGACCGACGAGCGCGGCGTCCGCGAGCAGCTTGAGCCGCAGCTCCAGCTCTGCCTCCTCGCCAGACTGCCCGACCTCCGCGAACCGCGGTGCACGGCGGGTCGGCGTCGCGAAATGCTTATTGCCCCGGCCTCCGCCTCCTCCTCGCGCGAGCACGACGCGCGCGGACGGCGCCGTCACGTCCGCGACGAGCCGCCCTTCGTCGACCACCTGCGTGCCGACCGGAACGCGGATTTCGACATCGGCGCCGTCGGCGCCGTGCTTCAGGCGGCTGCGCCCAGGCTCGCCGCGGCCGGCGGCGAAAAGCTGCCGCGCGCGAAAACCCGTCAGGTCGCGCCTGTCCGGGTCGGCGACGAGCACGACGTCGCCACCGCGGCCGCCGTCCCCGCCGTCAGGGCCGCCGCGCGGGACGTGCTTCTCGCGGCGGAAGGAGAGCCCGCCGTCCCCGCCACGACCCGCCCGGACGCGGATGCGCGCGCGGTCGTGGAACATGAATACCTAAGCGGCGGGCTCGGCGACCGAGATCGTGCGGCGATCGCCGCTCGTCGAGAACTCGACCTTGCCGTTGCGCTTGGCGAAGATCGTGTGGTCGCGCCCGAGGCCCGTTCCTGGGCCGGGACGGAACTTCGTCCCGCGCTGGCGCACGATGATCATCCCGGCCTTCACGTCCTGGCCGGCGAAGATCTTGACGCCGAGCATCTTCGGGTTCGAGTCGCGGCCGTTCCGCGACGATCCGAGTCCCTTCTTGTGGGCCATGGCTAGTCGTTCTCCTTTTGGGCCTCGATCGCAGATTCGAGCGCCGCGGTCGCGCCCTTTCGCTTTCCGTGCTCCTGCTCGTACGCGAGCGCCGCTTCGAGCGCCGGCAGCTTCCAGGAAGGCGCGGCGCCAGCGATCTCCGCCACCTTCATGTCTTCGTAGCCCTTCGGAAGGCCGGCCGTCTTGGTTTCGGCGTTCGCCTCGGCCGGCTTCTCCTTCGCGCGCTGCGCCTTCTTGCCGATCGACTCGATCTCGATCTGCGAGAGGCTCGCGCGGAACCCGTTGTGGCGCTTGTAGCCGGTCTTCGGCCGGTACTTGCCGATCCGGATCTTGTCGCCCTTGACGTGGGCGATGACGCGCGCAGTGACCGTCACGCCCGTCGGCGAGAGGTCGGGCGCGCCGTCCCCGCCGAGAAGCAGCAGCTGCGGTGTGAACGTCTTGCCCTCGTCGGTCGGCAGCCGGTCGACGAGCAGGCGCTGCCCTTCCTGGACACGGAACTGCTTGCCGCCGAGGGAGATGATCGCGTAGCTCATAGCGTGGAAAACGCGGGCACCCGCCCGCGAGCCGAGGAAGTCTAGCGGCGGCGGCGCGCCCTCGCCAACGCGCCTAGCTCGTCAGATCCGAGTCCCACTCGGACATCGGCACGTACTCCCACTCGCCGGAGCGGGAGCCGTTCTCAGCGCCTTCCGAGGTGGTCTCCGCCGCAGGTGTCTTCTTCTTCCGGCCGCGGCCGCCGCGCGAGCCGCGGCGCGTCTTCTTCTTCGGCGCAGGCGTCGGGCCGGCTCCGTCCTCCGACGGAACCGCCTCGGGCTCGGGCGCAGCCTCTTCGCCGAGCTCGGTGTCCGGCACGTGGATACGCGGCGCGGCCGGCGCCTCGGCAACGGGCTCTGCGGCCTCCTCGGTCTCGGCGGTCTCGGTCGTCTCGCCCTCGGGCTTGGCTCCGTTCGCCGCCGCCGTCTTCCGCTTGCGCCCGCGCCCTCCGCGGGAGCCGCGGCGCGACTTGCGCTTCGGCTTCTCCTCGGTCTCGGCCTCTGCGTCGACTTCCGCCGCGGGCTCGGGCTCCCGAGTCTCCTCCACGACCGGCTCGACCGGTTCGGCCTTGGCCGCCGCAGCGGTCTTCTTCGCCGGCGGCTTCCGCGTCGGCTTCTCGGCCTCAGACTCCGCCGTGATCGGGGTCTCGGCCTTCGCGGCGCCGCCGACGCGCGTGGCATAGGCGGTGCCGTCGAGCACACGCTCGATCCGGACCTTGACCTTCTTCCCGACCTGGCCGGCAGCGCCCGCGACGGAGATGTCCAGGCCGTCCAGCTTCCCGACGCCGGCCGTCGAGTCGTAGCGCCCGACCTCGACCAGCTTGAGCTCCTTCTCCGCGCCCTCGAGCGCCGGCGCCTCGGGCCGGAGCTCGTCGAGCGTCCCCTCGGCGAGCACGAGGAAGTGGTCGACGTGGACCTCGTCCTTCGTCTCGATCAGGAAGCGCCGCTTCGTCTGCGTCTCGATCTCGGCGAGCCGGACGGCGCCGGGCCCGACGACGAGAGCCGCGACGTTCGCCGGCAGCTCGACGCGGAACGCCTTGGCCTTCGAGCCGACCGCGAGCGCGCGCAGCTTCCGCTCGGCCTCGACGGCAGCGGTCGCCTCCGAGACGACGATCCCGTCGCCGCCGCAGGTGGGGCACTTCTTCGTGAGGATCTCGCGCGGCCCGTCGGTGACGTTCTGACGGGTCATCTCGACGAGCCCGAGCGGCGAGATCTCCACGACGTATGTCTTCGTCCGGTCGCGCTCGAGCTCCGTCCGCAGCGCCTCCTCGACCGCGGCGCGGTTCTTCGGGTTCGCCATGTCGATGAAGTCGATGACGATGATCCCGCCGATGTCGCGAAGCCTGAGCTGGCGGACGACTTCCTTGACCGCCTCGAGGTTGTTCTTCGTGATCGTGTCTTCGAGGCGCGCCCCGGAGCCCTTGCCGCGCGAGCCGACGAAGCGGCCCGTGTTGACGTCGATGACGGTGAACGCCTCGGCGTAGTCGAAGACGAGGTAGCCGCCGGACGGCAGGTCGACGCGGCGAGAGAGCGTCGAGCGG
>DASUZD010000079.1:0-2791 GCA_036377055.1 Gaiellaceae bacterium | reverse complement strand
GTACCTGAAGGCCTTCGACAACGGCGGCGTCACGTCGACCGGGGCCAGCATCCTCGACCTCTTCGCCGACGACGCGCAGGTCCACTTCCCCAAGTGGGGCCTGGCCAACGGCAAGGAGGCCATCGGGCAGTGCTTCACCGATGTCGGCGGGACGCTCAAGGGGATCCGCCACGACTACGCGAACTTCAACTGGATCATGAGCGGTGGCGACACCTTCGCCTGCGAGGGCACGAGCTACGGCGAGCACGAGGACGGCCCGTGGCGCGCCGGGGTGACCCACGCGGGCCGCTGGTGCGACGTCTTCGAGGTGCGCGACTTCCTCATCCAGCGCTGCTTCATCTACCTCGATCCGGACTACGCGGGCTCCGACACGGACCGTTATCCGTGGCTGTCGGCCGACGGCCGGGACGCATCGCAGCCCCTGGGCTGAACGGCCGCTGTCAACTGTGCAGTGACTCTGGACATGGCCGTCGTTCGACGGCTACAGTGGCTCGCGGATGGCCACCGAGTCCACCGGAGCCAAGCGCCTTCGCGACCTCACCGCCGACTTCCAGGACGGGGTCGGCCAACGCCTGCGCTCCGAGCGCGAGCGCCACGGCGTCAGCCTGCGCGAGCTGGCGCGACGCCTGGAGATCTCCCCCAGCGCGCTGTCGCAGATCGAGACCGGGCGCTCGCGACCGTCGGTGGGCACGCTGTACGCGATCGTCTCCGAGCTCGACATGTCGCTCGACGAGCTCTTCGGCTCGCAGCGTGCCGTGGCCTCTGCGCCGCGCGTGCTCGACGCGTCGGGCAGCCCGGAGGAGACGGGGGCCACGCTCGTCCAGCGACGCGAGACGCGCAAGGGCATCGAGCTCGAGTCGGGCGTGCGCTGGGAGCGCCTGACTCCGACGCCCGAGCCGGACGCGGACTTCCTCTACGTCGTCTACGAGGTCGGCGGGGCGTCGAGCCGCGAGGGGACGCACATGCGCCACATGGGGCGCGAGTACGGGCTCGTGCTCTCCGGGCGCCTGCGCGTGACCATCGGGTTCGACGAGGAGCACGAGCTCGGGCCGGGCGACTCGATCGCCTTCGAGTCCTCCCGGCCGCATCGCCTCGAGAACGCCGGCGCTGAGCCTGTCGAGGCGATCTGGTTCGTTGTCGGCCGCTCGCACAGCGATGCCCGCAAGCTCGCGCTCGACACCTCGCACGGCGGCACGGCAGGCGCGGCCGAGCCACGTTGACAGCGCCTGGACCCGCGCGTATGGTGGCGCCGCGAGTGTCCAGTGTCAACGCACACTCGACGCTCCTCACCCGGGTTGGTCGAAGAGGAGGCTTCCGCGCATGTCCGTAGACGTCCAGGGCGACCAGGCCGGCCAGGCCGTGACGCGGCCGATGAACGGCGACGAGTACGTCGCGAGCCTCCGAGACGGGCGCCAGATCTACATCCACGGCGAGCGCGTGGACGACGTGACCACGCATCCGGCGTTCCGCAACAGCGTGCGGTCGATCGCCCGGCTGTACAACGCGCTGCACGATCCGGCGACCAAGGACGAGCTGACCGCCGAGACCGACACCGGCAGCGGCGGCTACACGCACCCGTTCTTCAAGGCGCCGCACTCGGCGGAGGACCTCGTCGCCGGCCGCGACGCGATCGCGGCGTGGCAGCGGCTGACCTACGGGTGGATGGGGCGCAGCCCCGACTACAAGGCGGCCTTCCTGGCGACCTACGGCCCCAACGCCGACTACTACGCGCCGTTCGCCGACAACGCGCGGCGCTGGTACAAGGAGTCGCAGGAGCGCGTGTACTTCATGAACCACACGCTCGTGAACCCGCCGGTCGACCGCGACAGGGACATCCACGAGGTGTCGGACGTCTTCATCCACGCGGTGAAGGAGACCGACGAGGGCGTCGTCGTCCGCGGCGCGAAGATGGTCGCCACCGGCTCGGCGCTGTCGAACTACAACTTCGTGTCCTACCACGGGAACGTCCCGATCAAGAAGGAGGAGTACGCGCTCTCCTTCTTCGCGCCGATGGATCACCCGAACATCAAGCTGCTGTGCCGGCCGTCGTACGAGTTCATGGCCGCCGCGGTCGGCAGCCCGTTCGACTACCCGCTCTCGAGCCGCTTCGACGAGAACGACTCGGTGCTGATGTTCGACGACGCGCTGATCCCGTGGGAGAACTTCCTCATCTACCGCAACCTCGAGATCGCCAGCACCTACCACCTCACCGGGTTCATCTGGCGGGCGATGCTCCAGGGCTGCACCCGCCTCGCCGTCAAGCTCGACTTCATCGCCGGGGTCTTCATCAAGGCGCTCGAGGCGACGGGGACGATCGCCTTCCGCGGCATCCAGGCCAGCGTCGGCGAGATTCTCGCGTGGCGCAACACCTTCTGGGCGCTGACCGACGCCATGTGCCACAACCCGGTCCCGTCGGCCGAGGGGAGCGTCATCCCCAACAACCAGGCCGGGTCGGCCTACCGGATCCTCTCGAACATCGCGATCCCCAAGATCAAGGAGATCATCGAGAACCAGGTTGCCGGCGCGATGATCGTCCAGCCCTCGCACGCCGTGGACTGGAAGAACGAGGAGCTGCGCCCGCTGCTCGACCAGTTCTACCGCGGCTCCAACGGCTACGAGGCGATCGACAAGATCAAGCTGGTCAAGCTCTTGTGGGACGCCATCGGGTCGGAGTTCGGCGGCCGCCACGAGCTCTACGAGCGCACGTACTCCGGCAGTCACGAGCTGACGCGCCTGGAGTGCTGGTGGATGGCCCAGGGCGACGGCACCGTCGACAAGATGAAGGGCTTCG
>DASUZD010000078.1:0-25275 GCA_036377055.1 Gaiellaceae bacterium | reverse complement strand
CCAGGCGATCTTCGAGTACCAGACCGCGATCTGCGAGCTGACCGGGATGGACGTCTCCAACGCGTCGGGCTACGACGGGACAACGGTCGCAGCCGACGCGTGCTTCGTCGCGAAGCACGCCACCGGCCGCTCGAAGGTCGTGGTCACCGAGGCGACGAATCCGCAGGTCCGCCAAGTGGTCAAGACGTACGCGCCAGGCTTCGGTCTCGAGATCGTCGAGGTGCCGCAGCGCGACGGGACCACGAGCCCCGACGAGCTCCGCCGGGCGGCGGTCGACGCTGCGTGCGTCATCTTCCAGCAGCCGAACTTCTTCGGCTGCCTGGAGCCGGCGCCCGATCTCGCCGCGGCTGCCGCCGACGCGGACGCGATCCCCGTCGCGCACGTCGATCTCGTGTCACTTGGCGTGCTCGAGGCACCCGGCGCATACGGCTGCGGAATGGCGATCGGCGAAGGGCAGAGCGCGGGCAACTACCAGTCCTTCGCCGGCCCCCACTACGGATTCCTGGCGGCGCGGAACGAGTTCATCCGCAGGATGCCGGGCCGGATCGTCGGCGAGACGCTAGACGCCGCGGGCGAACGCGGCTATGTCCTCACCCTGCAGACCCGCGAGCAGCACATCCGCCGCGAGAAGGCCACCTCGAACATCACGACGAACCAGACGCTGCTCGCGCTCGCCGGGCTCGTCCACCTCTCGTGGCTGGGTCCGCAGGGACTGCGCGAGGTGGGGGAGACCTGCCTCGCGCTCGCCGAGCACGCGAAGGAGCGGTTGCGCGACGCCGGCTTCGAGCTGGTGTTTCCGAATGAGACAACGTTCAAGGAGTTTGCCGTCCGCGTCGGACGGCCTGCGGCGGAGGTGATCCGCACAGCCCGTGAGCGCGGCGTCCACCCCGGCTACGCCCTCGGCCGCGACTACGAGGGCCTCGAGGACGCGCTCCTCGTCTGCGTCACAGAGAAGCGGACGGTCGCCGAGATCGACCGGTTGGCGGAGACGCTCGCGGAGGTCTCGGCTCCGTGAAGCTGATCTTCGAGAAGAGCCAGGCGGGGCGCCGCGCGGGCACGATCCCCCGTCCAGACCTGCCCGTGCCGGAGCTCCCGGAGGACCTTCGCCGTGCGACCCCGCCGCGCCTCCCCGAGCTTGCGGAGCCCGAGATCGTGCGCCACTTCAGCGAGCTCGCGACCCGCACCTTCGGGATCGACACGGGCTTCTATCCCCTCGGCTCCTGCACGATGAAGCACAACCCGCGGGTGAACGAGCGCGTCGTGGCGTTCCCCGGGTTCCGCGACCTACACCCACTCCAGGAAGAGGACGGCGCGCAAGGGGCGCTCGACCTGATGTGGCGCCTCCAGGAGATCCTGGCCGAGGTGGCCGGACTGGACGCGGTTTCGCTCCAGCCGGCCGCCGGTTCGCAGGGAGAGCTGACCGGTTTGATGCTGATGCGTGCCTATTTCTCCGACCGCGGCGAGACTGAGCGGGACACCGTGATCACGGCGGACACGGCGCACGGGACGAATCCGGCGAGCGTGACGATGTCTGGCTACAAGCTCGCCAAGGTGCGGACGGACGCGCGCGGGAACCTCGACCTCGAGCACCTGCGCGAGCTGGTCAATGAGCGCACGGTCGGGCTGATGCTGACGAACCCCTCGACGCTCGGCCTCTTCGACGAGCACATCGACGAGGTGGCGCGGATCTTCCACGACGCCGGCGCGCTCCTGTACTACGACGGCGCGAACCTGAACGCGGTCTGTGGCATTTCACGCCCAGGCGACATGGGCTTCGACATCGTGCACTTCAACCTCCACAAGACGTTCTCGCAGCCGCACGGCGGAGGCGGGCCGGGCGGTGGGCCGATCGCGGTGCGCAAGTCGCTCGAGCCCTTCCTGCCCGTTCCCGCCGTTGTCCGTAGCAGCCAAGGTTTCCGGCTCGACTACGACCGCCCGCGCACGATCGGCAAGGTGCGCGGCTTCACCGGCCCGTTCGGCGTCTTCGTCCGCTCGTACGCGTTCATCCGCGCCTACGGGCCGGCGCTGAAGGAGATGTCGGAGGTCGCCGTCCTGAACGCGAACTACGTGCTCGCGCGGCTGAAGGAGACGTACGACCTCCCGTTCGACCGCCTCTGCATGCACGAGTTCGTCCTCAGCGCGCGCACCCTCAAGCGGGAGCACGGGGCGACCGCGCTCGACGTCGCGAAGCGGTTGATGGACTACGGCTTCCATCCGCCGACGATCTACTTTCCGCTGATCGTCCCGGAGGCGCTGATGATCGAGCCGACGGAGACGGAGGCGAAGGAGACCCTCGATGCGTTCTGCGACGCGATGATCGCGATCGCGCGCGAGGCTGCCCAGGACCTCGAGCTCGTGAAGAAGGCGCCGCACCACCGGCAGGTGCGTCGCCTCGACGAGGTTCGGGCCGCGAAGCGCGCGATTGTCAAGTACGGCTTCGAGGAGCATCCGGACCCCGGCGCCGAATCCCACGCGCCCGTCGCGACCGAAGCGCCGAAAGGCGTCTAGCCTCGCGCGCGAAGCCGACCGCCGTCGCCGCCTGCGCCAGGAGCACGAGCAGCGTGACTCGCGGACCGGCCGCGGCGGCGCGGAGCACCAGCGACCCGTAGAAGCCAGGCCGCTCGAGGCGGAGCGGGCGCGACGCGCTGCGGAACCGATAGGCGCCGCGGCCGTAGGCGACGTGCTGGCGCGAGAAGGATCCGACTGAGAGCCGCTGGCGGTGGAGGACGACGGCGTCCGGCTCGCGGACGAGGCGGAAGCCGGCCTCCGCGACCCGCGCGCACCAGTCGCGGTCACCGCCGGCGAACGTGTACCGCGTGTCGAACGGAACCTTTCGGAGAACCTCGGTCCGGGCGCCGAAGTTGCTCGCGGCGCCGTACACCTGGCCGGCGCGGGCGGACCGCTCCTCGAGGTGCGTGACGACGAGCTGCGACGCCGTCGCGAGCGCGTTCTTCGGCTCGGCGTTCACGGTGCGCCCGACGGCGACGTCGGCGCCGCGGTCGATCGCGTGCACCAACCGCTCGGCCCAGTCGGGACGCGGCTCGCAGTCGTCGTCGGTGCAGCAGAGCACGGGCGCGGCCGCCGCGGCCGCCGCCCGGTTGCGGGTTGCGCCCGGTCCTGCCTGAGCTTGCCGGAGAAGCCGCGCTTGTGGGACGCCGGCGACGACTCGTGCGACCGCGGACTCGTAGTCGTCTCCGTCGCAGACGACGAGCACCTCCAGCTCGTCTGCGATCGTCTGCCCGGCGAGTGCGCGCAGGCATCGCCCGAGGGCGTCGGGCCGGGCGCGGGTCGGCACCGCCACGGTCACGGCCGGCTGGTTCCGCATCGAGCCGGATGGTAGAAACGGCCGCCCGTGGAGGAACGCGTTCAACCGCTCGTGATCCTCGGCACGCACCACTTCGCACCCGAGGTCTTCGACCTCGCCTCGGAGACTCCCGGCTTCCGGGTCGACGCTTTCGTCGAGAACCTCGACCGCGCGCGGACCGAGGAGCCGATCGAGGGGCTGCCGGTGGTCTGGCTCGCGGAGGCGCGGGAGCTCGCCTCGACGCACCTCGCGCTCTGCGCGCTCGGAACCACGAAGCGGCGCCGAATCGTGGAGGAGGCGGCGGCGCTGGGCTTCGGCTTCGCGACTCTCGTCCACCCGCTCGCGCGCATCTCGAGCCGCAGCGAGCTCGGGGAGGGGACGATCGCGAGCGTCGGGGTCGTCGTGGCGACGCGCACGCGGATCGGACGCCATGTGATCCTGAATCGCGGCGCGCTCGTCGGGCACGACACGGAGATCGGCGACTTCGTCACCGTCGGGCCGGGTGCGAACGTGGCCGGGCTCTGTCGGATCGGGAGCGGCGCGTACCTCGCGATGGGGTGCGTGATCCGCGATCGCGTCACCGTCGGGGCCGGGGCGGTCGTCGCCGCAGGGGCGGTCGTGACGGCCGACTTGCCCGAGCGCGTGCAGGTAGCGGGCGTGCCGGCTCGCGTCGTGAAGGAAGGCGTGGACGGCCTCTAGCTAACGCCGACCGCCTGAAGCACCTCGGGCTCGAGGAGCGAGCGCGCGACGAGATCAGCTTCGAGCTCGAGATCCGGGAGCGACGGGATGCCGATGACGTAGAGCCCGGCTGCCCGCGCCGACGCTACCCCGGTTGGAGAGTCTTCCAGCGCGACGGCCGTCGAGGGCTCGACGCCGAGGCGCGCACAGGCTTCGACGTAGGCGTCCGGAGCCGGCTTGGGGTTCTTTAGCTCGTCGCCGGTGACGTACGCCTCGAAGGTGTCCGTGAAGCCGCTGCGCGCGAGGACGACGTCGACGAAGCCGCGCGGCGAGTTCGAGGCGATGCCGAGCGGGGTGCGGCCGCGAAGCCTCTCGACGATCTCCAACGCGCCCGGCAGCGCGTGCACCCCGCGACCGACCTCCTCTGTGACGAGTGCGAGCAGCGTCTGGGCGAGCTCCTCCGCGTCGCCCGGCCGGTCGAGCAGCCGCTCGAGGACGCGTCCGCCGGCGAGCCAGCCGGTGCCGAGGAGCGCCTTCTTGTCGTCGAGCGTGAACGTGCGGCCGTGGCGGCGGAAGAGCTCGGTCTCCGCGCGCGTCCACAGCGTCTCGGTGTCGACGAGCAGGCCGTCGCAGTCGAAAACGACCGCCTTCGGAACCTCGGACATGGTGGAGTTCTACGCGTAACGAACACAACCGACGGCACACTGAAGGGGAGAAACCCGTGAAGGGAGGAGATCGCTTGCCGGCGAAGGTGACGAAGACAGACGAGGAATGGCGGCAGGAGTTGACGCCCGAGCAGTACCGCGTCCTGCGCCAGAAGGGCACGGAAGCACCGTTCAGGAACGAGTACGACCATGTGTTCGAGGACGGCGTGTACCGCTGCGCAGGCTGCGGCGCCGAGCTCTTTCGCTCGGAGACGAAGTACGACTCGGGCTGCGGCTGGCCGGCGTTCTACGCGCCGGCGAGCGAGGAAGCGGTCGAGACCGAGGACGACAGGAGCCTCTTCATGCGGCGCACGGAGGTGCTGTGCGCGGCGTGCGGCGGCCATCTCGGCCATGTCTTCCCTGACGGGCCGCACCCGACCGGGCAGCGGTACTGCATCAACTCGGCGGCACTGAGACTGGAGGAGGAGTAAGTGGAGAAGAAGGCGACGTTCGGCGCCGGCTGCTTCTGGGGCGTCGAGGCGGCGTTCCGGCAGATCGAGGGCGTGACGAAGACGGAGGTCGGCTACGAGGGCGGAACGCTCGACCACCCGACCTACGAGGACGTGTGCTCGCACACGACCGGCCACGCGGAGGCGGTCGAGGTCACATACGACCCGGAGCGCGTCTCGTACGAGGAGCTTCTGGACGTGTTCTGGCGGAACCACGACCCGACGCAGCTGAACCGCCAGGGGTGGGACATCGGCGACCAGTACCGCTCGGTCGTGTTCGTCCACGACGAGGAGCAGCGGGACGCGGCTGAGGCGTCGCGCGGGCGCGAGCAGCCGCGGCACCGACGGCCGATCGTGACGCAGATCGTCCCGGCGGAGACGTTCTGGCCGGCCGAGGACTACCACCAGCAGTACCTGGAGAAGCGCGGCCGCTCCAGCTGCACTGTCGAGCTGCGGCAGCCCGTGGCATAGGCTCGCGCCCGTGGCGCGGGCGGTTCGGGTAGGGATCCAGCTTCCCGAGGTCGAGCGCGAGGTGCGCTGGCCTGAGGTCGCGGCCATGGCCAGTGCGGCCGAGGAGGCCGGCTTCGACTCGATCTGGCTCGGCGACCATCTGCTTTACCGCGGCGACGGGCGCCGCGAGCGCGGTCCGTGGGACGTCTGGACCCAGCTCGCGGCCCTCGCCGCCGTGACGCAGCGCGTCGCGCTCGGGCCGCTCGTCGCGTGCACGGCGTTTCACCCTCCGGGGGTGCTGGCGCGGATGGCGGCGTCGGTCGACGAGGTGAGCGGTGGTCGCCTCGTCTTCGGGATCGGCGCGGGTTGGAACGAGGACGAGTTCCGCGCGTTCGGGATCCGGTTCGACCAACGGGTGTCGCGGTTCGAGGAGGCCTTCGAGATCGTGCGGCGGCTGCTTGCCGGGGACCGCGCGACGTTCTCCGGGCGCTTCTACTCAGTCGAGGACGCGGTGCTGCTGCCGCCGCCGGCGCGGCACGTGCCGCTCATGCTCGGGGCGCACGGGGAGCGGATGCTCGCGGCCGGGCTTCCGCACGTCGACGCGTGGAACACGTGGTTCGAGCAGTACGGGAACGACCCGGGCCGCTTCGGGGAGGTGAACGCGCGCATCGACGCGGCCGCGGAGCGAGTAGGACGCGACCCGCGAGAGATCGAGCGGAGCGCGTGCCTGCTCGTCGAGGTCGAGGCGTCCGACGAGCGCGACGCCTACCCGGAGGCGCCGCCGATCGCGCTCGACGGGGTCGCGGACGCGGTACGTGAGCTCGGCGAGGCTGGGGCAGACGAGGCGATCCTCGTCGCGGTTCCGATCAACGAGGCGTCGATCCGCCGGCTCGCGTCGGCGCTTGGTCGCTGACAAAGGCGCTCCAGCAGCTTCCGTACGCGGAGACGTCGACCCCTCGTGAGGTGAGCTCGCGGTCCGCGAGGAAGGCCTCGACGGTCAGCCCGTCCTCGAGCTCGACCGCCGAACGGCTCCAACCCGCGGGCTCGATCGCGGCCAGCCGGTCGAGCAGCACTTCCGAGCACTCGTAGAGCTCGCACTCGATGGCGACCCCGTCGGCCGCCTCGACGAGCGCCGGCCAAACCCCGTCCACGAAGAAAAGCCGGTAGCGCGGCGCCGTCCGGCCGCGCTCGACGAAGCGAGCACTGGACAGGTTCCCGTGACCGGGCTGGTCGCTGGTGAACGTCCCGTAGAAGGCGAAGAGCGTCACGCCTGCGCGGCGGCAAGCTGTCCGCAAGCAGCCTCGATGTCGCGGCCGCGGGTCAGGCGGATCGTCGCCGGCAGGCCGTGCTCGATCAGCGCGCGGCGGAACGCGGCGATCGCCTTCCGCGACGAGCCCTCGAACATGCCCGTCGGGTTGTACGGGATCAGGTTCACCTTGAAGAAGCGCGGGTTGAGGAGCTTCGCCAGCTCGCGCGCCCACTCGTAGCGGTCGTTCACGCCCGCCAGCATCACGTATTCGACGAAGACCTTCCGCCGGCGCAGCGCGAAGTACCGCGTGCACTCGTGGACGAGGTCGGCGAGCGGGTAGCGGTTGTTGACCGGCATCAGCTCGCCGCGCAGCTCGTCGGTCGGCGCGTGTAGCGAGAGCGCGAGCCGGACCGGCTCCGCGACCTCGTCCACGAACCGGCGCAATCCTGGAAGCCACCCGACCGTCGAGATCGTCGTGCGTCGATGCGTTACGCCCAGATCCGGGAGCCGGCGCGCGGCCTCCAGCACGTGCTCGTAGTTCAGGAACGGCTCGCCCATGCCCATGAAGACGGCGTGGTTGACCGCCTCGAAACGGCGGAAATGGAGCGCTTGGTCGAGGATCTCCGAAGCGGTCAGGTTCCTGCCGAACCGCATCTGGCCGGTCGCGCAGAACGTGCAAGTGAGCGGGCAGCCGGACTGGGACGAGATGCAGATCGACCGTCGTCCGTCGCGGTAGCGCATCAGCACGGCCTCGACGGGATGGCCGTCGTGGGTTCTGAACAGCGCCTTGACGGTGCCGTCGCGCGACTCCGCCTCGTCCACCAGCGCGAGCGTCGAGAACGGCACCTCGTCGGCGAGCGCGCGCCGGAGCCGCATCGGGAGGTTCGTCATCTCGTCGTACCCGGCCGCGCCGCGCGCGGCCCACTGCCACACCTGCCGCGCGCGGAACCGCGGCTGGCGGAGCTCGGCGAGCATCGTCTCTAGCGCGACGACATCCACGCCAGCACCTCGGCCGCGTTGCGGTCGGGCGGGAAGACGGGATAGAAGACCTTGACGATCCGCCCTTCCTCCGCGACGAGCGCCAGCCGCTTGTAGAGCGTCTCGCCGCCGACCTCGAACGTCGGCAGCCCGAGCGCTCTCGCCAGCTCGAGGCGCTCGTCGGAGACGATCGGGAACGGCATCGCGTTCCGCTCCGCGAACTCGATCTGGTCGTCGAGGCTCTGGGCGCTGAGGCCGGCGACGCGTGCGCCTAAGGCAGCGAGCTCGGCCGCGTGATCGCGGAACGCGCACGACTGCGGCGTGCAGCCGCGAGCGCCGGGGATCTCGTCCCAGCCCGGCAGCATCGGCCGGCCCGGGCGGCCCGTGCGCGGGTAGACGTACAGGACGAGCCGCTCGCGCGCGAGCTCGGCGAGGTTCACCGGGCCGCGGGACGAGCCGAGCGTCAGCGCCGGGACCTCGAGGCCGGGGAGGTGGTCGGCGGCGCCGTCGTCCTCGGGGACGGGCAGACCGTCGGGGAGCACGTACGGGTCCACGGGGCGAGGGTAGCGAGAGGCCGGGGCGAGCCCGGCCTCTCGCGCCGCCTCTCAGTGCTTGTGCTTGAAGGCGGAGCGGCCCGGCTGGGGCTTCGCCGTGAAGAGCACCGGGTCGTTCGCGACCGCCGTCGCCGCTCGGGCCGACGACTGGCCGTTCACGAACGTGTTGAGCGTCACGTCGCAGTTCGGCGTCGCAATCGCGCAGTCGGTCCCGCCTTGGGTGGGCGGCTTGGCGATGATGAAGTAGCCCCGCGCCTGGCCGCTCGCGTTGAACGACGTCGAGATGTAGTCACCGACCATTCGCCCCTGCGAGGTGTCCGGAGCCGACTTGAGCGCCATCGGCGCCACGACGTCGATGAACGGGTTCCACGTCGCGCCGGCGTCCGAGGACGAGATGAACCCGACGTGGAGCGAGCACGTGTTGATGTCGCAGTTCACGTCGGGGTAGAAGTAGTACGTCACCGCGACCTTCGTCGTCGAGCCGGACGTGTTGCGGTCGACGCCGACTCCCGGGATGAAGTGGTCGACCACGCTCGTCGTCGGGTCGATCGGGATGCGCTGGACGGCCGACCACGTCGTTCCGTTCAGCGAGGTGACGAAGACGAGGTCGTTCGTCGAGCAGTTGGCGCGGAAGCGGCAGTCCGACCAGACGACGAAGATCTTGCCGTCGCCGGCGATCTCGGCCGACGGGAGCGGGTCGCTGCGAATGTTGCCGGGGTCGGACTTCGCCGTGATCGACGTGATCGTGAACGCCGTGCCGAAGCTGACGCCGCCGTTCGTCGACCTGGTGAAGCCAAGCGCGGTCTCGCTCGCGTTGTCGAGCGGGACGACCACGTTCCCGTTCGGCTGCACGACGGGCTGGCCGCCGATCACCCCGACGTTCGGCGTGGTCGAGGGAGTCCAGGTCAGACCGCCATCGGTCGAGAAGGAGATCATCAGCTGGTTGCCGCCGCCGAAGTCGTCCCACACCGTGTAGCAACGGCCAAAGAACGGGCTCGTCGTCGTGTTGTCGCAGGCGGTCCAGTTCTTGTCGAAGTCCTGCGTGCCCGTGGCTGAGCGGACGGTCACGGGATTGCCCCAGGTGAGGCCGCCGTTCGTGGACCGGCTGACGATCACGGCCGTGCCGGTGACGCTGGCATCGAGCCCGAGCGAGGAGACCATCCAGACGCCGTGAGCCCGGTCGTGGGCGACCGAGGGGTCGGTCACGCGCGCGAAGGTTCCGCCCTGGAAGACGGTGATCCCGGGCAGCGTGCCGGTCGAGTAGGAGACGCCGTTGTCGACCGACCGCGCGAAGACGATTCCCGAGGAGCCGCCGTCGAAGAAGCGTCCGGACTGCGCCGCTGCGACGCCGGTCGAGCCGAAGAAGAACGAGTCCGGCTCGACGACGGTCTTGTGCTGGCTCGTCGAGTTCACGAACGGGTCGGTCCCGATCTTGAGGACCGGGATGGTCGCGCCTGCCGCGAGGCTCAGCACAAGCGCGGCGGTCGCGGTCAAAGCCACGGCGAGGGCGGCTCGCCTGAGGTGCATTCCTGCCTCCTTAGAGAGATGACCGGCGATGTCTACTCCCACGCCGCATCGGCGGCAAGCAAGAGTGCGCTTTGAGGCAAGCGGGCGCGAGCGACGAGAGGCCGGGCGAACCCGGCCTCTCGGCTCTTTAGCGGTCTAGTGACGGTGGCTGAACCCCGAAGCCCCCGGCCGCGGCTTCGCCGTGTACACCACCGGATCGTTCGCGGTCAGCGTTCCGGCCGAAGCCGCCTGGCCTGAGGCGAACGTGTACAGCCCCTGGTCGCAATTCGGCGTCGCGGTCTGGCAGTCGCTCCCCCCCGAGGTGGGCGCGAACGCCCGCGCGAAGAAGCCGAACGCGAGGCCACTCGAGTTGTACGAGGTCGAGATGTAGTCCCCCACCATCCGCCCCTGCGAGGTGTTCGGGAGCCAGCTCATCGTCATCGGCCCCGCGACGTCGATCGCCGCGTTCCACGTCGAGCCGCCATTCGACGACTTGATGAAGCCGACTCGCAGCTGGCACGTCGCGAAGACGCAGACGACGTTCGGGTAGTAGTAGTAGGTGACGCTCACCCTGATCGTGGCGCCGGAGGTGTTCTTGTCGACTGCGACTCCGGGGATGAAGTGGTCGACGGTGCTGGTGACCGGGTCGATCGGGATCCGCTGCACGCCCGTCCACGACGTCCCGTTCAGGGAGGTCGTGTAGACGAGGTCGTTCGTGGTGCAGCCGACGCGGAAGCGGCAATCCTCCCAGACGACGTAGATCTTGCCGTCGCCGGAGATCTCCGCCGAGGGAAGCGGGCCGCTGCGGATGTTCCCCGGATCGTCGGCCGCCGTGATGTTCGTGATCACGAACGCGGTTCCGAAGCTGACGCCGCCGTTCGTCGAGATCGAGCGGCCGAGCTGCGTCTCGTCCGCGCTGTCGAGCGGGACGACGACGTTCCCGTTCGGGAGCGTGACCGGCTGGCCGCCGATCACACCCTGGTTCGGCGTCGTCGAGAGCGTCCAGTTGAGGCCGCCGTCACGGGAGAACGCCATCCGGAACCGGTTGCCGTGGCCGAAGTCGTCCCACTGCGTGTAGCACGAGCCGTAGAACGGGCTGGTCGTCGTGTTGTCGCAGACGGTCCAGTTCTTGTCGAGGTCCTCACCCGCGCCGGCTGCATGGACCGT
The DNA here is from genome assembly GCA_036377055.1 of Gaiellaceae bacterium. GTDB lineage: Bacteria > Actinomycetota > Thermoleophilia > Gaiellales > Gaiellaceae > DASUZD01. The sequence continues at coordinate 14,236 of DASUZD010000078.1, read as the reverse complement.
GACCGGGTTCCCCCAGTTGAGCCCGCCGTTCGTGGAGCGGTTGACGATCACAGCGACGCCGTTCGGGGTCGAGTTGAGCGCGAGCGAGGAGATCATCCAGACGCCGTGTCTGCGGTCGAAGGCGACGGACGGGTCGCTGACGCGCGCGTACGGACCGGGCGGGTTCGTGAAGGGCGTGATCCCGGGCAGGACGCCGCTCGTCCACGACACGCCGTTGTTCGTCGACGTGGCGAAGCCGATGTCGGACGCGCCTCCGTTGAAGAAGCGCCCGAATTGCGCGGCGGAGACGAGCGTGGAGCCGAACGAGTACGAGTCGGGCTCGACGATCGTCTTGTGCTGGCTGGTCGAGTTGGTGAAGGGGTCGGTCGCGATCTTGACGACCGGGATCGTCGCGCCCGCCGCGAGGCTCAGAACGAGCGCGGCGGTGGCAGCGAATCCGAGGGCGAGGGCAGCTCGCGGTACGTGCATGGCTCTCCTCCTTTGAACTGACGACTTGCGAGGTCTACTACGGCCCTAGATTCCAGGCAAGGAAAAATGCGCTTTGAGGCAACACCGCGAGGCATAAGAGGCCGGCCGGAGCCGGCCCCTTCGTTTCTAGCCGTAGAGAGCGACATCGTAGGTCGGGATCCCCGTCGAGCAGCTCGGCCCTGTGGGCGCGTGAGCGACGACGATCACCGGGTGGGCGAGGCCGTCCGAGCCGAACGACGTCGAGATGTAGTCGCCGAACATGTAGCCAGTGTTCGTGCACGGCAGCCAGGGCGTCGACATCGGCCCGGCGAGCTGCGTCGCCGCGGACCAGGTCGTCCCGCCGTTCGACGACGAGATGAACCCGACGTCGAGCTGGCACGTCGCGATCGTGCAGGACACGTTCGGGAAGTAGTAGTAGGTGACTGCGATGTGGCTGCTCACGGTCGACGACGACTTGTCGGCGCCCATGCCCGGAGTGAGGTGGTCGACCGTGCTGGTCACCGAATCGATCGGCACGCGCTGGACGACCGACCACGTCGTCCCGTTGCTCGAGGTGACGTAGACGATGTCGTTCGAGGTGCAACCGGTCCGGAAGCGGCAGTCCTGCCACGCGACGTAGACCTTCCCGCCGCCGTCGATCTCGGCCGACGGGAGCGGGCTGGAGCGGATGTTGCCGGGGTCGACGGCCGCGGTGATCGACGTGATCGTGACCGTGCCGCCGTAGCTCACGCCGCCGTTCCCCGAGGTGATGACACCGATTGCCGTCTCGGACGGGTTGTCGAAGATGACGATCACCTTTCCGTTCGGCAGGGCGAGCGGCTGAACGCCGATCACGCCTAGGTTGGGCGTGGACGAAAGCGTCCAGGTCAGGCCGCCGTCGCGCGAGTACGCGGCCTTGAACGCGTTGCCGTTGCCATGGTCGTCGAAGGCGGCGTAGCACGAGCCGTAGAAGGGGCTCGTGGCCGTGTCGTCGCACACGATCCAGGGCTTCTCGAAGTTTTGACTGCTCCCGGTGGCGGCGGCGATCGTCACCGGAGGCGCCCACGCGAGGCCGCCGTTCGTCGAGCGGCTCGCGATGACTGCCGCCCCCCTCGGCCCCGGCACGCGGAGGCCGAGCGAGGCGGCGATCCACACGTTGTGCCGGGCGTCGAAGGCGATGGATGCGTCGGTGGCGCGGTCGTACGGGCCGGCCGGGTTCTGGTACCGCGTGATCGCGGGAAGGACGCCGCTCGTCCACGAGACGGCGTTGTTGGTGGTGGTGGCGAAGCCGATTCCGGAGGCGCCCTCGTCCGTGAACTGGCCCATCTGGGCGACGGCCACGATCGTGGAGCCCGCCGAGAAGGTGTCCGGCTCGACGACCGTCTTGTGCTGGCTGTCCGGGTTCGTGAACGGGTCGGTGAGGATCGGCCCCAGGGCCGCGGAGGCCGCGAGCGAGGCGACGAGCGCCGCGACTACGGTCGCGGCGAGGGCAAGGCCGAAGCGCCTCCCGTGCGGCGAAGAGAAGCTGCTCATGACGGCTCCTTTGGTGCGGCGAGAGGCCGGCGCCGCCACCGGCCTCTCGCTTAGTTGGTCTAGTGCGCCCTCCTGAAGGCCGAGTTGCCGTTGAGCGACGGGCCGTTGTAGACGACCTGGTCGTTGGCGGTGATGCTGCCGCCGGCCGCGGCCAGGCCTGACGTCGTCGTGTACAGCGCCTGGTCACATACGAGGCCGAGCCCGCAGGTGCCCGACGGTGGCGGGTTCGCGAACGCGACCGCGGGGTGAGCGGTCCCGCCGGCGTACGAGGTCGAGATGTAGTCCCCGACCATCCGGCCCTGCGAGGTGTCGGGCAGCCAGCCGAGCTTCATCGTGAGCGTGCCGGCGGGGGTGGGCCCGAGCTGCTGTGGCGTCGACCAGCCCGTACCGCCGTTCACGGACGAGATGAATCCGGCATTGAGGTCACACGTCGCCTGGTTGCAGTTCACGTTCGGGTAGTAGTAGTAGGCGACGCCGACGTGGATGTTGGCGCCGGACGTGCTCCGATCGACCGCGACGCCCGGGATCAAGTGGTCGACCGTGCTCGAGACCGGGTCGATCGGGATCCGCTGGACGGCCGACCAGGTCGAGCCGTTCGTCGAGGTCACGTAGACGAGGTCGTTCGTCGTGCAGCCGGCTCTGAAGCGGCAGTCCTCCCAGACGACGTAGATCTTGTTGTCGCCGGAGATCTCGGCCGACGGAAGCGGACCGCTGCGGATGCCGCCCGGGTCGTTCGCGGCCGTAATGTTCGTGATCGTGAACGCCTGGCCGAACTTCACGCCTCCGTTCGTGGAGATCGTGTAGCCGAGTGCGGTCTCGCTCGCGTTGTCGATCGGGACCACAACGGTGCCGTTGTCGCGCACGACCGGCTGGCCGCCGATCACGCCGACGTTCGGCACGCGGCTCGCGGTCCAGCTCGCGCCGCCGTTCCGCGAGTAGTAGATCTTCAGCGCGTTCCCGTGCCCGAAGTCGTCGAACTGGGTGTAGCACGACCCGTAGAACGAGCTCGTCGGCGTGTTGTCGCACACGGTCCAGTTCTTGTCGAAGCTCTGGCTCGGGCCGATCGACGCGATCGTGACCGGGCCCAGCCATGCGGTCCCCGTCGCATCCGTCGAGCGGCTGGCGACGACGGCGACGCCGTTCACGCTCGCGTCGAGCGCGAGCGACGAGACGATCCAAACGTGGTGCATTGCGTCGTAGGCGACCGAGGGGTCGCTGACGCGCGCATACGGCCCTGCCGGGACCGAGTTCACCGTGAGGCCGGGCAGTCCCCCACTCGAGGGCCACGTGGCGCCGCCGTCCTGGCTGGTCGCCCAGCCGATGTCGGACGCTCCCCCGTCGAAGAAGCGTCCGAACTGCGCCACAGCGACGATCGTATTGCCGGACGCGAACGTGTCCGGCTCGACGATCGTGGCGTGCTGGCTGTCCGGGTTCGTGAACGTGTCGACTGCGATCTGCTGGAGCGGGACGGACGCGCCCGCGCCGAGCGCAGTGACCAGCGCCGCCGTGGCCGCGAGGGCGAGTGCAAGGGTGAGACGCCTCCGGAGAGGCGTGCGAAGCACCTTCATCTTCCCCCCTTCTGTGGGTAGCTAACGACCCAGGGGTCCTACACCCTCATGCTCGAAAGTCAAGTCAATTCCGCACTTCAGGGCAATCGAGGCGCTCTGTGAATGTGTGCGCGAAGGCGAGGGGCCGGCGTTTCGGCCGGCCCCTCGGGTGATTCGGTCTGTTGCTTCGGTCTGCTCTAGTGGGCCCTCCTGAAGCCTGAGTTGCCGTTCAGCGACGGCCCGGAGTAGACGACCGGGTCGTTCGCCGACGCCGAGCCAGCCAGCGCCGCGAGGCCGCTGGTGGGCGTCTCGAGCGGCTGGTTGCAGAACGGAGTTGCAGTCGCGCAGTCGGTCCCATTTTGGGTCGGGACGTAGGCCTCCGCGAACACCGGATGCGCGAGATGGCCGCCGTCGAAGGACGACGACATGTAGTCGCCGACCATCCGTCCCTGTGAGGTGTTGGGGAGCCAGCTCATCGTCATCGGCCCACGAAGCATCGTCTGCGCGGTCCAGGTCGTACCGCCGTTCGACGACGAGATATAGCCGACGTTGAGCTGGCAGCTCGTCGTGCAGCTGGCGACCGGGAAGTAGTAGTAGCCGATGCCCACCTTGATCGACGATCCCGACGTCGTGCGATCGACCGCGACGCCGGGGATGATGCTGTCCTGGGTTCCGCCTACCCCGCCGGGGTCGGTCGGGATCCGCGTAATCGTCGTCCACGTCGACCCGTTGGTCGACGTCGTGTAGACGAGGTCGTTCGTCGTGCAGCCCGACCGGAAGCGGCAGTCCTCCCAGACGAGGAAGATCTTGCCGTCGCCCGAGATCTCCGCCGACGGCAGCGGGCCGCTCCGGATGTTGCCCGGATCATTCGCGGCCGTGATCGACGAGATCGTGAACGCGTTGCCGAACTTCACGCCGCCGTTCGTCGAGATCGTGTAGCCGATCGCGGTCTCCGACGCGTTGTCGAGCGGGACGACCACGTTCCCGTTCGGCAGGGTGAGCGGCTGCGCGCCGATCACGCCGACGCGCGGCGTCCTGCTCAGCGTCCACGTGAGGCCCCCGTCACGCGAGTAGGCGATCTTCAGCAGGTTGCCGGCGCCGAAGTCGTCCCACGTCGTGTAGCACGAGCCGTAGAAGGGGCTCGTGGACGTGTTGTCGCACACGGTCCAGTTCTTGTCGAAGTTCTGACTACCCGTCGCGACCGCCACGTTCACCGGGTTGTTCCACGTTGCGCCGCCGTTCGTCGAGCGGCTCAGGGTGACGGCTGCGCCGTTCAGGCTCGCGTCGAGCGCAAGCCCCGAGACCATCCAGACGTTGTGCCGCGCGTCGAACGCGACCGACGGGTCGCTGACGCGGGCCCATGGGCCGGGCGGCGTCGAGTTGACGGTGATCCCCGGCAGTTGCTGGGCCGTCCACGACGTGCCGTTGTTCGTCGAGACCGAGACGCCGATGTCGGACGAACCGCCGTCGAAGAACCTGCCCCATTGAGCCGCGGCGACGATCGTCGACCCGAACGAATACGTATCCGGCTCGACGATGGTCGCGTGCTGGCTGTCCGGGTTCGTGAACGGATCGGTCGCGATGATGAGGACCGAGACGTTCGCCGACGCGCTGATTGCCAGCACGAGCGCTGCCGAGGCCGCGAGGGCGAGCGCAAGGCTAAGGCGCCTCCGGAGAGGCGTGCGAAGCACCTTCATCTTCCCCCCTTCTGTGGGATAGCTGACGACCCGGGGGTCCTACACCCTTTCGCTCGAATGTCAAGTGAGAACAGCACTTAGAGGCATTTGAGACGCTCTGTGAGAATGGACCCGTGATCGATCTTCGGTCAGACACCGTCACGCAGCCGACGGCAGGGATGCGCGCGGCGATCGCGAGCGCCGTCGTCGGCGACGAGCAGGAGCGCGAGGACCCGACCGTCCTCGAGCTGGAGCGGCGCGGCGCCGCGCTGCTCGGCCAGGAGGAGGCGGTCTTCGTCCCGACCGCGACGATGGCGAACGAGATCGCGCTCAGGATCCTCGCCGAGCCGGGCGACGAGCTCCTGGCGGAGCAGAGCTCACACGTCCTGATCTACGAGCAGGGTGGGCCGGCGGCGCTCTCGGGTCTCGTCATGCGCGGCCTGCCCGGGCGGGCGGGACGCCTCGCGCCGGAGCAGATCGTGGGTGCGATCCGCGACTGGCGGAGCGGCCACTCGCCGCGGACGCGGATCGTCTCGATCGAGAGCGCGCACAACTCCTCCGGCGGCCGCGTCTGGCTGCTCGACGAGCTCGATGCGGTGGTGGGCGTTTGCCGTGAGCACGATCTGCGCGTGCACCTGGACGGCGCCCGGGTGGCGAACGCGGCCGTGGCGCTCGGCGTTCCTGTCGCCGAGATCGGCCGGCCGTTCGACACGGTCACGCTCTGCCTCTCCAAGGGCCTGGGCTGCCCTCTCGGCGCGCTCGTCGCGGGTTCTCCGGAGCTGATGACGAAGGCGCGGCGCGCGAAGCACCTCTTCGGCGGCGCGATGCGGCAGGCGGGGATGGTCGCCGCGGCGGGCGTCTACGCGTTCGACCACCATCTGGAGCGGATCGCAGACGACCACAGGCGCGCGAGGTTTCTGGCCGAACGGCTCGCTGCGGCCGGGCTGCCGGTCGATCCCGAGCGCGTCGAGACGAACTTCGTGCAGATCGACGTCGGGGCGCTCGGGCTCGCCGTCGAGGATGCGCTCGCCCGCGTTCGTGAGGAAGGCGTGGCCCTGTCGGACACGATCCACGCAACGCGGATCCGTGCGGTGACACACCTGGACGTGTCCGACGAGGACATCGAGGAGGCGAGCGAAGCGATCCCGCGGGCGCTCGGCGTGCTTGCCCGCGCCTGAGCTCTCGCAGATCCTGCGCCGTGCTCAGGCCGAGCAGCGGGCGCCGAGCGCGAGCGCGGCAGTCGTCCGCGGCGGCGAGGTCGTCTGGGCGGAGGCGGTCGGGCTCGCGGACGTCGAGGCGGGGCGCGAGGCGACGCCCGAGACGCAGTATCCGATCGCGTCGATCACGAAGTCGTTCGTCGCGGCGAGCGTGATGCAGCTTCGGGACGCGGGCGTTCTGGAGCTCGACGATCCGCTCGACCGGCACCTGCCGGAGAGCCCTTCCACGGCGTCGCTGCGGCGCCTGCTCGCGCACCTGGGCGGGCTTCAGCGCGAGGTGCCGGGCGACCGCGTCTGGGAGACGCTCGAGTTCCCGACACGCGACGAGCTGCTCGCCCGGCTCGGCGACGTGTCGGTCGTGCTCGAGCCGGGTCTGGCCTGGCACTACTCGAACCTCGCGTTCGTGCTGCTCGGCGAGGTCGTGGCGCGGCGGGCGGGCGTTCCGTTCGAGGACTATGTTCGCGCGCGTCTGCTCGAACCCCTCGGCCTCGAGCGGACGACGTGGGGGTCCGAAGAGCCCGCCGCGCGCGGGTATCTCGTCCATCCCTTCGCCGACTCGGTCATGCCCGAGCCGGTCACGGACCGGGGCGGGACCGGCGCCGCCGGCGGCCTCTGGAGCACGCCGAGCGACCTCGTGCGCTGGGGCTCGTTCCTCGTCGAGCCCGATCCAGCTGTGCTCGCGGCGTCGAGCGCCGCGGAGATGCGGACGCTCCAGACGATGGCCGAGCCGCAGCGCTGGACGCTCGGCTGGGGGCTCGGGCTGGTGCTCTACCGCGCGGGCGAGCGCGTTTTGGTGGGCCACGACGGCGGTGCGATCGGCGGCGTCTCCGTTCTCGCGGTCGAGCCCGAGCAGCGGGTCGGCGCGGCGGTGGTCGCGAACACGACGTCCGGCTTCAGTGTGCAGCGGCTCGCGTTCGAGCTCGTGGACGCCGCGATCGAGGGCGCTTCGCCTGCCGCGTGGCGTCCGGCCGGTCCGCCGCCACCCGAGATCACGCCGGTCCTCGGCCGGTGGTGGTCGGAGGGGACGGAGTTCGTCTTCTCGTGGCGCGAGGGGCGGCTCGAGGCGCGGCTCGCGGGCTCGCCGGAGTGGCGCGAGCCGGCGGTGTTCGAGCCCGCGGGGGAGGACCGCTTCCGCACGGTGAGCGGCCGCGAGCGCGGCGAGTGGCTCGAGCTCGTCCGTGAGCCGGACGGCTCGGTCGCGAAGCTCTACTGGGCGACGTATCCGTTCACGCGTGACCCGCGGCCGTTCGGCTCGTCCGCCGCGGACGGTCCGCCTGTGTGACGTTCGCGCGCGCTCGGCGCACAATCGGGGTCAGACCCCGGTTCTCGCGCGGCGGCCCGAACCCGCGTGGAACGGGACTCCTTCCGCGCTGCTGGGGAAGGTTCGCGCGCGCTCGGCGCACAACCGGGGTCAGACCCCGAATTGCGGCGCGCGGCCGTTCGGGCCATGGCGCGTGCTCTACTCGTACTGGAGCGCGGCCAGGACGTTCAGGCGCGACGCGCGGCGTGCCGGGAGGATCGCGGCGAACAAACCGGCGATCACCGCCGCGATCACGAACACGATCACCGAGACCGTCGGCACCGCGAAGCCGATCCCGTCCTTCTTCAGCGCCTGCGTGACGAGGAAGGCGATGAAGAACCCGAGCCCAATTCCGAGCGCGGCGCCGATCAGCGCGGTGATCACGCTCTCGTGCCGGATCATCCGCCGCACCTGCCGCCGGGTCATCCCGACCGCGCGCAGCATCCCGAGCTCGCGCGTCCGTTCGAACACCGTCAGGACGAGCGTGTTCACGATCCCGAACAGCGAGATGATCACCGAGAGCGCGAGCAGCACGTAGAGCAGCGCGAGCAGCTGGTTGATGAACCGCGACTGGTTCTTGCGGAACTGGCTCTCGGTCTGGAGCTTGACGTCCGGGTACGGCTCGAGCGCCTTCTTCAGCTTCTCCGTGTTCGCGTCGTTCGCGCCGCCTTCGATGTTCACGAACTGGAAGATGTTCGTCGGCTGGGGATAGACCTTGTCGAACGTCCGCTGGGCGATGATCACCGTGCCGAACGCGGGCGGGCCCTTCGGCGCCTCGTAGGTTCCCTTCAGGACGAGGTCGAGCCTCGTTCCCGTCGGCGCCTGGAGCGTGAAGCGGTCGCCGACGCCGACGTGCCGGTGCTGTGCGTAGGTCTTCTCGAGGATCGCGCCGTCGGCGCCGAGCTGCGCCGGGGTCGAGTTCGACCCGTGGATCCAGTCGATCCGGATCACCTTCGCCACGTCGCCGTTCACGCCGCTCACCTGGACGGTCTTGCCGAAGGCGCGCCCGTCGCCGACCCGCTCGCCCGAGACTGCCGTCACCCCGGACACGGCGGCGAGCGCCTTCTCCGACGCCGGCGTGAACGGCGTGAAGCCGTCCGGCGCCGTGACCGCGTAGTCGCCGACGAACGTGTGCGCCAGCGTGTCGTGGACCGTGTTCCGGATCCCGGAGGCGAGGACGGCGACCGACGTGACGAGCGCGATCCCGATCATCAGCGCCGCGGCGGTCGACGCCGTGCGGCCCGGGTTCCGGATCGAGTTCGCGCGCGCGAGCCGGCCGGCGCTGCCGCCGATCCGCGTCGCCGGCCAGCCGAGGACCGTGGCGAGCGGGCGCACGAGCCACGCCGAGACGAGCGCGACGCCGACGAAGAGGAGGAACGCGCCGACGCCCATCGCGAGCAGGCGCTGCGTGACGCCGATCCCGTGGACGAAGAACCCGTAGAGGAGGAGGGCGATCCCGGCCGCGGCGACGATCGCCTTCAGCGGCGGCCCGAGGAAGGCGAAGCGACCCGGCGGGAGCTCGGCTCCCTCGCGGACGGCGGCGATAGGCGGCACGCGCGTCGCGCGGATTGCCGGCCGGACGGCCGAGAGTAGCGTGATCACCGAGCCGACGAGCACGCTGACGACGATCGTCCGCGTCGCGAAGACGGTCGAGCTCTTCGGCAGGTCGATGCCGATCGCCGCCATCAGCTTGTCGAGCCCGACGGCGAGGCCGAAGCCGAGGAAGAGGCCGGCCACAGATGCGATCGCGCCGATCACCAGGGCCTCCGCGAGCACCGACGCCAGCACCTGCCTGCGCGACGCGCCGATCGTCCGCAGCGTCGCCAGCTCGCGCATCCGCTGCGCGACCGTGATCGAGATCGTGTTGAAGATGACGAACGCGCCGACGAAGAGCGCGACGCCGCCGAAGCCGAGCAGGATCTTCTGGATGATCCCGACGAAGCCCACGTCCTTCGTCTCCTGCTTGACCTGCGCGCCCACCGTCCGCACCTGCGCGGTCGGCGGCAAGAGCGGCCGGATCTCGCTCGCGAGCTTCTCCTCCGAGACGTTCCCCTTCGCCGCGACGCGCACGACGTCGAACTTGTCCTGCTTGTCGAAGAGCTGTTGCGCGGTCGCGAGGTCGAAGACGGCGATCGTCGCCGACCCGATCGAGGCGACCGTGCCGAACTTGACGATGCCGGAGACGGTGAACGGCTTCTCGGGTCCGCGCGCGATCACGCCGATCGTGTCGCCGACCTTGTAGTGCTCCTTGTCCGCGGCGGCCTTGTCGATCGCGACCTCGCTCGAAGTGGCAGGCCAGCTGCCCTCGACGAGGATCAGCGGGTTGAACTGCTGCTCCGTGGGGTTGACGCTGACGGCGATCGCGGGCGCGCCGTGCGTCGAGAACGTCTTGTTGTTCCGGCCCACGAGCTTGGCCGTGTCCGCGATCGACCCGGCCGCGGCGCTCACGTCCGGAAGCGCCTTGACCCGGTCGAGCACCGACGCCGGGAAGCCGCCGGTGAGCGCGGCGCCGGAGTTCGAGCTCGAGATCGCCGAGCGGGCCGTGATCACCGCGCTCGAGTTCTTGTACGACTGCGTGAAGATCGTCGTGAAGCCCTTGTTGATCGTGTCGGTGAGGATGAAGGTGCCGCTCACCATCGCGACTCCGAGGACGATCGCGAACGCCGTCAGCGCCGAGCGGAGCTTGCGCCCGGAGAGGCCTCTCAGCGCGACGCGGATCAACGGCCCGCGAGCTGTTCCATCACGGCGAGCACCTCGTGCGCGTTGGCCTGCCCGAGGTCGCGGACGATCCGGCCGTCGTCGAGGAACAGGATCCGGTCGGCGATCGCGGCCGCGTTCGCGTCGTGCGTGACCATCACCGTCGTCTGGCCGAACGAGTCGACGGAGTCGCGGACGAGGGCGAGGATCTCGCCGCTCGTCGCGGAGTCGAGGTTGCCGGTCGGCTCGTCGGCGAACACGACCGTCGGGCGCGAGACGAGCGCGCGCGCGATCGCGACGCGCTGCTGCTGGCCGCCCGAGAGCTCGGCCGGCCGGTGGTCGAGCCGGTCCTTCAGCCCCACCTTCTCGATCAGCCCGGTGAACCACTCGCGCTCCGGCTTCTGGCCGGCGATCGAGAGCGGCAGCGTGATGTTCTCCTCGGCGGTGAGCATCGGAAGCAGGTTGAAGAACTGGAAGACGAAGCCGATGTGGCGCCTGCGGAGCCGCGTCAGGTCCGCGTCGCCGAGCTGGCCGAGCGACGTGCCGTCGACGTAGACCTCGCCCGAGGTGGGCCGGTCGAGCCCGGCGAGGATGTGCATGAGCGTCGACTTGCCCGAGCCGGATGGGCCCATCACGGCCGTGAGCCGGCCGCGCTCGACGTCGAGCGAGACGCCGCGGAGCGCGTCGACGGCGGTCGCGCCCTCGCCGTAGCGACGCGCGACGTCGCGAGCGGCGACGACCGTGCCGTCGCTCGTGGACGGGGTCTCGGTCACGCTCCGCAGGCTACCGATCTCCGGCGACCCAGAAGCCCGCGGCGACGGCGCAGTAGACGGCGACGAGCAGGAACCCCTCCCAGCGCCGGGAGCGCCCGTCGAGGACGACGAACCCGACGAACAGCGCGGCGCCGCCCATCGCCGCGAGCTCGACCGGGCGGAACGAGAGGGCGAGCGCCGGCGTCACGGCGAACGAGAGCAGCGCGACCGCGCCCGTCACGAGCAGCGCGACCTGCGCGCTCGACGAGATGGCAATCTCGCTCGCGAGCTTCACGTTCCCGCGGCGTGCGATCACGACCGCGCCTCCGTGCTCGGCCGCGTTGCCGACGATCGCGACGATCACGGTCGCGACGAAGAAGTCCGAGAAGCCGGCTGCGTCGGCGAAGGACTGGAGCGTATGGACGAGGATCTCGCTCACGATCGCCGTTGCGGCCGTCGCGACCGCGAGCGCGACGAGTGAGGTCTTGAGCGACCAGCCTCGGCTGTCGGCCGATCCGGAGTCGATCTGCCGGTGGCGGCGCAGCCCGCGGACGGTGGCGTAGACGTAGATCGCGAGCAGCACGATCGCGAGGGGTATCCCGAGGACCGCGAGCGAGTGCCGGTTGGGGTCGCCGTGGAAGCCGGGCACGGCCGGAACCAGGAACAGGAGCACCGCGACGACGACGAGGCCGAGCTGCCGAAGCAGCGAGGTGCGGTCGAGCTCGCCGTCGCCCTTCGCGATGAGCGCGACGCCGAGGACGAGCAGGATGTTCGAGACGACGCTTCCCGTGAGCGAGCCGCGGACGACGTCGGGGAGCCCGTCCGCGACCGCGAGAAGGGCGATGATCAGCTCGGGCGCGTTGCCGAAGCTCGCGTTTAGGAAGCCGCCGACGCCCGCGCCGGTGTGCTCGGCGGCGTGCTCGGTCGCCTCGCCGATCAGCCAGGCGAGCGGGACGAGCGACGCGGCCGCGAGGACGAAGAGCGGCGTGTGCCCGAGGTGAAAGGCCAGGTCCGCGACAAACGTGGCCGGGCTGAGGGCGAGCGACGCCCAGAGGATCTTCCGGCCCACGGCCGGTAGCGTAGTCCGCGGTGGTCGAGGCGGTCCTTTTCGACTGGGGCGATACGCTCATGCGCTGGGCGTGGGAGCCGCCGCTTCTCGCAGCCGGCCACCGGGCGGGCCTCGCGGCGATCGGCCGCGACGGGATGCCGGAGGCAGACGCGCTCGCCGCGCACTTCACCGAGACGTACCTGCCGTTCCTCTGGCTGCCCGGCGCGGTCGAGGAGATCGAGTACCCGGGGCTCGTCCGCGAGCTGCTCGGTCACTTCGGCGTCGAGGTCTCGGACGTCGAGCTCGGTCGCTTCCTCGAGGCCGAGCACGAGGCGTGGGGGTCGGCGCGGATGCTCGGCGCGACGACGCACGCGCTGCTCGAGTCCCTCCGCGCGCGCGGCCTCCGGCTCGGGCTCGTCTCGAACGCCCTCGACCCGCCGTGGCTGCTGCACCGCGACCTCGAGCGGCTCGACGTCGCGGAGCGGCTCGACGTGGCCGTCTTCTCGTCCGAGGTCGGCAAGCGGAAGCCGCACCCCGCGATCTTCGAGCGGGCGCTGGAGGCGCTCAGCGTCCCGCCCGATCGAGCCGTGTTCGTCGGCGACTCGCTGGCCGCGGACGTCGCCGGGGCGGCCATGCTTGGGATGACGACCGTGCAGGCGCTCTGGTTCCGCGCGGACGAGGCGGACGACGCGCCGGAGCCGGACTTCCAGGCGTTCACACAGATGGACGTGCTGAACGTGGTGCGCCGGCTCGACCCGCGACCAGCTGCGCGCGCCTAGCCTCTCGGAGGCGACTTGTCAAGTCTTGCGCCGCAGGTATAGGGGCCTCCACAATGCGGTGATGGAGCCCCAAACGCGGACCGCCGCGGCGCAGCTTCCGCTTCGTCCCCAGGACGAAGTCGAGTGCCGGCAGTGCGAGGTCCGCTGCGACAAGGTCGTCTATCCGGCGGCCTGCGTCGAGCGAGGCTGTCCGTTCCTCTATGCGTACGAGGAGCACGGCCGCACGTTCATCGGCTGCATGCAGAAGGTCTACGGCGCCGAGATCGACCTCGAGCTGCTCGTCGCAGCCGAGGCGCGCGATGGAGGCTTCGGGGCGATTCGCGCGCTGCGCCGACCGCTGCCGATGTGCCGCGCGGAGGTCGAGGCGTGCTACGAGAGCCGGTCCGGCGAGCTCGGCTGCGTCAATCCCGAGTTCCTCGAGCTCCCGGTCGGCCAGCCGACGTTTCGCGTCTTCGCGCAGATCAGCGCCAAGTCGTAGGACTCCCGCGCCCGCGGTTCTCGTAGGGCGTTCGTGCGCGTCCTGGTCCTCGTCGCCGCGGTTGCGGTGCTGCTCGTCCCGGCCGTCGCTCGGGCCGGGGGCGTGCCGGTGCAGGTGGTCGCCGTCGGCTCGACGCTGTGGACGGTCAGCGACGAAGGGCTGCTCGCGGTCGATCCCGTCAGCGGGAGGATCGTGGCTCGGCCGGCGACGCCGTACCCGTACGCAGTTCGGATCGCGGCCGGAGCGGGTGCGCTCTGGGTCGCAAGCGTCGAGAACGGCTACGGGAGCGGCGCGGTGACGCGGATCGACGGCAGGACGCGCCGCGCCGTCACCCCGCTTCGGCTGCCGCGGCAGGGCGTCTACGACGTCTGCGCCTCGGGCTCGCGGGCGTGGGCGATCGTCGGTCGGAGCAGCGGCCGACGCGTCGCCGTGCTCGGTGACGGGCCCAACCGAATCGTGACACCGCCGGCCGAGCCCGCCTGGTGCGCGGCCGACACGGCCGGCGCGTGGATCTCGACCGAGCACGGGCGGCTGCTGCACTTCGACGCGAGCTCCGGCGCCGTCTCCAGCTCGTGGGCATGCGACGGGATCGGGCAACTCGCGACCGGCCGAGGCGCCGTGTGGGCGACCTGCCGCTCCTCGATCGCGCGGATCGACGAGCGGACGCGGGCGGTCGTGACCATCCCGGTCGCGGGCATTCCCGACGCCGTGGCGGTCGGCCCGAGCGGGGTCTGGGCGCTGACGTACGACCTCCGCGGCCGC
>DASUZD010000077.1:0-7074 GCA_036377055.1 Gaiellaceae bacterium | reverse complement strand
GATCGACGCCGGCCCGTTTGCGATCCATCTGTACGGCGTCATGCTGCTGCTCGCGATTGCCTCGGCCGTCGCGCTCACCGGCTGGCGGTGGGTGCGCATGGGCGGGGACTGGGATCTCGTCTTCCGCGTCGCCGTCTGGGGCGTGGCCGCCGGAATCGTCGGCGCGCGCCTCTACCACGACATCACGAGCTGGAGCGAAGTCCCGGACGAATGGTGGGGACCGTTCGCCGTCTGGCAGGGCGGGCTCGGCGTCTGGGGAGGAATCGGGCTCGGCGTTCTCGTCGGCGCCTGGATCGTGCACCGCTCGAAACAGAGCGTGCCGCTGTTCATGGATGCGGTTGCGCCGGGTTTGCTGCTCGCGCAGGGAATCGGGCGCTGGGGTAACTGGTTCAACCAGGAGCTGTTCGGCAAGCCGACCGACCTGCCGTGGGCGCTGAAGATCGACCCTGAGCACCGGCCGCCGCAGTACCTCGACGAGCCCACGTTCCATCCGACCTTCCTCTACGAGCTGGTCTACGACGTGATCGGTGTCGGGCTGCTGCTCCTCGTCGACCGCAGGTTCAAGATCAAGCCGCCGGGGCTGTTCGCGCTCTACGTGTCGTACTACACGTTCGGCCGCTTCTTCGAGGAGCTCCTGCGCGTCGACCCGGCGCACCACTTCCTCGGGCTGCGGCTGAACGCGTGGGTGTCGATCGTCGTCTTCTGCTGCTCGACGGGGTTCTTCGTGTGGTGGCAGTTCTTCCACCGCGGCCGAGACGAGCCGGCCCGCCCGCGGCCTGCGCCGCCGAAAGGGCCTGCGATGGCGGTCCCGAAGGGGCGCGTCCGCTCCTAGCGCTAGCCTCCGGCGCGTGATCGTGCGTGAGCTCGAGCTGGACCTGGACGCCTTCGAGGGGCCGTTCGACCTGCTCCTGACGCTCGTCCTGAAGAACGAGCTCGAGCTGATCGACGTGGACGTGGCCGAGATCGTGCTCGCGTTCTGCGATCGGCTCGACCCGCGCGACCTCGAGGCGTGCGGCGAGTTCCTCGTCCTGGTCGCAGCGCTGCTCGAGCTGAAGGCGCGCGGGCTCTTCCCCGACGAGGACGCCGAGCTCGCCGAGCTCGAGCCGGAGGAGGCGGCCGACGAGCTGGCGCGGCGGCTCGCGGCCTACCGATGGGCGAAGCGCGGCGCAGAGTTGCTCGCGGAACGGCTCGAGGCCGAGGGCGACCGCTTCTTCCGCCTCGGGCCGGCGCCGCTCGCGCCGCGCGTGGAGCGCCGGATGGCGCCGCAGGATCCGGCGGCGCTTGCGGACGCGTTGCGCAGGCTCGCGGCCGAGCCGCCATCGGTCTCGCTCGCGCACATGGAGCTCCGCTTCCCGCCCGTCTCGCGCTTTCTCGAGCGCTTCCGCGCGGTGCTGCGCGGACGCAGGCGGTTCGACTTCGACGCGGAGGTCGCCGGCCTCGGGCGGGTCGAGCAGGCCGTCGCGTTCCTCGCGCTCCTCGAGCTCCGGCGGAGCGGCGAGGTCGAGCTTGCGCAAGCGGCGCCCTTCGCGCCGATCAGAGTCGCCCGGGCCGGGGAAGGGAGGGCCGCGGAATGGACCGCCCTCTCCGCCTGATCTCCTCGAACCCGCTCGACCAGCTCGCGCGGACGCTCGAGGCGCTGCTCGTCGTCGCTTCGGCGCCGCTCTCGGTCGAGGAGTTGGCGGCGGCGGCCGACGACGACCCGGAGCGCGTGGAGACGGCGCTCGGGCTGCTCGGCGAGCGGTACCGCGAGGGCCGGAGCGGGATCGTGCTCGAGCGAGTCGCCGGCGGGTACGCGTTCCGCGCGGCGCGCGAGGCCGCCGAGGCATGCGGGCGGCTGTTCGAGCGGCCGGTCCAGCGCGGCTTCTCGCAGGCGGCGCTGGAGACGCTCGCGATCGTCGCGTACCTCGGTCCGTGCACGCGCCCCGACATCGCGCGGATTCGCGGCGTCGCTGCGGACTCGGCGGTCGCGGGACTCGTGGAGCGCGGGCTGATCGCGGAGGCGGGCCGCTCTGACGAACCCGGTGGCGCCGTCCGCTACCGGACGACGGTGTTGTTCGAGCGTGTCTTCGGCCTCGACAGCCTGGCCCAGCTTCCGCGGCTGAACGACGCCGCCGAGGACGGAACCGCTCTCCGCGAAGTTCTGCTCGCGGTCGCAGAGCAGCGCGGCGCCTGAGCTCGTCGTCGCGTCTGCCCCACAACTCGGGTCGCCTCGCGCATAACTTCTGAACAAATCAATTGCTTGACCGGGTCAAGTTTCTGTGCAAAGTTGTCGTAGCGGCCCGTTCGCAAACGCCATCAAGGGGAGCTCGGTGAACGCGCTTCACCGCTCGGCTTATCGGACGTCGTGCATTACCTGAGCTTGACGATGTCGCTGGCTGTCGTGGGGACGCTCTTCGTGGCGGCGCTCGCGAAGCTCGCGACGCCCGACCGCCTGGGCGCGCTTCTCGGCGGGGGGCTCCGCCTGAACCCCGTGCCGGCGGCGCTCGCCGCGCGAGCAGTTGGCGCGACCGAGCTCGCCGTTGGTGTAGCGCTTGTGACGCCGCCGGCTGCCCGAATCGGCGGTTACGGCGCTGCGGCTCTCGGATGCGGCTTTTTCGCAGCGGCCGTCGGCTCGTTTCTCGCCGGGAGCGACGTGCCCTGCGGATGCTTCGGCGCGTCGTCCTCGCGCCCGCTGGGTCTGCCACACGCACTGCTCGGCGGCGCCGTGTCCCTGTGCGGCGTCTTCGTCGCGACGGTGCGTCCGGCGACTGTGCCGGCGCCGACGCGGCTCGCGCTCGTCGCGGTCGCGCTCGTCGGCGCCGCGCTCGTCGTCCACAGCCGCGAGATCACCGCCGCCCGCGGCAGGATCCGCGACGCGCAGGCGGCGTGACGATCGCGCTCGCCGCCGCCGTCGTCCTGCTCGCAGGCGCTGTCGTCGTGCTCTTCGCGATGTACTCCGAGCTCGCGTCGCGGCTTCCCCAGCCCGAGTCGGAGCTCGCACCGACACCGCTGTCCGAGGCGAAGCTCGGCGCACAGCTGCCCGGGTGGCCTCCGGGCCTCGAGCGACTCGGCCAGCTCGACGGCTCGAGTCTCCTGCTCGCGCTGAGCACGACGTGCGCCTCGTGCGAGACCGTCGGGAACCAGCTCCGCCGCGTGCCGGCCGACACCGGCCGGATTGGCGTCGTCGTCGCGAGCGGAAGCGCCGACCGCGCCGCCGACTTCGTCGCGCGACACGAGCTCGCGCGGTACCCGTACTCGATCGACCTGGGCGGCGACTGGCTGCGCAGCAACCTGAACGTGGAGTCGAGCCCGGTCGCGGTCCGGCTGGAGGACGGCGTGCCGATCGCGGCCGTCGGCTTCGGAAGCCTCGGCGCGATCGCCGGCCTCGACGATCTCATCTCATCCTCGACGCTGGAGGTGACGGCATGACCGAAGGGACGGACGAGCACATCCTCGTGAGCTCGACGGGCGCGCGCTACCACCGGAGGACGTTCCTCCGCCGCGCGGGGGTCGGCGCGATCGCCTTCGGCGGCGCGCTGTTCTCGCTGACGAACTCGGCGAAGGCCGCGGGAGGCTGCGGATGTTGCAACCTCGTCTACTGCCCGCCGACGACCTCGTACGCGACCTGCACGAGCGTGAACCACTACCTCTGGGGGTGCAACGGCACGCGCCACTGCGCCTGCTGCGAGGTGAAGAACTCGTCGGGCACTTACATCGCGTCGGCCTACAAGTGCTTCTGAGGGACGGGGCGAGGATCGACATGCCGGTGCTCGTGGCGTTGGGCGTGCTCGGGAGCGTCTTCCAGCTCCTCAGCCCCTGAGGGAGGTCGATGGTTGGCGTCGCCAATCCGATGCTGCGTCACGACCGGCGCGCCGGGCTCCGTTTCCTGGGCGGCTACGCTGCGGGTGTCCTCGCGAGCTCGCTCGTTCTTGGGCTCGTGCTCCGTGCAGGCGGGACGGCTCTCGCTGCGCACGTCGGAGCGGGGGCGCGAACGGCGGCCGCGATCGCCGTGCTCTTCGTGCTCGGCGTCCTCGACGCGCTCGGGCGGACGCCTCAGGCGCGGCGGCAGGTCCCGCAGCGCTTCGTGCGCGTTCTGCCGCCGGCGTTCCTCGGCATCGTCTTCGGGGTCGACATCGGCCTCGTGCTGACGACGAGGCGTACGAGTTCGCTCGTGTCCGGAGCCGTCGTCGGCGTCGCGCTCGTCGCGCCCGCGTGGGTGCTTCCGGCGATGGTCGCGATCGGCTTGACGACTGCGCTTGTCGCCGTCGTGCCGGCGTTCGCGATGGATGCGCCGCGGCTCGTCGCCGGAGTCATGCGTCCTGTCGGCGCCGTTCGGCTCCGCACGCTGTCGGCCGTGCTGCTCGTCACCGCTGCCGCGCTCTTCGCCGCGGGGGTCGTGGGGGCGTGAGCGACGGCGGGTCGCTCCTCAACGGGTCCGGCGCTGACGGCGTCGTCGTCGTGACCCGGTTCGACGGCGTGACGGTGCTCACCCTGCCACTGTTCGTCTTGATCCACCGTCTCGTCGCCCGCGACGTCCGTCGCGTGGCACGTGAGGACGGTTTCATCGGTGTCCGGTTCTTCCGCGACCGCCGCGCGCGAGTCGTCTGGAGCGTCTCGCTGTGGACGCACCTCGACGCGGTCCGCGCGATGGGGCGGGTCAACCGGCACGTGATGGCGGCGCGGCTTCCCGGTCGCCTCGGCTGGACGACCCGAAGCGGCGTCTTCCGCTTCGGCGGCGACTGGCGAGCCGTCCTGTTCGACTCGAAGCTGCACACCCGAAACCCGCTGACGGAGGCGACGCAAGCGGAGAAGGAGGACGCACCATGGCTGAGCTGAACGACGCCGGCTACGCGCGGATCAGCCGGCGCGGCGACGGCGTACAGGTCGTCGACGTGGGAATGGCCGTGAGGAACGGCAAGGTAAGGCAGCTGATCGCGCAGCACGTCGGGGTGGCGAACCTGGTCATCGATCCCCGGATCGCCTGGGACGCCGACGGCGCGGCGCAGGTCACGCGGGAGGCCGTGTTCGTGAGCGACGACAGGAGCGGGACGGTCCGGATCGACGCGATTCCCGACGCCGGGCTCATCGACTAGGCGGCACGTGGTCTCTCCGCGGAAATCGCTCGCAGCGCTCGGCGGCTTCGCCCTCGCCGCCGGCGCGGCGGCGGCGGCGGGCCACCTCGGCGGCGCGGCCGCACGCCCTGCGGCGTGCGTGCCGACGAAGGTCCTGCGCACGAACCCGCCATTGTGGACGCGAGGGGCAAGAGTGCCGGCTGGGACGCCGTTCGTCGTCGGTAGCGGCTCGCGCGTGGCCGGGTTCCTCTTCGTCCCCCCGCACGTGTCGAACCCGGGGAGAAACCCGCACAACAAGATCCTCTGGGTGATCGGCCGGCCGCGCCGCGCCGACTCGCTCTCGATCGTCGCGCGGCACGGTTCGCCCCGAGCGACCGTCAGGGTGGTTCGGAAGCCCGACTCATCGAGCGGCGCGATCTACCCGAGCACGATCGACTTCCCCTACGCAGGATGCTGGGCGGTCAGCCTCCGGTGGGGCTCCGATAGCGCGACCCTCATGCTTCGCGTGACGGCCACCGTGCGCTCGTGGAGCCAGGTCGGGGGGTGATGCCGCGGCCAGCGAACCGACCAGCCCACCCCCACGTCGTTCGGAGGGCACATGCGTAGGACACTCGTGCTCGTCGGTGCGCTGGTGACGGCATTGATCCTCTTTGCCGCTCCCGCGTCCGCGAGCTACTGGTTCTTCCAGCAGTACCTGATCGGCCCGATCACGAAGTACCGCGATGCTGCGGGCACGCAGTACGTCCGCATCAGCTTCGACAACACCGTCCACCAGGGGCACACGCAGCGCCTCGTCCTCATCAACACGAGCAACCAGACGTCCACGATCAACATCTCCTGCCCGACGGGGAGCGGTTGTGACTCCGGCTCGCTGGCGATCAACGGCAACCAGTATCCGAACGCGGGCTGCGGGAACCCGCAGAGCTATCCCGTTTGGACCAACTGCAGATACGGGACGGGACCATGAAACGACTAGCACTCCTCCTCCTCTGCGCCGCCGCTGCCGCCGCGATCACGGGCAGCGTCGTCGGCGCCAACGTCGGCAAGAGCTCGCATTCCGGCCGCGCGGCGGCGGCCCTCCCGGCTCGCTCGGCTGCGGCTCCCGCCGCCCGGCGCGTGGCCCGTGCGGCCGCGCTCACGGAGACCGAATCGAGCCAGGTCGTTTCGTCAGGCGTCGTCGGCGTGTCGACGGCCGGGGTCTCGAACGGGAACCGGCTCCTTCTCGGGCACCGCCCCCCGGGGCAGAAGTGCATCGCGCTGTCGCTCGCGGGCGGGTCGATCGTGACCGCGTTCGACTGCACGACCCGCGCGGTGAAGGCGTGGAGCTTCTCGCTCGAAGCCGGCAATGACGCGTCCGCGACGAGCGACTTGGTCGCAGTGCCGAGCTTTGCCGTGCGCAGCGCGTCGATCCGCCTGCGCGGCGGGTCATCGGTGGCGGCCAGCGTCGTCCACGGCGTCGCAGCGACCGTCGTGACGGCATCGGTTCCGTCCGGCGCAGCGGTTTCCCTGACCGGAGCCGATGGGGCCGGAAACGCGTTCGACGAGCCCTTGACCTTCGGGTTCGCGACGGATTAGAAGCCCATGGCGTCCTCCTGCGCACGCGCCGGCGGCGCCTGCGCAGGAGGCGCCTGCGGCCTCGGCGGTGGAGCGAGTGGCACCGATTCGGCACGATGCGCCGTTGCGGAGCGCGCTACGGTGAGGCTGATCCCTGGGTGGGTGGGGGTTAGGGATGGGTCCCCGACCCGGCGCGCTTCGCCGCTAGCCGCCGCGGCCGAACGCGGCTCGGCGCTCCAGGTCGCGCACGGGGTCGACCAGATGGCCGTCGCGCTCGACGTAGCCGCCCTTGCCGCCGATGACGAGCACGACCAGATCCTCCTCCTCGGACGCGTTCGAGAAGCGTCGCGGCGTCGTCGACTCGACGTGGCAGAGGCCGCCCGGGCCGAGCTCGCGGGACTCGCCGTCGACCTCGAAGAGCGCGTGCCCGGCGTGGACGAAGTAGAGCTCGTCCTGCACGTCGTGGTAG
>DASUZD010000076.1:0-17000 GCA_036377055.1 Gaiellaceae bacterium | reverse complement strand
GAGGAAGCTGAGGAGCGGCGGCGTCGCCGGAGCGGCCGTCGCTTGGAGCGTGGCCGCGGTCACGTCCGACGGGAGCCCGTTGTCCCATTCGTCCGGGTAGTGCCACCCGACCACGCCGCCGCCGCCCTCGGCCGCGGTCTCCGGGTCGACGACGCTCAGCGCCCGCCCGGCGATCCTCGTGACGAGATCCCGGTTGCTGCCGCAGCCGTTCCCCATGAACAGGTTGACGCCCTGGGCGAGCTTCGTGTCCACCTGGCCCGGACAGAGCGCCCACAGCGCGACCGGGAAGAATGGCTGTCCGTCGACGAGGAACGACTGCCCGCTCACCTGCGCCGTCGGCGCGGCGGCGCGCGGAGGCGTCTTGACCTGGAGCTCGGCCGTCTGCTGGCGGCCCCACTGGTCGACCGCGTGGAGCGAGAGCGTGTACGGCGTCGCCGGCGCGAGGTTCGAGAAGACGGTCTCGTGCTCGGTAGCGTCGGCGTCCGAGGGCGTCCACACGATTGCCTGGTCTCGCGGCGCGCTCGCGCCAGCCGTGGACGCAGCCACGTTCGTCCGCCAGGCGACCCTCAGCGCCCTGGCGCCCGGCTCGGAGCTGACGTGGACGTCGCTGATCGCGAGCCCCTCGGTCGGCGGGGGCGGCAGCGGCGGAGGTGACGGCGGAGGCGGCGGGGGGGAGACCGGAGGCGGAACGGGTCGGCCGGGGCCGGGCTTGCCGCGGCCCGGAGTCTGCGGCGGCTTCGGCGGCTTGGGAACCGGCTTTCCGGCGGGTCGCGGCGTCGACGGCTCCGAGCGCGGCTTGACCGCCGGCGGAGACGATTGCGCGCCTGGCGACGACGGCTCGGGCACTGTGGGCGGCGGCGTCCCCGACGGCGGAGCTTGCGGAACGGCCGGCTGCGGCGTCACGACCTCCGGCGGAGTGGGCGCGGGCGGCGACGGCGACGGTGCGGACGGGGACGGCGACGACGGAGTCGAGCTCGGGGAGGCGGACGCGGACGGCGACTCGTCGTGCCGCGACGGGGCGACCGGCCGTGCAGCGACACGCCCATTCGTCGACCTCGACCAGTCGACCCAGCGGTCGGCGCAGACGCCGCCGACCGCGACGAGCATGCAGACGGCGAGCAGCCGGCGATCCGGAAGCGCAAGGCCGAGAACCCCGAGCGCGGCGAGCACGACGATGAACCCGACGACGAGCTTCACAGGAGGCCGCACGAGCTGCGTCTGCGCGGCGGAGGCCGCAGCCGGAGCGCTCACGCGAACGACGTGCGAGACCCGCGGGTGCGCGTGGAAGATCGGCGGTCGGCGCGGCGGGAGCGCCGCGGGATGGCCGTGCGCGCTGCAAGCGCGGACGGCGCTCGAGCCCGGCGCGACTCCGACGTCGAACCACGTCGAGCGCAGCCCGAACGCGCGAGCGAACGCCGAGCCTGACACCTCGCTGACGCCGCCCGCATAGCCGACGGCGACCGCCGCGACGCGTCCGGAGCCGTTCCGCACGACCCGCAGCGACGAGACTCCGGGGAGGCCGAAGGCGGCGGAGACCCGATCGGCCGAGACCGCGATCGGCCCCCAGGCGTGGGTCGGCGAGATCGAGTCGTAGGGATCCGAGACCGACTGGAGGTACGGGAGCCGTTGTGCGCCCGGCATGCCGTCCGCGAGCGCCGCCGTACAGCCCCCCGAGTCCGACGAGTAGAACGCGATCGCAGGCTTCCCGTGCCACGTGATCGCCTCGCCGCGTGTCGCCTCGACCGCCTCGTTCGTGCCCGCCGTCTCCGCTCGGACTCCGCCGTACATCTGGCTTCGCGTGTCCTGGAAGAGGTCGAAGAGCCGGTCCGGCTTCCGCTCCGCGAGCGCGTACGAACGCGCGGCGACCGCCTGGACGCGGAGCGCCTGCTGGTGCCAGAGCGACGGCATCTCCCACGAGACGACCCCGCGCACGTAGTCGTCCACCTGCACGTCGTCGACGACGTAGAGACCGCCGTAGCCGCGGCCGACGACGAGCGTTCCGCGATAGGGGTTGCCGTCGAGCTCGATCGTCGCGCCCGTCGCCTCGAACCGCACCGGCGAGCGCAGCCGGTAGCGCGTCCCGCCGAGCCCGAACACGAGGTCCGGCCGGAGCTCGTAGCGCCCGGCCGGCAGGAGCAGCGTGCCCTTGCCCGCGTCCACGAGCCGGATCGGCGACCGCGCCGACAGCGCGACGCTCGCCTGCCCGTCCTGGATCAGGACGCGGACGTGGGCGTCGCGGGCGCGCGCGAGCCTGGTGCCCGGGTAGTAGTGCGCGAGGATCCTCCGGTAGTCCCAGCCGTGGAGCGCGAAGCCCTGCGCGCCGTACTGGCTCATGCCGACGCCGTGGCCGAAGCCGCGTCCGACGATCGAGAACGTCGTGGACGCCTGCGCCGGGATCGCGAGCGCGCACGCCGCTGCCGCGACGAGGACTGCGACGCCCGCGCGGGCTCCGCGTCCACCATCACCGGCTCGTCTCGCCGTTCGCTCTCGTCGGCGCAGCACTGCTCCCCCCAAAACCTCGACGGGAGCAGGTAAGCCGGTCTCCGCGCGGTCGTCTACGACACGCGTGCCGGATCGATTGCCGTGTTATGGCAGAGGCACGCCACGGTTTTGCAGCATCACGACACTGCGCTGACAACCGAGTGCCGTTTGTGAAAAACCTTTCGAACACGCGTTGTAAGCGCTACTCTGCGCGTCCGTAACTCAGACAGACAAGTTCAGTCAGGCTAGGCAGGGGGAGAAATGGGGCTTAGGGGAAGCTTTGTTGCGGATTCGCCGCATTCGTCGGCGATCTCGACCATCGACCACGACGAGCACGTCGACATCTGTCGAGTCGCGATCGTCGAACGCCTACCCGCCTACCGTCGTGGCCTGGCCGCGACGTTCGCCGAGGCCGGCTTCGCCGTCGAGGAGCTCGGCTTCCTCGATGACCGAGTCGAAGCCGCGGACGCCGTCGTGTTCACGATCGACAGCGAGACGAGCTGGGCCGAGCTGGCGGCGTTGACCGAGACACCAGGCGTGGTCGTCGTCGCGCTGCTCGAGGATCCGAGCCTGTCGAACTACCGCCGCGCGCTTCGCCTCGGCCTCTCGGGCACGGTCCCCCGCGAGGCGCCGACCGAGTTGATCGTCTCCGCCGTCTGTGCGGCGCTCGAGGGGACGACGCTGCTCCCGTGCCTGATCGCGCGTCAGCTCGCCGACCGTCAGGGGGGCGAAGGCCCGCTGCCGATCTCCGACAACGAGGCAGGGTGGCTGCGGGCGATGGCCGACGGGGTCACGATCGCGAGCATGGCGCAGGCCGCCCGCTACTCCGAACGCCAGATGCACCGCCTGATCGCGAACCTCTACAAGCGGATCGGCGCGGCCAACCGCCAGCAGGCGCTCGTCTTCGCGGCGCGGTACGGGATTCTCGACACGTAGCAGGGGCGGGCGACTGCCATGAGATTGGCAGTCGCGGCCCCCAGCTCGTCATAGACGTTCGCCCGGGCCGGGCCTACCTTCCGCGGCCTCGATCCAGCTCTGAGGGGGAGGCACGGCGTGTTCGGATTTGGTCATCGCGTGATCGGCAAGGCGAGGCAGGCCGCGGAGGTGCGACCGCCAGGCGGCTGGGCGACCGCGATCGCGGTTGCAGTGGCGGCGTTCGTGGTCGCCGGTCCGGTGGCTCCGCGCCCCGCGGGCGCATCCGCGGCGGCGCAGGACGTCGTCAAGCGAACGCAGAAGAGCGTGACCTACCGGAACGGCGACGGCTCCTTCACCACGTCGCTCTACGCCGCGCCGGTCAACTACCGCGACCGGCAGGGCCGCTGGCAGCCGATCAGCTCCAAGCTCGTGCCGGCGGCGAAGCCCGGCTACGCGTTCCGTAACGAGGCGAACAGCTTCGACGCCCTCTTCAAGGCGAAGAGCGGTCCGGGCTACCTGCACCTCGACGCGGCCGGCGCGGCACTCGACCTCACCCTCGAGGGCGCAGCCGAGAGCGCCGCGTCCGTCAGCGGTGACGAGATCGTCTACCCGGGCGTCCGCGACGGCGTCGACTTGCGCTACGCGCTAGCGCCCGACGGGCTCAAAGAGACGCTCGTGCTCGCGAATGCAGGCGCTCCGACGCAGTACAGCTTCACCCTCACCCCTGCGGCAGGACTCCACATGGGCGCAAAGCGCCTGCGAAACGGCGCCTGGGCGTTCGTGGCGCCCGGCCATCCGGGCCCGCTCTTCCAGATCGCTCCGCCGCGAGTCGACGAAGCCGGTGCGGCGCTGGGGTCGTCTCTCCGCGGCGGCCCGAGAGGCCCGAAGAACGCGGTGACGCTCGACGTCACGCGAGCCGGCCGGAGCTTCGTCGTCCAGCTCACGGTCGACGAGAAATGGCTCCTCACGCCGGGCCGGCGCTTCCCGGTCCTGCTCGACCCGACGATCAAGATCCAGCCGCCGATGCAGACGGCCGATTTTCAGGCCACGTGCCCGAGCTGCACCGACATGGGCAGTCCGCTCTGGATCGGCACCGACGAGACGGACAGTTGGCGCGCGGCGGTGCAGTTCGACCTCGCCGACCTACCGCCGGGGGCGACCGTCAGCTCGGCCACGCTCGGGCTCTGGAACGACGAGACCGACTGCCTTTTCACGTCGACTTTCACCTGCGGCGACAACAGCCACACGATCAACGCCTACCGGATGACCAATGCCTGGAACACGACCAGCACGACCACGAACCAGCTCGGCTGGGACGCGACGGTGCTCTCGAGCTACACGCTGGCCGCGCATGCCGCTTCCGGCTGGATGAGCTGGGACGTCAAGACGACCGTCCAGAACTGGGTCAACGGCACGCAGCCGAACTACGGCTTCCTGCTCAAGCGCACCACCGAGCCCTTGGACGTCGGCGGCCCCGCGCCGCCCGGCGCGGACGCGTACGACCCGACCCAGGCGCCGAAGCTCGACGTCACGTACACGAGCGACGCCGTCAAGCTCTACAAGCCTGAGACCCTCCACTCGAACGGCGCTGACCTGCGCTGGAGCCCGTACGCCTACCCGGACGGGCACGCCTTCCAGGGCTACGAGATCCACCGCTCGCCGACAGCGAACTTCACCGCGTCGGCGTCGACGCTGATCGCCAAGATCGGCGATCCCACCGTCACGACGTACCGCGACACGAGCGCAGCGGCGGGCAAGACCTTCAGCTACAAGATCCTGGTCAACGGCTGGCCCTCGTACGAGCAGACGGTGACGCTGCCTGCCGACGGCTACGCGACGAAGACGCTCCAGCTCGGTCCCGAGAGCAACGGCACCGATCTCGCCTTCATGACGGGCGATCCGAACTGCGACAACCACGGCACCGACGACGACCTGATGATCGGCGACGACACCGACGGCTGGACGCCCGCGACGAACTGGTTCTACCGACCGCTGCTCCAGTTCGACCTACGCGACATCCCGGCGAACGCGACGGTCTCGAACGCGACGCTCTCACTGCACACGGACATCATGCCGCCCGCGCAAACCGTGACCGTCAACGTCCATCGCGTCACGAGCGCCTGGACGGAAGGGACCGGGTTCGGCGCCTGCACCGGAGACGGCGCGAGCTGGAACGAAACCTACGGAGGCGTGAAGTGGAAGACCGCCGGCGGCGACTACGACCCGACCGTGGTCGCGTCGAAGGTCCACACCGTCAACGACGTCGAGGGCTGGGACGACTTCAACGTCGCGTCCGCCGTCCAGAAGTGGGTCTCGAGCGACGCGCCGAACCTCGGCCTGCTGCTCAAGTTCGCGAGCGAGACCCCGGTCTCCGCGAACTGGTTCGCCTACGCCAGCGACGACTACAGCGACGACCCGACCTGGCGGCCGAAGCTCTCACTCACCTACACGGACGGGAGCCACGCGGCCGGGCCGTCTGAGACGATCGCCTCGCCCGCGCCGAGCGACATCGTCAGCGGCAGCGCGCAGACCGTGAACGCTGCGGCCAGCGATGACAGCCAGGTCTCGAAGGTCGAGTTCCTCGTCGACGGCGCGGTGAAGTCGACCGACACGACGGCACCCTACTCGATGACGTGGAATACGACCGCCGACACGAATGCGGCGCACTCGCTGACCGCGCGCGCGACCGACGATGCCGGCAACGTGACCACCTCGTCTGCGACGAGCGTCACGGTCGACAACACCGCACAGCCGACGACCAGCGTTACCGCTCCGCTGGCGAACGCGACCGTCAGCGGCTCCGCCGTCAGCTTCACGGCGAGCGCGAGCGGCGGCAGGCCGATCTCGCGCGTCGAGTTCTTCGTGGACGGCGTCCGCCTGACGGACGACACGACCTCGCCGTACAGCGTCACGTGGAACACGCTCGACCAGGCCGTGCCGTCGTACGACGCGACGCCGCACACGCTGACGACGAAGGCATACGACTCCGTCGGACGCATCGCCACCTCGAGCGGCGTCACGGTCACGACGACTAACACGACCGGGACGAAGTACAAGGCGGGCTTCAGCCCAACCGCGATCCCGCCGGTGGTGACCTACGACCCGACGTTGGGCACCCAGGACAAGTCGGGCGTCGACGTGACCGTCACGAACAACAGCGGCGTCACCTGGCTCGCGAGCGATGTCGTGCTGCGCTCCCGCTGGTACAGCCCCGACGCGCCGGCGGTCGTCACCGACGGCCCCGACGTCCTGCTCGGATCCGACCTGCCGGCGGGGCAGTCGAGGGTGCTCCGCGTGCTCGTCGACCCGCCGACGCTGCCGGACGGTGTCGATCGCGCCCAGTACACGCTTCGGTTCGACCTCTACAGCAAGACGAGCCTCGTCTGGTTCGCCGACAAGGGCAACCAGCCCAACGAGAACCCCGTGATCGTGAACAAGGCGCTCGTTCGCGACGCGCTTGGGCTCGAGCGCTACTACCAGTACGACTCGGAGAACCTCGGCGCCGGCATGCAGCACCTCGTCAACGTGGCCAACGGGAACTCCCTGCTGCGATGGGAGCCGCTCACCTCCGTGGGCCGCGGACTCGATACGAAGGTCGACCTCACCTACAACGCGCTCGAGAAGAAGTGCGAGTGTCAGGGCGGGAACAACTGGTCGGTCGGGATCTCCACGCTGACGCGCTTCGGCAACCCGATCGACATCCACCCGAACAACGCCGACGCGATCGCCGGCCGCTCGAACAAGTTCATCGAGTACGCGGACGCCGACGGGACGACGCACCGCTTCACCGACTCGAACTCGGACGGCAACTGGGAGGCGCCGGCAGGGGAACACCTGTACCTGCGCGTCTACTCGACGACCGACACGACGAAGAAATGGGCGCTGACGACGCCCGACCGGATCACGTACTTCTACGACGTCGACGGCTACCCGACGAGCGTCCAGGACAAGAACGGACAGACGCTCACCCTGACCGAGTCGACGGTCGCGGCAGCCGACGATCCGGGCGGCGTCAAGAAGCACATCAGCTCCGTCACGGACGCCGGCGGCCGAAGCTACACGATCACCTACTGGACGAAGGCGGACGCCAAGAAGCCGCAAGTGCGCGGCAAGATCAAGCGGATCGCCGACCACTCCGGACACGCCCTCGACTTCGAGTACTACGAGGACGGGAACCTGTTGCGCATCATCGAGCGCGGCGGGACGAAGGCCGACGGCTCCTTCCTCGCCGACCGCAGCTACGTCTTCACCTACACGACCTCGGACGGCTCCGGGCCGGCGATCCCGCTCGCAGCGAATCGCGTCAACCCGGACCCGAAGACCCCGAACGAGTCGACGCGGATCTACAGCGTCCGCGACCCGCGCGGGACCGAGACGACCTTCGCCTACCTCGGCCCGGGCTTCGGCACTGACCGCTGGAAGCTCGCCTCGCGCACCGACCGCTCGGGCGCGACGACGACCTACACCTACGACGCGACGAACCGCGTGACCACGGTCACCCTGCCGCTATCGCGCGTCTGGAAGTACGGCTACGACACCGAGGGCAAGGTGACGAGCATCACGAACCCGAAGAACCAGGTCACGACGCAGGCCTGGAGCTCGGACCGGCAACTGACGATGGTGACCGAGCCGACCGGGAACTTCAGGGAGCGCGCCTTCAACGCGAACGGCCTCGTCACGGACGAGTGGGATCAGCTCCGGAACCACACGACGTACGAGTACGAGAACGTCGCGGTCGACGGCAACGACGTCAGCGGGAAGTGGGAAGCCGGCCGGACGATCCCGCACATCAGCCAGATCTCGAAGTTGACGACGCCGAAGGGCGTGGCGACGGCGACGCCGACCAACGACTTCCAGTGGGCGTACGCCTACGACTCGAAGGGCAACCTCACGCGCGTCACCGACCCGCTCGGGTACGCGACGGCGTTCACGTACAACCTCGACGGCACCGTCGCCTCGCAGACCGACGCCAACAACCACACGACCACGTACGTCTCGCACGACGCGAACGGACTGGCGACCGAGATCCGCGACGCCAAGTCACAGACGACGCGCTTCGGGTTCGACGCCGACGGCAACCAGCTCTGGCTCCAGGACCCGCTGCACGCGAACGACACGGGCGCGAACGCGCGCGAGTATCGCCAGTACTCCGACTACGACAGCTTCCATCGCCTCGGTGCGACGAGCGAGCCGAAGTCGACCAGCCAGGCGCGCGGAACGCTCATCTGGACAGCCACCGATTACGACCCGAACAACAACGTCACGAGCCAGGCTTCGCCTGCGTACTCCCCGGGTGGAGGCGCGAAGACGACGTACTCGTTCGACGCGATGGACCGGGCGACGGCGATGGTCGGTCCGGACCAGTCGACCGGCTCTGAGCGAACCGAGTACGTGTACGACTCGGCGGGTCGCCCGACGCGGGTGACGCTGCCGCTCGGCGTCGCGACGACGGCGATCGCGAACGACTACGTCACCGAGACGGCCTACGACACGCTGGACCGCGTGACGAAGGAGACGCTCTATCCGAAGGACGGGAACTCCACCGGCACGCGCGTCACCAACTACTGCTACGACCTGGCGAGCGACCTCCGGTCCGTCACGGCCCCCCACGGCGCGCTGTCGGATGCACCCACGCCGTTCACCAGCTGTCCGGCCGAGAGCGCGCCGTCGAGCTACGTCTACACCGCCGCGTCGTACAGCACGAAGTACTCCTACAACGCCGACCACACGCTCAAGAGCACGATCGATCCGCTCGGCGACACAAGCTCGCAGACGTACGACGCGAACACGAACGTCGACACGGAGACGGACGAGGAAAGCAACGTCCTGCGATACACCTTCAACCAGCGCGACGACCTCATCCAGCAGGAGGAGCCGTTCGATCCGTCGCGGCCGACTCGGAAGCTCTTCACGAAGTACACGTACGACGGCGTCGGCAACCTCGCCAGCGAGATCAGCCCGCGGGCGGTCGACACGCAGGGCGCCGGCCCCTACACGACCTTCGTGACGACGTACGGCTACGACGCCGTCGACCAGCTGACGATGATCACGCAGCCGGTCGACGGCAGCACCCGCCAGGCGTGGACGCACTACGGCTACGACACGAACGGCAACCAGACGTTCGCGACGCTGCCCGTCGACACCAACAACCCCACGCTCGTCGCGGCCAATCAGCAGACGCGCGCCACCTACTTCGACACGGGCGCGATTCGGACGATCGACTACCCGGACAAGGGAGTCACGACCTTCGACTACACCGCCCAGGGCTGGCAGAGCTCGCGCAAGCCGGCGGGTGGTCCGGAGGAGACGTGGACCTACTACGACGACGGGGAGCTGAAGGAGCAGGCCGACCCGAACGGGCATCCGAGCAAGTACACCTACGACCTCGACAACAACCTAATCAGGACCGAAGACGCGAGCGGCGTCGACAGCCCGACCGAGTCGCCGCTCGTCGTCGAACAGGACTACAACGGCTTCGACGAGCCGACCGAGATCCGCCAGCGGAAGGAGCCGCCCGGCCAGACGCCGCCCGCGTGGCGCATCACCGACTACACGTACGACGCGAACGGCAACCTGCAAACGCGGCTCGACGAAGGCCGAACGCAGACCTTCGGGTATGACCAGGCCGACAGGTTCACGTCGCAGCTCGACGCGAACGGCGCCGGCTGCGCCGACGACCGCCAGCTGACCGCGACGTACCTCCGAAACAGCTGGCAGACCGGTGAGGTCGTCAGCAAGAGCGACGGCACCTGCACCCCGACCAACTGGCCCATTAAGCGGCAGACCGCGTGGACCTACTTCCAGAACGGCCGTCCCCAGACGGTGCAGTCATGGAAGGGCACGCAGACGCCCGCGAACCTGATCGAGTCGCATACGCTCGACTACGAGACCGGCGGCGTCTATCTCAACGGGAACCGAACGAAGGACACGTTCACGTTGCAGGGGCCCGGCACCGCATCGTGCCGAGCCACGTCGTGCGCCGCGACGTTCGCATACGACGCGCGCGACCGACTGACGCAGTGGGTGAACGGGCTTCCGGGGACGGAGGCCAGCACGACCGCCTACACGCTCGACGCGACCACGACCGGCGTGGACACGCTCGAGGGCAACGTGACGAAGGAGGTCGTGACCGGTGCGAACGCGCGAACGCGCGATTACACCTACAACACCGCCGGCCAGCTGAAGTCGCTGACGATCAACGGCGTGCCGAACCAGCTGTACTTCTACGACTCGAAGACCGGCGACATCCGTTGCGTCACCGATCCGGGCTACACCGCCTCGCTCTGTGACGGAGACGGCAGCGCAAAGCCCGGTCTCCGCGACTGGTACAAGTTCGACCCGCTCGACCGGATGAAGGCGTTCAAGTCCTACCGGACGAATGCCACCGTCGACACCAGCTACGTCTACGACGCTTTCGATCGGGTCTCGAACCAGACGGAGGTCCAGAACGGTGGACCGGCCCGGACGAGCAGCTTCACGTACCTCGTCACGAGCGACGAGATCAGCTCCGATACGCAGAGTGGTGCATCGACGACGAGCAAGCGCTACACGTACGACCTCGCCGACGAGCGGGTCGACGCGACCGTCACGACCTCGTCGACCCAGGACTACTCGTACGGTCGCAACATGCGGGGCGACGTCTCGCTGCTGGTCGACGACTCAGGTGCCGTCGCGGATTCGTACGGCTACAAGCCGTACGGCAACCTCGACGGGAGCATCTCGCGCGGCGACCTCGACGCGACGAACCCATTCAACGCGTTCAGGTTCAACGACAAGCGCTTCGACTCCGGCTCGCGCTCGATCGACATGGGCGCCAGGCGGTACGAGCCGGACGACGGCCGCTTCCTCCAGCAGGACTTCTTCCGCGACGCGACCGACGAGCTCGGGATTTCGCAGAACGAGCCCACCGAGAACCGCTACGCCTACGCCGGCGGGAATCCGGTCACGTTCGTCGAGAAGGACGGCCATGCGCCCCACCCGCCGTTCTACCCGGGCCAGAAGGGCGTGCAGAAGAAGGAGATCTACGGGCCTCGGTGCTTCACTGGCCCGGGCGGAACAGAATGCCAGCCGCACGCGCACCTTTGCACGGTTCTCCTCCGTGTGAAGTGCCACAAGATCGACAGGGGCAAGCCCGTCTGCGGATTCGAGTGGTACCTGAACTTCACGAAGTCGTCGCAAGACGGGCTCGGCTTCATCACGAACGTCCGGGGCGACTACGTCGTCAACGACGAGGGGTTCGAGCGACCCCGGCACCTCACGAACCCGAACGTCTCTCGAGACGAGGCGAAGGGGTTCTGGCCGACTGACGAGTGGAGGCTCCATGCCAGCAGCCCCAGCGATCACGTCTACCGGTACCGGACACCTTCGGGCGCTCGCGCGCGTGGCAAGTTCCGCGAGGGAAATGACGTGACGCTCCACCTGAGGATCTACGACAATCGCGGGCACGAAACACCGCCGATGCTGCCGGCGATGGAGTTCAGGACGACATTCGATCTCCACCCGTAGGAGGGACGACCATTCGGCCACCGAGACGCGGGAGGATGCGAGAACGGTTAGAACACGATCTCCGACAACGGCCTGAGAGCGCGGGATACACGCTCGGAGAACCGGTCGAGGACCCTCCGCTGGAGACACTGCCCGGGTGGTACGTCCCGGTCTTCTTGGAGGGGCGCCCGGCCTCCACCCTCCCATGGCCTGATGGTTCCGAGTCGACTGTCGCAATCTCGGCGCATCTCCTGCAGGAAGTCGTCATGGACGAGGAGGTTCCGCCTCTCTGGCCTCGATGCCCGGCTCACGACCATGCGCTGATTGCGATCACGGTCGACAACGTCGCGTCGTGGACGTGCCCCTCCGACGAGTCGGTGCGCTGGCGGATCGGGAATCTCGAGCCGATCGAGTAGTCGGCGCCGCGGCTATCGAGGCAGGTCTGCGGCGTGCCGGACGGCCTCGGCGAAGATGCGGTCCGCGCCGAAGCGGTCGAGCTCGGCCGAGAGGAGGTCGGCGGGGGTCGGCCGCTCGCCCTTCGGCTTCGCGACCTCCTCGCCGTCGACCGCGACCGCCTCCAGCTCGTCCGCCTCCTCGTGGACGAGGCGCAGGTCGACGTCGAGCCGCGAGCGCAGCCAGCCGGCGAGCAGGAGCGCCTCGGCGTATCGGGCTCGCACGCGGAGCTCGCGCGCTTCGGCGATCTTCGGCCAGAGCCCGGCCAGCTCGAGGCGCCACTCGAGCGTGCGCCGCCAGGCGATGTCCGAGGCGGCCACGCGGTCGAAGACCTTCGCAAGCTTGCCGTAGGCGAACGGCAGGTCGTCCCACTCGCTCGAGTCGACGATCAGGCGATCGACGACGTCGACGAGCTGCTCGAACTCGGGCGCGCCGAACGGAGGCTGGCCGCGCCAGCGCAGAAAGGCCGGCAGGTCCGAGATGAGCAGCGGCTGGACGATGCTGCCCGGCGCCTTCGCCCGGGAACCGCGGAGCCGCAGCTCTACAACCTCGGAGCAAACCGCCGTGCCCTCGCCCTCGAGTGGGAAGCACTGGAGCGAGACGTGACCGTCGATCGCGTCTCTCCCCGCGTCGGGATCCGGGATCAGGATGATCGTCCGTGACGGGTGGCGCTCCGCGAGCCCGGCGAGCACCTCTTGCGCCGCCTCGACCCACTCCTCCGGCACCCACGCGCAGTGCGTCATGACGCTCGTCCGCTGGTACGGCGCCTCGCCTGCCTCCGTCGCGAGCGCCCGCAGCTCGTTGAGGCGGTGCTCGATCTCGGCGATCGCGACGTCCTCGCCGGTCCAGTCCTCGGTCAGTGCCTTCGCCACGATCTCCCGTCCCGGTGGATCAGGTCGTCGGCGCTCGGCGGCCCCCACGTGCCCGCCGGGTAGTTCGGGAAGGCCGGCCGGTCGCGGCGCCACGCGGCGACGATCGCGTCCACGAGCGACCACTGCTCCTCGACCTCGTCCGCGCGGGTGAAGAGCGTCGCGTCGCCGAGCAGCGTGTCGAGGATCAGCCGCTCGTACGCCTCGGGCAGGCCCGTGCGGAAGGCGCCGCCGTACAGGAAGTCCATGTGCACGGTGCGGATCAACAAGCCCTGCCCGGGCACCTTCGCGCCGATCGCGAGCGAGACGCCCTCGTCGGGCTGGATGTGCACGAGGAGGACGTTCGGGCGCAGCCCTTCGGCGGCGGTCTCCTCGAACGGCGGGTGCGGCGCGCGCTTGAACTGGATCGCGATCGTCGTCTCGCGGCGCGGCAGGCGCTTGCCCATCCGCACGTAGAACGGCGTGTCGGCCCAGCGCCAGTTGTCGACGTAGAGCTTCGCGGCGACGTACGTCTCCGTGAGCGAGTCCGGAGCGACGCCCGGCTCCTCGCGATAGCCCGGCACCTCCTTGCCCTCGATGAATCCGCGCCCGTACTCGCCGCGGACGACGCTCTTCGGGCCAGGCGTGTGGATGGAGCGCAGCACCTTGACCTTCTCCGCGCGGACGGAGTCGGCCGTGAAGTCGATCGGCGGCTCCATCCCCGTCAGCGCGACGAGCTGGAGCAGATGGTTCTGGAAGATGTCTCGGATCGCGCCAGCCTTCTCGTAGTACGCGGCCCTGCCCTGGATGCCGATCGACTCGGCGACGGTGATCTGCACGTGGTCGATGAACTGGCGGTTCCAGATCGGCTCGAAGATGCCGTTCGCGAACCGGAGCGCCAGCATGTTCTGGACCGTCTCCTTGCCCAGGTAGTGGTCGATCCGGAAGATCTCGGACTCGTCGAAGTGCTCCCAGAGCTTCTTGTTCAGCGCGCGCGCGGAGTCGAGGTCCCAGCCGAACGGCTTCTCGATGATCAGGCGGGTCCAGCCCTCGGCGCCCCGCCGCTTCCCGAGCGCGTCGACGAGCATGCCGATCGCCTCCGGCGGTACGGCGAAGTAGTAGACGCGGTTTCCCTTCGTGCCCCGCTGCTCGTCGAGCTCGGTCAGCGTCTTCGCGAGCTCGTTCTCGCGGTTCTCGTCGGCGAAGTCCATCGCGACGTACCGCATGCCGCTGGCGAGCTGCTCCCAGATGTCCTCTCGGAGCTCGTCCCGGCCGTGCTTCTGCACCGCCTCCTTCATCGCGGCGATCCAGCCCTCGGTCGTCTCTTCGCTGCGCGCGACGCCGACGACTGCGAACTCCTCCGGGAGGAGCCGGCGGAACGCCAGCGAGTAGAGCGCCGGGAACAGCTTCCGCTGGGTCAGGTCGCCGGACGCGCCGAAGATCGTCAGCGCGCACGGCTCCGGCTTCCGCTGGAGCTGAAGCCCCTCGAGAAGCGGGTTCTCGCGCTGCTCGACCGGTTCGGCCACGGTGGCCATCAGCGCGGGTCCGGGCTCGCCTGCGCCGCCTCGACCGCGCGGACGGCGTGGCCCCCGAATTGGTTCCGAAGCGCCGCGTTGACCTTGGCCGCGAACGACTCGTCCTGCCGGGACGCGAAGCGCGCGTAGAGCGCGGCGCTGATCACCGGCACGGGCACGTCCTCCGCGATCGCCTCGGCGATCGTCCAGCGTCCCTCGCCGGAGTCCTCGACGTAGCCGCGGATCTTCTCGAGGTGCGACCCCTCCTTCTCGAACGCCGCGTGGAGGAGCTCGAGCAGCCAGGAGCGCACGACGGACCCGTAGCGCCAGATCCCGGCGATCTCGTGCAGGTCGAGGTCGTACTCCGGCGATGCCTGCATGACCTCGAACCCCTCGGCGTACGCCTGCATCAGGCCGTACTCGATGCCGTTGTGGATCATCTTCACGAAGTGCCCGGCCCCGGGGCCGCCGACGTGCGCGTAGCCGTCCGGCGGCGCGAGCGTCTCGAGGATCGGCTCGATGTGCGAGACCGGCTCGTCCTCGCCGCCGGCCATCAGGCAGAAGCCGATCTCGAGCCCCCAGACGCCGCCCGAGACGCCGACGTCGACGTAGTGGACCCCCTTGTCCTGCGCGGTCGTGTGGCGCCGGATCGAGTCGCGGAAGTTCGAGTTCCCGCCGTCGACGACGATGTCGCCGGCCTCGACGTGCGGGAGCAGCTCCTCGAGCGTCTGCTCGGTGATCTCGCCGGCCGGGATCATCATCCAGACGACGCGCGGCGGCTCGAGCTGCGAGATCAGCTCCTCGAGCGAGTCCGCCGTCGAGTCGACGTGCGGGTCGTATGTCATCACCTCGTGGCCGCCGTCGCGGAGGCGCTCCGTCATCCCGCTGCCCATGCGGCCCAGGCCGATCATGCCGAGCTTCATCTCAGAGGTCCTCCATTCGGACGCGCGCGACCCGCCGGCCGCGCTCCTTGAGCGATGCGTAGTCGCCTGCCGCCTGCGCACGGATCAGCCGCCCGAAGCCGAACGGCTGGCCGGGAATCGCCAGCTCGTCCCCCGTGTCGTCGACGATCTGGAGGAAGAGGCCGGTGGCCGGCCCGCCCTTGTGGAGCTGGCCGGTCGAGTGCAGGTAGCGCGGACCGAAGCCGTGCGTGACGACGCAGCCCGTCTCCTCGCGGGCCTGGCGCGCGAGCGCGTAGAGCCGCTCCTCCGCCTCCTCGGTCGGGTCGACGAACGCCTGGAGGCAGACGTAGTCGCCCGGGCGCGCCTGGGCGAACAGGATGTCCGGCGACGATTCCGGCTCGACGGGCGGGTCGTCGCCCGAGTCGAGCACCTCCTTCGTCCGGTCCTTGGCCTCCTGGACGTTCGGCTGGTCGAACGGATTGATCTCCAGGTAATGCCCCGCGACAGCGGTTGCGAACTCCCAGCGGAAGAACTCGCCGCCGATGTGGTACGGGTCGTCGATCAGCGGAACCGCGGGCTGACGGTCGGCCGCGTTCGGATCCTCTGCCGGCGCAGGCACGAGGCCCTTACCGTCCTTGCCGGTCGACTCCGCGAGCAGCTGCTCCGCCCAGAGCCCGAACTTCCCCGGCGTCTCCCTGATGCACACCTTGTCGCGGCCGTGGAGGAAGCCGTGGCCGAACGCGAGCCCCAGCTCGAGGCCGGGGTTGTCGTCCTTCTCCGACCGGCACTGCTCCGCCATCTCCTCCGCGACGCCGAGCAGCCGGTCGAGCTCGATCCCCATCAGCGCGGCGGGCACCATCCCGAACGGCGAGAGCGCCGAGTAGCGCCCGCCGATCGACGGCACGCCGTGGAAAATGGCGCGGAACGCCCGCTTGTGCGCAAGCGCCTCGAGCGACGAGCCGGGATCGGTGATCGCGACGAAGTGCGAGCCGTGGCCGCCGGTCTTCTCCCAGAAGTAGTCGGTGTGGGAGCGCGTCTCGAGGGTCGAGCCGGACTTCGACGCCGACACGAAGAGCGTCCGGTCGAGGTCGAGCTGCGCCTCGAGGGCGCGGATCGCCTGCGGATGCGTCGTGTCCAGGACGTGCAGAAACGGCGCGTCGAAGGTCCGGCGCAGCACCTCGGGCGCGAGGCTCGAGCCGCCCATGCCGAGCAGCACGCAGTCGTCGAACTGCTCGAGGGCGTCCTCGGCGAAGTACGTGAGATCCGCCGCCCACGGAAGCATCCGCGCCGGCTCCTCGAGCCACCCGAGCCATTGCTCCTCGCCGGAGTCGGTCCAGATGGACGCGTCGCGGTCCCAGATCCGGCGGACAAGCTGGGCGGGGTCCACCGCTATGCAGTGACTA
>DASUZD010000075.1:0-4897 GCA_036377055.1 Gaiellaceae bacterium | reverse complement strand
TGGCTCTTCCTCGGCTCCGGGGTCTTCATCTACGCCGGCCTCTTCGGCGGGATGCTTCCCGACGCGGGCTGGTTCAACTACGTGCCGCTCGCGCTGCGACGCTTCGACCCCGGCCTGAACATCGACTTCTACGCGCTCGGGCTGATCTTCAACGGGATCTCGTCGATCGCCGCGTCCGTGAACTTCATCGTCACGATCTTCAAGCTGCGCGCGCCGGGGATGTCGCTGAACCGGATGCCGCTCTTCTGCTTCGCGATCCTCGCTGTCTCGTTCTCGCTCGTCTTCGCGCTGCCGGCGCTGACGCTCGACTGCGTGCTGCTCGAGCTCCAGCGGCGCCTGAACTTCCACTTCTTCGACGTCGGCGGCGGCGGGAGCCCGCTGCTCTGGCAGCACCTGTTCTGGTTCTTCGGGCACCCCGAGGTCTACATCATCGTCTTACCCGCGTTCGGGATCGCGACGTCCATCATCCCGACGTTCGCGAAGCACCGGATGATCGCGTTCCCGCTCGTCGCGATCGCGGAGATCCTCGTCGCGTTCATCGGCTTCGGCGTCTGGGCGCACCACATGTTCGCGACCGGCCTGCCGCTCGCGACCCTGGTGATCTTCGCCGCCGCGAGCATGCTCGTCGTGATCCCGTCGACGATTCAGATCTTCGCGTGGACGGCCACGGTGATGATGGGGAAGCCCGAGTTCCGCGCGCCGCTGCTCTTCATCGGCGGCTTCATCACGTTCTTCGTGATCGGCGGCCTCTCCGGGATCATGTTCGCGGCAATCCCGTTCGACCAGGCGACGACGGACACGTACTTCGTCGTCGCGCACTTCCACTTCATCATCTTCGGCGCGGCGGTCTTCCCGATCCTCGGCGGGATGTACTACTGGTTCCCGAAGGTCACGGGGCGCGTCTACCACGAGCGCGCCGCCCAGGCGTCGTTCTGGCTCACCTTCCTCGGGACGAGCCTGACGTTCTTCCCGATGCACATCGTCGGCCTGCTCGGGATGCCGCGCCGGGTCTACACGTACGACTCCGGCCTCGGCTGGGACGCGTACAACCTCTCGGAGACCGTGGGCGCGTTCCTGCTCACGGCCGGCCTCCTGCTCATCTTCGGCAACCTCGTCTGGAGCCGCCTCTACGGACCTGTCTCGGGGCCTGACCCCTTCTTCGGCGGCACGCTCGAATGGACGACGTCGTCGCCGCCGCCGCACTACAACTTCGCGGTCATCCCGAAGGTGACGAGCCCGTACCCGAACTGGGACCTCGAGGATCGCGCGGGGGATCCGCCGCGCCTCGAGCTCGGCGTGCTCACGCTGGAGGAGGGGCACGAGACGCCGGCCTCGACTGTCGTCGACGGGGAGCTCGACGAGATCCTCGAGATGCCGTCCGAGTCGATCTGGCCCGTGACGCTTGCCGTCTGCGTCACGCTCCTCTTCGTGATGCTCCTGCTCGCCCACTTCGTGATCGCGGGGCTGCTGACGGTCGCGGCGCTCTTCGCGCTCGCGGGCTGGCATTTGCAGGAGCCGGCCTTGGAGACCGCGTGAGCACTGCCGCCGAATCCGTCCGCCTCGAGCGCCGCCGGGTCGCCTACCCGAACGGCTGGTGGGGGATCGCGATCTTCTGCGCGAGCGAGGCGATGCTGTTCGGTCTCCTGATCGGGACGTACTTCTATCTCCGCTTCCGCGCCGTCCACTGGCCGCCGCCGGGGGTTCCCGAGCCGAAGGTCGCGTTGGCGCTGATCCTGACGGCGGTGCTCGTCGCGTCCAGCGCGCCGATGCACGTCGCGTCGCGGTCGGCGCGCGCGGGGCGGGTCGGCGCCGCGCGGGGGGCCCTCGGTCTCGCGTTCGTGACCCAGGCCTCTTACTTCAGCGTCCAGATCCACCTCTTCCTCGCCGACCTGGACAAGTTCACTCCGCAGCAGGGGGCGTACGGGTCGGCGTACTTCACGCTGGTCGGCGCGCACCACGCGCACGTCGCGGTCGGGCTGCTGCTCGACGTCTGGCTCCTGGCCCGGCTCGTCCGCGGATTGACCGGGTACCGCCTGAACGGCCTCCGCGCGACCGCCTTCTACTGGCACTTCGTGAACGCGCTCGCGGTCCTAGTCGTCCTCACGCAGGTCTCGCCGGCCCTGTGATCGTCGCTCACGCACCGAGACGGATCGAGCTGCTCCAGTGGTTCGGGCTCTTCGGGGGTGCGGCCGCCTGGACGCTCCAGCATCTTGGGATCTTCGCGATCGCGGTCGCCCGCTGTAACCCGGGCAGCGCGCGGTGGGGGATCGACGACCAGACGTGGAAGCTCGCGCTCACGATCGCGGCAGGCGTCGTCGCGCTCGCGGCCGAGGCGGCGGCGGTCACGACCTTCCTCAGGACCCGCGACGCGGGCGAAGACGACCCGCCGCCCCGAGGGCGCCTCCACTTCCTCTCGGCGTGCGCGAGCGCCGGGAACGTCCTCTTCCTCGGCGCGATCCTGCTCGACGGGATCGGGTCGCTCTATTGGCACCCGTGCACGCAGGCGTGAAAGCGCTTGCGGCAACCGCTGCCGTTGCGGTCGCGCTCGCTTTGCCTGGCGTGGTGGGCGCCGAGAACGGCGCGGGTCTCTACGCGGAGCACTGCGCCACGTGCCACGGCGTCGGTGGGCGTGGTGTGAATGGCCGCGGCCCGTCGCTTCGTCACGTCGGTGCGCGCGCGGCCGACTTCTACCTCCGCACCGGCTACATGCCGCTCCGGAACCCGCATGAACAGCCGTGGCGGAAGCGGTCACCGTTCTCGGACGACCAGATTGACGCGCTCGTCCGCTACGTCGCCTCGCTCGGGCGCGGGCCTCGGGTGCCGACGCCGCACCCCGAGCGCGGCAGCGTCCCGCGTGGCCTCCGGCTCTTCACCGACCACTGCGCGGGGTGCCATCAGGTCGTCGCGGAGGGCGGTTACGTCACGGGCGCGCGCGTGCCGAGGCTCGACCGGGCGACGCCGACGCAGGTCGCCGAGGCCGTCCGCATCGGGCCGTACCTGATGCCGC
Organism: Gaiellaceae bacterium; assembly: GCA_036377055.1. Lineage (GTDB taxonomy): Bacteria > Actinomycetota > Thermoleophilia > Gaiellales > Gaiellaceae > DASUZD01. Next base: position 1,890 of record DASUZD010000075.1, on the reverse strand, counting down.
GCTTCGGCACCGACGAGATCTCGAACCGTGACCTGGATTCGCTGGTCGCGTACGTCGAGTGGGCAAAGCACCCGGCCGATCCGGGCGGGTGGTCGATCGGCCACGTCGGGCCGGTCCCGGAAGGGCTCGTCGCGTGGCTGCTCGCCGGGGCCGTTCTCGTCGCGACGTGCCTCGCGATCGGCAGGAGAAACGCGGCGTGAGACGCTGGTTCGTCGCCCTGCTCGCGCTCGTGCTCGGCCGCGGCCGGCGGCCCCCGCGCGTCGACCGGGAACGGATCCTCCCGGAGGCGCCGCCTTCGCCGGGGTCGGAGCTCGTCGTGCTCGCGCTGTTCGGGCTGGTAGCGCTTTCGGCGACCGCTTTCGTCGTCGTCTACGCGGTCGACGGGATCGGGCACAAGACGCAGTTCCTGGGCCTGTCGCTCGGCCTCGCGTTCGCCTTCCTCGCAGCGGCGCTGATCGTTATCGCCCACCGGCTCGTCGTGACCGAGGAGCTCGAGGAGGACTATCCGCCGCCCGCGCATCCGAGCGAGCAGGAGGCGCTCGACCAGCTCGTCGAAGAGAGCGGCGACCGGTTCACCCGCAAGCGCCTGCTCGTCGTCGGAGGCGGCGCGGCGGGGGCGGCGATTGGCGCGGCGCTGGTCACTCCGGCGCTGTCGCTCGGCCCCGCGCTCGAGATCGCGCCGCTCCTGCGCACGCCGTGGCGACGAGGCATCCGGCTCGTGGACGAGCACGGCAAGCCGCTCCTCGCGCACGAGATCCACCGGAAGGCGTTCTACACGGCGTTCCCGGAGGGCGCGGACCGCGAGCAGCTCGGCGCGCCGGTCGTCGTCGTGCGGCTCGCGCCGGACGAGCTGAAGCTGCCGGACGGCCGCGACGGATGGGCGCCGCAGGGCATCGTCGCCTACTCGAAGATCTGCACCCACGCGGCGTGCGCGATCGCGCTCTATCGCAAGCCGACCTTCCCGCAGGTGCAGCCGCGCCCGGCGCTCGTCTGCCCGTGCCACTACTCGACGTTCGACCCGGCGACGGGAGGAACGGTCCTCTTCGGCCCGGCCGGCCGGCCGCTCCCTCAGCTGCCGCTCACGATCGCCAGCGGCGGAGAGCTTCGCGCGGCCGGGAACTTCTCAGGCCCCGTCGGCCCGGGGTGGTGGGGCGTGCGCTCCAGGAGGGCCCGTTGATCCGCCGCACCGTCCGCTTCCTCGACGAGCGCACCGGCAGTGCGCCGCTGCTCCGCAAGGCGCTCCGCTACGTCTTCCCGGACCACTGGTCGTTCCTGCTCGGCGAGGTCGCGCTCTACTCGTTCGTCGTCCTCGTCGCGACCGGGATCTACCTGACGCTCTTCTTCGACCCGTCGACGGCGACGACGTACTACCACGGCGCGTACGGCCCGCTCCAGGGGACGGAGATGACCCAGGCGTACCGGTCCGTGCTCGACCTGTCCTTCAAGGTCAAGGCGGGACTGCTGATCCGGCAGACGCACCACTGGGCGGCCGACGTGTTCCTCGTCGCGATCGTCCTCCATCTCGTCCGGATCCTCTTCACCGGCGCGTTCCGCAAGCCGCGCGATCTCACGTACTACCTCGGCCTCTCGATGTTCGTCGCCGCGCTGCTCGAGGGCTACCTCGGCTACTCGCTCGTCGACGACCTCCTCTCCGGGATGGGCCTCGCGATCGGCTACTCGGTGCTCGTCTCGATCCCGCTCGTCGGGGCGCACCTCGCGGAGCTCGCCTGGGGCGGGCCGTTTCCGGGGCCGCCGCAGTTCTGGTCGCGGATGTACGTCGCGCACGTGTTCCTCCTCCCGATCTTGATCGCGACGCTGCTCGGCGCGCACCTGCTGCTCGTCGCCGCACGCCACCACACGCAGTTCGCGGGCGCGCGCAAGACGGAGAAG